>NZ_JBSFVA010000081.1:0-13456 GCF_053592075.1 Nonomuraea sp. NPDC002799
CCACCCAACTCATCAGCGCCATCCGCGAAACCCTCAACACCGAAATCACCATCCGCACCCTCTTCGACACCCCCACCATCGCCGACCTCGCCCCCACCATCCACGCCGACGAATATCCGGATCCGCTCGACGCGCTGATTCCGCTGCGCTCAGGGGGCAGCGAGGCGCCGCTGTTCTGCGTGCACCCGGTGGGCGGGCTGAGCTGGTCCTATTCCGGCCTGCTCCGGCACATCGACGGCGAGTATCCTGTTTACGCCCTTCAGGCCCGCGGTCTGAGAAACGGTGGCGAACTCCCGGCGAGCATCCCGGAGATGGCCGCGGAATATCTCGCGTTGATTCAACGCATTCAGCCGAGCGGGCCTTATCGCCTGGCCGGCTGGTCCTTCGGCGGCCTGGTCGCGCAGGAAATGGCGGCACAACTTCAGAACAATGGCGAGCGGGTTTCGCTCTTGACATTGTTCGACAGTTATCCAATGCTGGAGGAAGAAGATGACCTCAGCACCGAAGAGGCGACAGGAATCCTGGCCGATCTGATCGGCCAGAAATCCGGCCGGGATTCGCTTGGCGAATTCGAGGACGATGTCGTCGCCAACATGGTCGAGGTCGTCCGGAACAATGCCCGGCTGATGTCCGGCTTCGTCCCGCAGAAATTCCTCGGGGACCTGCTGCTCTTCGTCGCGGAACGCACCTGGCCCACGGGACGCTCCGCCTCAGCCGAATGGGCGCACTACGTCAGTGGCCAGGTGGTCACCCACCTGGTCGACTCCACCCACGACGACTTGATGCGCCCCGAATCCCTCGCCGAGATCGGCCCCCTGGTCGCCGGCCGGCTGCGCGAAATCTGAAATGAGGATGATCATGAAGGCGAACAATGACTTCGAGCACCGCCTGGTGGAGTCCCTCCAGCCGATCCGCTACATGGCGCTGGCCCAGGCTCTGCACCACCTGGCCGACACGGGGATCTACGACCTGCTTTCGGAGCGGCCGGGCGTGACCGCGCGGGAGGTGGCCAAGCTGCTGGACCTGGACGAGGAGCGGCTGCGGGCCTACTTCTTCTACCTGGCCAACGAGGGCTACCTCGTGGAGGAGATCGGGTGGCGGCTCACGGTCAAGGGCGTGGAGCTGGCTCCCTTCCTGCCCTGGTACACGCTGTTGGTCGGCGGCTACGCGGGCACGTTCGGGCAGATCGGCCGGACGTTGCGAGCCGGCGCGCCCTTCGCCACCCGCGACGGCGCCAAGGTGGGCGCCGGCAGTTGCGGCATGAGCATGTACGACGCGCTGCCGCTGGCTTCCGGGCTCCTGGATCGGCTGCCCGACAGCGAGCACCTGATCGTCGACCTGGGCTGCGGTGACGCCGCGTTCCTCGTCGAGCTCTGCAAGATGCGCCCTGGGGTCCGCGGCGTCGGCGTCGACCCGGACGCCGGCTCCGTCGAGCTGGCCCGGCAGCGTGTCGCCGACGCGGGCCTCGCCGATCGCATCTCGATCCAGCAGGGCACGGCGGCCGACGCGTTGACGCTCGATCTGCCCGCCGACGGCAGCCTGTGCTTCCTGACCTCCTTCGTCCTGCAGGAAATGCTGGAGCAGGACGGCGCGGACGCGGTCCGCGACCTGGTGAAGTCGGCCTTCGAGCGCTACCCCGCCGCGCACTGGCTGGTCGTGGAGGTCGACCACCAGCCGGACAACCGCAAGATCATGGCGCACGGCCTGGGTGTCGCCTACTACAACCCCTACTTCCTCCTGCACGCCCTGACCGAGCAGCGGCTGATCGACCGGGGCTCCTGGGAGTCCCTGTTCGCCGAGGCGGACGCCGAGATCGTCGCCGTCGACCACCCGGCGATCCAGGTGGATTCCACCGAGCTGGAGCTGGGTTACCTGCTCCGCGCCAAGACCGTATAGACAGAGCGGAGAAAAGGGATGAACTCCTGCACTGCCGACCTGGCCGGTGAGTTCAAGAACCAGTTACAGGGAATCGATCGCACCGAGCTCGACGCGGCGCGGACGAAATTCCACACATTCGGGTTCGCCAAGGTGTCCTTCGCCGTCCCGGCGAGCACGAAAGCCGCGGTGGCGGCCGACGTGAAGGACCTCGTGGCGAAGGCCGGCATTCGCCGGGATCTCACGTTCAGGGAGACCGGCGACACGCCGCGGCGCATGCGCAACGTGACCCAGGAGGCGATCAACGCCCACAGCGCCGTCATTCCCACGGTGTACGCGGAGATTCTGAACCACGGCATCCTCGACTTCGTGGCGGACGAAAAGGTGATTCCGTGCCCGTATCTGCCGGAGCGCTACGTCATCACCTCGCTGGAGCAGAACGGTGACACCCACGGATGGCACTGGGATGACTACAGTTTCGCCCTGGTGTGGGTCATAGAATGCCCGCCGGTGCAACACGGCGGATTCGTGCAGTGCGTCCCCAACTCGCAGTGGGACAAAAACGATCCGCAGGTCAACCGCATCCTGGCGAACAACCCCACCTATTCCATGGAGCTTGGCGCCGGCGACCTCTACTTCATGAGAACTGACACCACCATGCATCGCGTTTATCCCATCGAGCAGGGTCGCAGAGTCATCATCAATATGGGTTACGCGGCGCACCGGGATTTCGCGAAGCAGATCAGCCACGAGACGATGGACGACCTTTGGTCGATTCAGGCAGTTTCCCAGTAGTCGTTGACAAGGGAGTTGACAGAATGAGCGGTAGCGCCACGCACAAGGTCGTGTCGAACGACGAGGAGCAGTATTCGATCTGGCAGTTCGGCCGGGAGAACCCGGCCGGCTGGCACGACGAGGGAACCAGCGGCTCCCGCGAGGAATGCCTGCAGCGCATCGAAGAGGTCTGGGTCGACATGCGCCCGCGCAGCGTCCGGGAGCAGATGGCGCGGACCGCGGTCGCCTGACCGCCTGGGGCGGTCCGCCGCGTACGAGCGGACCGCCCCAGGCACCCGTCCGAGAGGGGCTTCGTGATGTCAAAGACTGCCTGTCCAGGGCCTTCAGCCGGCGCGGCGGCCTTCCGCCAGACCGGTGAGAAGCTCGAGGACCACCCGGTGCGCCAGCAGCGCGGTGATGTTCATGGGCTGGTCGTAATGCGGGGCGACCTCGACGATGTCGGCCCCGACGACCGGCAGCTCGCGCGCGAGGCGGCGCACCGCGTCGAGCAACTGCCGCGAGGTCAGGCCACCCGGCTCAGGAGTGCCCGTGCCCGGCGCCATGCCGGGATCCACCACGTCGATGTCGATCGACAGGAAGACCACCCGAGCCGCCTTGTTCTCGCGCGGGGCCAGCACGTGCGCGACCGCCTCGTCCAGGATCGGGTCGAGGCCGCGCTTGGTCACCTCCTCCATGTAATAGCTGCGCATGTCACGCTCGCGCATCCACGCCACGACCTCCGGCGGCGGCCAGTATCCGCGCAGTCCGATCTGGACGAAACGATGCCCCGGCACCGCCCCGGACTCGATGAGCCGCCGCATCGGCGCGCCGTGCCCCATCATCTCGGCGCGCGAGTAGACGCCCGTGTCCGCATGTGCGTCGAAATGGATGACGGCCACCTCGCCGTATCCATAGTGGCGGGCCACGGCCGTCGCGTTGGGGAAGGTGATGGAATGGTCCCCGCCGAGCACGATGGGGACGCCGCCCGCACTGGCGACCGCATGAACATATCGCTCGATGCTCTGCAGCGATTGTTCTATGTAGCCCCGCACCATGGGAATATCGCCGGCGTCGACCACCGACATCTCGGCGAGCGGGTCCAGCCCCGCCGCAAGGTGCGGTCGCACACCATCCGCCTCAAGGTAGTCCGCGTCCCTGATGGCTCTCGGGCCGAAACGCGCACCCGGCCGGAAACTGGTCCCCCAGTCGAAAGGCGCGCCCAGGACGACCACGTCGTCCTGGCGGGTCTCGTCGACCTTGCGGATCGGCACGCCGCAGAAACTCCCACGCGATCCGAACGGCTCCACGAACTCCGGGGAATACGGCTGGACAAATCCCTCATCCGCTTCCTGATGCGTCAACCTGGCACTCTCCCTCGACTGAATGGACACCTGCGATGTGGAAACTCTTGGCACAGCGGCAAGCCAGGCTCTTTTTGATCGGCGATGCCTTCTCCAACTTCGGCAGTTTCGCCATGTGGCTGGCGATCGCCGTCTCGGTGCAGGAACGCACGGGTAGCGCGAGCGCCGCCGGCCTGGTCATGTTCGCCTATGCCGCGGGCAGTCTGCTCTTGCCGGTATCGGGCCTGATCGTCGACCGGGTACGGCGGCGCCCCTTGCTGATCGCGGTCAACCTGCTGACTCCCGTGTTACTCCTGCCGCTTTTCCTGGTCACCGGCCCGGATCACATCTGGCTGGTCTATGTGGTGATGTTCGCCTATGGCGTGTCAGGCAGTCTCCTCGGCCCCGCCCAGTCCGCCCTGCTACCGGCTCTGGTGTCGGAAGAATTGCTGGGCGATGCGAACGGAGCGATTCAGACGATTCGCGGACTGCTCCGGATCGTCGCCCCCATGGCGGGCGCCGGACTTTACGCGCTGCTGGGCGCCAACGCCCTTATCGCAATCGATATCGTCACCTTCCTGGTGGCGGCGGCAACATTGGCGGCGATGAAGCTGGACGAGCCCGCTCCGCAGCCCGCAAAACAGCATTGGGCGGCCGAAATCGCCTCCGGGATCCGCTACCTTGGCAGAACCCGCGCGCTTCGGCAACTGGTGCTGGCCTGTGGACTGGCGATGCTGACGATCGGGTTCTTCGAGTCCGTGGGGTTCCTGGTGGTCACCGTGGGCCTGGAGCGTGAGCCGGCCTTCATCGGCGTGCTGGGCTCGGCCATGGGCGTCGGGACCGTGGTGGGCGGTGTCACGGCGAGCGGCATGATGCGCAGGATCGGGGAGCCCCTGCTGGTCGCGTGCGGCCTGCTCGCCTGCGCGGCCTGCAGTTTCCTGCTGATGACCTCCTACGACGCGGTCGTGACAGGCGGCACGTTCCTGCTCGGCGTGGCCGCCCCGTGGATGGTCGTCGGCACCTCGGTGGTCATCCAGCGCGCCGCGCCCCCAGAGCTCCTCGGGCGGTGTTTCGCCGCGTTCGAGATGAGCGTCACGGTGCCGCAGACGGCTTCGATCGCGCTGGGAGCGGGACTGATCGCCGTGCTGGATTACCGGGTGCTGCTGCTCACGGTCGCTGTGGCGGCGACGCTCGCCGCGGCTTACCTCTATCTCCGGCGGGCTCCCGTGCCGGAACTGGCAACCGCCGGACAGCCCTGAGCGATCGAAAGCGAAACAAAAGCCGCCTTCACTAGAGTCGCCCTCGTGACCTATGGAGAGGGGCAACGTGCGGAAGATTTTGATCAGTCTGGGCATCGTCGTAACGATCTTGACGGGCTCTACCACCACGGCTCAGGCAGCGATCAGTGACCCGACCTGCGACCGGTGGAGCCACGACGACCGGCCCTGTGACATGTCCTGGACCGGGAAAGTTCTGTAACAAGCTGACGTCGAACCCCATTCTTCGGTCAGCGTGATCGGGCGAGGGCTGCCGCCGCCTTCGCCCGCCAGCGTTCCGCCCCCATGTCAGCGAACAGAGTATGCGCCTTCTCCAGATGCGTCACCCCGCCGGGATCCCCCTGCCGGCTGAGCAGCAGGCCGAGCGACAACCTCGTCCGGCCCTCGATGTGACGTTCGCCCAGCTCCTGCGCCATGTCCAGGGCACGGGACAGGGCGCGTTCAGCCTGATCGGCTTGGCCGAGGGCCGCCTGCGCCTCGCCGGTCCCGTGCAGGACGTACGTCTCGCCGATCCGGTCACGGAGCCGGCGGACGATGACCAAGGCCCCTTCGAACGCCTCCAGCGCGCGCCCGGCGTCGCCACGCAACAAGGAGAGCTCGGCGATGCGGTTCAGCGCCTGGGCCTCGCCGCGTTGCACGCCCTCGCTTCTGAAGATCGCCAATGCGCGGTCGAGCAGCGGCTCCGCCTCACTCAGGCGCCCCACTTCGAGGTGGATGGCCGCGATGCTCACCAGGACGTGGCCTTCGGCGGCCCGGTCTCCCACCTCTTCCAGCAACGGCAGCGCCTGCCTGTACCTGTCGAGCGCCGCGTCGACCTCGCCCCTGACCCGCTCCGAGAGCGCCAGGTTGCGCAGGGCCAGCGCCAGGCCGTGCACCTCACCGATCAGCTCGAAGATGTCGATGGCCTGCACCAGCAGGGGTTGCGCCTCGCTGTATCGCTGCTGGAAGACGGCCAGCGTGCTCAGCGAGTACAACATCGCCCCCTCTCCGCGCGTGTTGGCGGAGCCGCGGCAGGATTCGAGCGCGATCTCGGCGACGGTGCGCCACTCGTCGTGGTACCCCCGGACCTCGAACAGGGTGATGGCGGTCATCGCGATGGTCCAGCACAACTCGTCGAGGTCATGCGCCGCCGCCTGCCGTACGGTCGCCAGCAGCGTGGTGCGCTCCTCGTCCAGCCACCCGAGCGGGTCGTTGCCGAACAGCGTGTCGGCGAGACCGTCGTCCCGGGAGTCACCCGGGTCCTTGCCCCGGAGCAGGGTGAAAGGGCCGCCGTAGTAACGCTGGTGCGCGCGGTCGGCCAGGAAGAGGAAGCGCTTGCAGGCCCGCTCGATCGCGGCCCGGCGCTGCTCCTCGCTGTCGCTGGCGAGGGCGCTTTCGCCCGCGTACGCCCGCACGAGGTCGTGCATGACGTATCTCCGGCCCCTGCGGACCAGCAGCGAGGCGTCGACCAGCTCGTCGAACGCGTCCTGGGCCACGTCATCGCCGAGCAGCGCCTCGCCGAGCCAGTGGGCGATCTGCGGGCTGCCGAGCAGCCCGATCCGCCGGAACAACGTCTGCGCCTTGCGTGACAACCCCCGGTAGCTGACGTCGAGGCTGGCCCGTACTTCGAGATCGCCGTGACTGAGCACGTCGAGCATGGTGCGGGAGTCGCTGAGCAGATCCACCAAGGTCTGGACCGTCCACTGCGGGCGAACGGCGAGCCGCGCGCCCGCGATGCGCAGCGCGAGCGGCAGCCCGCCGCACTGCTCGGCCAGCGTTCTGACGGCGGCGGGCTCCAGCGCGGCGCGATGTGCGCCGATGTCGTGGGTGAGCAGTTCGACGGCGCCCTCGGCGTCGAGGACGTCGAGGCGGATCACCCGATGTTCCGGCAGCCCGATCGGATGGTGCCGGCCGGTGATCAGGACGGCACCGGGAGATCCGCCGGGGAGCAGGGGACGGATCTGTTCGAACGAGCCCGCGTTGTCGAGGAGCAGGAGCATGCGCCGGCCGGCCACGGCGGAGCGGAACAGGGCGCCTCGCTCCTCCAGCAACCGGGGTATCACGGTGACCCCCGACGCGAGGAGGAACTGGCTCAGCACGTCGGTCGGCTGCAGCTCGCCTTCGCGCAGGTCGATGTAGAGCTGCCCGTCCGGATAACTGGGAGCCAGCCGATGCGCCGTTTGCAGTGCCAGTTCGGTCTTGCCCACCCCCGCCCTGCCGATGATGGCGGCGATGGGCAACCCGGTGCCCGTCCCTGTTCCGTCGAGCAGCGAGCTGATCCGGCGCATCTCGGCGTCGCGTCCTGACAGCCCCGAGATCATCGCAGGGAGCTGCCTCGGGACCGGCGTCTGGCTCACCACCGCCGGCCCGCTGTCGAGCTCCGCGTTCTGGTTGAGAATGGCCAGCTCCAGCCGGCGTAACTCGTCGCCGGGCAGCAGGCCGAGCGTGTCCTGGAGCATCACTCGATAGGCGTGGAAGACGTCGAGTGCCTCGGCCTGCCGGCCCGAACGGTAGAGCGCGAGCATGAGGAGGCCGTGTAACCGCTCGCGTAACGGATTGTCCTGGACTAGGCCGCGCAGCTCGGCGACCAGTTGCTGAGCGCGGCCCGTATCGAGTTCGAGTTCGATGCACTGCTCGTGCGCGAGCAGCCGGCGTTCCTGCACGCCGTGCGCGATGGTCTGGATCAGGTCGCTGCTGACGTTGGACAGCACGGGGCCCCGCCACAGGGCCAGCGCCGCGCGCAAGGTCCTGGCCGCCTGGGCGGGACTCTCCAGTACGGCCTGCGCGGTCAGCTCGTCGAAGTCGGTGAGGTCGAGCTGCCCGCGTTCGACTTTCAGCAGGTAGCCAGGAGGCATGGTGATGAGCAGGTTGTGCGGCTGGACGGTGTCGCCGAGCAGGCGTCGCAGGTGGGAGATCCGGATCTGGATCTGATTGCGGGCGGTCTCCGGGGGCGCTTCACCCCAGATGGCCTCGATCATCCGGTTGACGGGCACGACCCGATTGGCGTCGAGCAGCATGATGGCCATGGCGACGCGCTGGAGCCCGCCACCGAGGTGAAGCTGCTCCCCGCCCCGTTCAGCCTCCAGCGGTCCGAGAATCCTGAAGCGCATACTCAACTCCGCCGAAGATCAGTCCTGGGCAAGGCTGCAGATCGCACAATACCGCCCATTTGGGGCACGCTGCGCCAGGGACCGGCCGACCATCGCAGCGCCATCGGATGCCCCCCGGCGTGCGCCCCGGCCCGAATCCACCGCTCGGCAGCCCGTTTAAGGGGTGCCCGCACACGGGCGTTTATAGAGAGAAAAAAGCGGATCGAAATTGTGCTGGAGTAATGTTCCCAAGCGAGGTCTTCGAGAGGGGAAGGGGTACGATGCACCGGCTGACAGTCCCACTTCACCGACCAGCATACCGCCACTACTTATCCGGCGCGATTTCGTGCTGAGTGCACTGGGTCTTTCCATGCGGGACGAATCGGTTTATCGAACTATGCTGGCGAATCCCGACCTCGGAATAACGGAGATCGCCGAGCAGCTCCAGTTGAGCGAGGACCACGTCCGCCAGGCTCTCGACATTCTCATCGACCTCGCGTTGGTGCGCTCAGTGTTCGATGACGGCACACTGCGGGCAGTTCGGCCCCAGGCCGGCCTGACCGCGCTGCTGGCGAAGGTCGAAGCCGATGTCGTCGCGCGCCAGCAGCAACTGGAGACCACCAGAGCCTCCATCGCCTCCATCGCCGCCGTCTACGCGGAGCAGGAGCACCGGGAGGAGGTCACGCGGCTGGACGGCCTCGACACCGTCAGAGAACGCCTGACCGAACTCGCCCACCACGCCCGCGTGGAATGCGTGTCCTTCAGCACAGGTGGCGCGCAGAGCCCGGCCACCATCGAATCGGAGAAGCCGCTCAACCAGCGGGCGCTCGAACGAGGTGTGCGACTTCGGACCGTCTACCTCGACAGCATGCGCAACGACCACGCGACCATGAGCTACGCACGCGCGATGGCCGAGTTCGGCGAGGAGTGCAGAACCGTCCCCACCCTCCCCATGCGATTGGTCATCATCGATCGGCAGACCGCGCTCGTGCCCATCGACCCCGTCCAGCCGATCGACGGCGCGCTGGAACTGTCCACCCCCGGCATCGTCCTCGGCCTGCACGAGTTGTTCGAACGGGTGTGGGCGTCCGGAACCCCGCTGACCCAATCGCCCGCACGCAACGAACAAGGACTCACCCCGCAGGAACACAGCCTCCTCCGTCTCCTGGCCGAAGGGCACACCGATGAGTCGGCCGCCCGGACCCTCTCCGTCTCCGCGCGGAGCGTGCAACGGATGATGAACAGCCTGACCGACCGGCTCAACGCGGTCAGCCGATTCCAAGCCGGAATCGAGGCCGGCAAGCGGGGCTGGATATGACGTGTGGCGAACTCCCGCCAGGCGTTGTGCCGCCAGCCCGGAAGCAGTGACTCCAATCCTCGCATGACGCATTCTGAGGCCGTCGGCAGACTGAGGAATGCGAATCGATTGGACGGTTTTCATGCTCAAGCGAATTGTCATCGTTGGCGGCGGCACGGCCGGTTGGATGACCGCCGCCTATCTGCGCGCCGCATTCGGGGACCGGATATCCGTCACGGTGGTGGAATCCAAACGCATTCCCACGATAGGCGTCGGTGAGGCCACCTTCAGCACGGTGCGGCATTTCTTCGACTATCTCGGGTTGCGCGAGAGCGACTGGATGCCGCGCTGCCACGCCACGTACAAGCTGGGGATCCGCTTCGAGAACTGGCGCCGGCCGGGGCATCACTTTTACCACCCGTTCGAGCGGCTGCGCGTCGTCGAGGGGTTCCCGATGACCGACTGGTGGCTGCAGCGGCGACCCGGTGATCGATTCGACCGGGACTCGTTCCTGATGGCGGCCATCTGCGACGCGGAACGGTCGCCTCGGTATCTGGACGGCACGCTGTTCGAGCAGGACTTCGTGGAAGAGCCCGAAGGGGGTGTCCGCAACACGTTGTCGGAGCAGGACACGCAGTTCCCCTACGCCTACCACTTCGACGCCGCGCTGCTGGCCGGCTTCCTGGCCGACTATGCCAAGGAGCGCGGAGCCGTACAGGTGCTCGACGACGTGCTCGAGGTCGGCCGCGACGAGCGTGGCTGGATCAGTCACGTCCAGACCCGCGAACACGGCCAGGTCGCGGGCGACCTCTTCGTCGACTGCACCGGATTCCGCGGCCTGCTGATCAACCAGGCGATGGAGGAGCCCTTCATCTCCTTCCAGGAGAACCTGCCCAACGACAGCGCCGTGGCCCTGCGCGTCCCGGTCGACATGGAGGCCAGGGGCCTGCGCCCGTGCACCACGGCGACCGCGCAGGAGGCCGGCTGGATCTGGACCATCCCGCTGTTCGGCAGGGTCGGCACGGGATACGTCTACGCAGGCGACTACTGCTCGCCCGAGGAAGCCGAGCGCACCCTGCGGGAGTTCGCCGGACCGGCCTCCGACGACCTGGAGGCCAACCACATCAAGATGCGGATCGGCCGCACCCGGAACGCGTGGGCCGGCAACTGCGTGGCCATCGGCCTGTCCAGCGGGTTCGTCGAACCGCTCGAATCCACCGGGATCTTCTTCATCCAGCACGGCATCGAACAGCTCGTCAAACACTTCCCGGCCGCCGACTGGGACCCACGGCTGCGTGCGGGCTACAACACCGCCATGGCCAGCGCGCTGGAGGGCGTCCGGGAGTTCCTCGTCCTTCACTACCGGGGGGCCGCGCGCGACGACAACGCCTACTGGCGCGACGCCAAGACCCGCGTGGCGCCCGATGGGCTCGAAGAGCGACTGGCCCAATGGCGCACGAAGCTGCCCACGGCCGAGACGATCTTCCCGCGCTACCACGGCTTCGAGGCCTACTCCTACCTGGCCATGCTGCTCGGGCTCGGCGGCATTCCGGTCAAGGCGCCCGCGGCACTCGCGCTGATGGATCCCGCGGCGGCCGACAAGGAGTTCCAGCTACTCAAAGATCAGGCGGCGGACCTGGTGCGGCGTCTGCCCAGCCAGTACGAGTACCTCGCCCAGATGCACTGAGGCACCGGCATGGACGCGTTGCTCGTCACCGCGGCGATCGTCGCCGTCGTGCTCGCCGGGCGCTGGATCGCCCGGAGGCTGCACCAGCCGGCGATGGTCGTGGAGATCGCGCTCTGCCTGGCCCTCGGCTGGCTGGTCCTCCCGCGCCTGGGCTGGGGCGCAGGATCTTTCGGCCACGAGCCGTTGAGCAGGCTCGGGCACCTGGGGCTGGCGCTGTTCCTGGTCGGGGCCGCGCACCAGATGCGTGAGGGCTTCGACCGCCGGCTCCTCCGGCCGATCGGCTGCATAGCGGTCGGATCGGCGGTGCTCCCCATGGCCGGCGGAGCCGTTCTGGCGCTGTGGGTGCTGCAGTCGGGCAATCCGCTGCTGCGCGGCCAGGCGCCTGCCCCCGCGTTCGTCATGATGCTGGCCATCGCGCTGGCCGTCACCGCGGTCCCCGTGCTGGCGGGGATCCTGCAGGACCGCGGCATCGAACGCACCGAGGATGGGCGGCTGTCGTTGATGAGCGCGAGCGCCATCGACGTGGTCACCTGGATCCTGTTCGCCGTGGCCATCGGCCTGACGCGCGACGACGACGGCTCCTTCACCGGCGTGGCGGTGCTCGCCGGCGGCATCGCCGCAGCCCTGGCGGCCCGCCCGCTGCTCAGCGCTGAACGGTCGCTGGCCTGGGCCGACCGGCACCCGCGCGTGCTGGTCGTCCTGGTCGCCGTCGCCGCCATCGTCAGCGCCGAGCTGACCAGGAGCCTGGGACTCACGGACGTGTTCGGGGCGGTGCTCGTCGGCCTGGCCCTGCCCGACCGCTGGGCTTTCGCCGCCCGGCTGCTGGGCTCGGCCGCCCGGGTGCTCCTCCCCGTACTGTTCGTGATCACCGGCACCGGGGTCGCGGCCGGCCCGGCGGGCATCTTCTCCTGGGAGGCGATAGTGCTCGCGACCGTGCTCGCGATCGGGACCAAGCTGGCGGGCAGCTATCTCGGCGCCAGGGCGGGCGGCCGCTCCGTGGACTCCGGCCTGCGGATCGCCGTGCTGATGAACACGCGGGGCCTGACGGAGATCGTGATCCTGCAGGCGGGCTTCATCGCGGGCCTGCTGTCCCCCGCCCTGTATCTGGCACTGCTGGTCATGGCCCTCATCACCACGGGGCTGAGCGGTCCGCTGCTCCAGCTCGCCGAGCGCCGTGAACGAACCGTTGTGGATCAGAACATCCGACTAGCCGAACGGTGATCTCTACCATGACCATTACCGTGCCGAGCACGCGCGACGGCATGCCCGAGCGGTTCCGGGGCTTCATGTCCGGGTTCCCGAGCGGGGTCGCGATCATCACGACGGTGGACGAGCAGGGCCGGCCCTGGGGCATGACCTGCTCGTCGTTGTGCAGCGCCACCACGCAGCCGCCCACGCTGATGGTGGGGCTGCGCTCGGCCAGCCCCACGCTCAAGGCGCTGCTCGAACGCGGGTCCTTCGCCGTCAACCTGCTGCACGAGCGGGCGAAGGAGACGGCGGAGCTGTTCGCCTCCGGGACGCCGAACCGTTTCGATCTGGTCGCCTGGGAGAGCGTCCAGGGGGCTGGCGGGCCACACCTGCTGGAGGCCGCGCACGCCGTGGCCGACTGCCGGGTCGCCCGCGGCGTGCAGGTGGGGTTGCAGCACATGGTGTTCGGCGAGCCCTTCCGCATCCGCGACCTCGCCGCACCAGAGCCCCTGCTGTACGGTCTGCGCCAGTACACCCGCTGGTCGAAGCGGCCTGCCTGACGTTCTCCATTGATTCGATAGAAGTCTAATTTGACATACTTCTAAGTCATCGGGCATCCTACCGGCAAGCGTACTTAGACAGACTTCGAAACAGCGTGGGGCACCGGCCCCGCGCGAATCACTGAGGAGATGCGCCGTGAGCGGATGTTGCGGTCCCGCCGCCGTCGAACTGGAGCCCAGCACGCAGGCCGCCCGGCCCGACGAGCTGCCCGTCGTGGTGATCGGCGCGGGCCCGGTCGGGCTGGCGGCGGCGGCCCACCTGGCCGAACGGAACCTCGGCTTCGTGGTGCTGGAAGCGGGCGAGCAGGCGGGCGCGTCGGTGGCCAAGTGGGGCCACGTACGGGTGTTCAGCCCGTGGAAGTACAACATCGACGCGGCCGCCCGCCGCCT
>NZ_JBSFVA010000082.1:0-12757 GCF_053592075.1 Nonomuraea sp. NPDC002799
CGTCCTCCAGGTCGATCTCCGTCGATGCCTGGATCACATTACTCATCAGGTGTGTTCTCCTTGATCAGGAGTTACACCAGTGACCGTACAGTCCCGCTGGAGGGCGATTGGACGGTCGCGTTGGTGGCGCGCGAGTTCGACATCAACGCCAGCACCCTGGGCAGCTGGGTGAACCGGCACCGGATCGTGAGCGCTCAGGACGAGCGGCAGCCGCCGGTCTCCGGGCCGGACCGGGCCAGGATCCGGGAGCTTGAGAGGGAGAACGCCGAGCTCCGCGAGAAATTGATCTCCTTGAAAAAGCGGCGACGACGGCGTTTTCGTCGCGGTCGATGTGGCTGCGTTCGATGTAGACGCTGGAGACGCGGTCGGCGACGCGGTGCCGGTCGTGGGGGTGGGCCTTCTGCCAGATGTCGGCCATCACCTCTCCTGGCGAAGGCTGGGCAACGGGGCGAGGGTGAGCAGGCCGCATCCGTATGACTTGGCGGGGCCGATCCCGCCCAGAAGCCGCTCGGTGAACGCTGCCACGTCCGTGATGCGTAGCCGGCCTTCGAAGGTGGCGGTGTGCAGGACGACCGGCTTGGTCCCGTTGTTCTTCTTGTGGAACGAGCGGCGCGCGCGGGCGACGATGCGTACCTCGCGCGGCGTCGGCGGCTGCTCCCCGTTGTCCGGTTCGAAGCCTGCTGCGGGCGGGTCGGTGTGGGCGGGCGGGACGTCGAATCCCCAGCGCTGGGTGCGGGACAGGAACCAGGTGAGTTGCTGGTCGGCGGTGCGATGGCCGATGCGGAAGGAGCGGCGTTTGGTGTCGGTGGCCCGTTCGCGTTGCGTTTCCGTGGGTTTGATGGGGTCGGAGGTGTTCTGCACGGGGTTGGCGGTGAGCCGGAAAGCGAATTCACGGCCGACGGCGATCTGGGCCAGCAGAGGTGCGTAGTCGCGGATGGCGGCGTGTTCGCCGTCGGCGTCGGGCCAGCCGGCCTGCTCGACCAAGTGGCTCCAGTCCGGCCGGGTGGCGGTCAGGATGAGCAGCATCGGGCGGCGGGGATCGTCGGCGTCCAGTCGCCACAGGATGCGCTGGTCGGTGGGGGCGTCGGGGATGCCGTACAGGACGGCGCCGTGCATGGCGTGCGGGCTGGTCAGCAGTAGCCGGCTCTTCTCACGTAGGGGATTGATTCTGACGCGGGAGAGATAGGTCATGGTCTCGTCACCAGCCCAGGAGGGCGAACGGGTCGTGGCTTTGCGGCTTGTCGGGGGTGATGCGGGCGTTGGCGAATCCGGTCGGCAGGGTGATCCACTGGTGATGGATGCGGCGGCTGGTGAAGCGGCGCTCACGGGGGGCGAAGGAGTACGGGACGTCGATGGCGGAGTCTTCACCGTTGGGGTCATCGATGGTGGCGGATACGTCGATGGTGGCGGGGCGGCCGCGGTCGCGGGCATACAACTGCTTGGCGGTTTGGGTAGCCTGCCAGGGCTCGCCTTTCAGTACCTCGAGCAGGGATTGCTCTCGGATGGCGAGGAAGAGGGGCTGGGTGGGGACGCAGGAGCGGCGGCCCAGCGCGAGGGGGAAGGCCGGGCGTCGGACGGCCTCGGCCAGGGTTTCCACCAGGGCGGTGGGACCGTGCAGGGCGGCGAGGAAGACCGCGTCCTGGAGGTAGAAGCGCTGGGTGACGTGGGTGTACTTGGCGGGTGAGGTGGGCTTTTGCAGGCCCTTCGCCGATACGCCCGCCTGGGGCAGAGGACGTCCTCGGTAATCGCTGACGGTGTGGTAGTCGCGCAGCAGGCTGCCGGGTTGGTCGACGCGAACGCCGAGTTGGAGGCCGAGCAGGTCGTCCAGGGGTTCTTCGCGGGCACGGCCGGATGCGGCGGCGAGCAGGCCCAGGACTCCCGACTTGGTGGGTTCGGGCCGGGTGTCGCGCCGGTTGAAGACACTGCGGTCGCCCCACGACTGCAAGGGGCCGGCCAAGCGCAGCACCAGCGTGGCGTGGGTGACGGTCATCGGGCTTGCTCGATCTTCTCGGCCAGACCTGCGCGCAGGTCTGCGATCAGGGTGGGGAAGGTGGTGTTCGCACCGAAGATCGTGGTCAGCCGTTCGCCGGTGTGCCGGTCGGGGTCGAAGGTGTGGCAGACGGCGACGTGGGCGGGGGTGTCTCCCCATTGCCGTCGGGCGCGGTCGTATTCCACGGCCAGGCGGACGGCGGAGTCGGCGGCCAGGCCCTCGCCCTCCTCGTCCGGTGCGAGAGGCTTCTCGAAGGCGGAGACCAGGTTGACCGGTTGATCTTCGCGCACCACGACGGCGAGCAGGCTGGGCAGGGTGCGGTGGGCGAAGGAGTTTTGGTGCCCGGAGGGGATGGAGCGGGCGAAGTGCTCGACGAAGGCGTCGACGGCGGTCAGGGCGGCGTCGACGTCGCCGAGGTTGTCGGCGAGTTGCGGCACGTTAACGGTGGCGTATCGGTACAGGGTGGCGGAGTTGAAGCCGACGGTGCCGATCATGCCGGCGCCGGTCTCGTCTTTGAGGTTCTCGTCGTCGACGGCGGTGTAGTAGTCGAACTCCAGGTCCACGGCATGGGTGGACAGTGCGTGGGCGACCTGGACGGCGGCATCGACGTTGAGGGCGGGGATGTCGGCGACCATGCGCCCGAACAGCGCGACGTCCATCGGGTGGCCCTGCTGGAGTTTCTCGGCCACCGGAAGGTCTTTGACGGCCTTGGCCAGTTCCTCGTCCTCCAGGGCGGTCAGATCGGTGGCCTGGTCGGCGACCAGGTCGATGATGTCCTCCAGTTGGCGGTAGCCGAAGAACAGCAGGTAGGCGGTGTCACCGGCTTTCTTGCCGGGTTTGATGCCGAGGGGCTGTAGCAGCGCGGTGGCCAGGCGGGTGGCCTGCTCGATCTCCAGCTTGGCCCGGTCGGCCAGCCGCTCGGCCAGTTTCGCGGCGATCCGCTTGGTGCGGGTGGCGTGGTCTTGCTGGGGAGCGTGCTCCGCAAAGCTGGTGCGGGTTGCGCGTTTCCACGCCTGCGAGGAGACCCGGGCCCTGCGGTGGCCGCCGAAGTATGCCTCTTTGGGGTTGCCTTGATCGTCGCGGTTCAGGTTCGCGGGCGGGACGGTTTGGATGATGTGCACGTCAACGTATAGGCGCTTGCCCATGAGGAACTCCTGACAGCGATCAGAGGAAGAGGTTAGGGCTGGCTACTCGGCGATAGAGGGGAAATCGATTATTGGCTCGGCGGGCGTGTGCGGTTTCGGCTGCCAGCCGTAGTAGTCGAGGCCGAGCCGCCGTCGGGTTAACTGGCGGGTGTCGGGGCGCTGCCAGTAGCGGATGTCCCGTAGGAGCAGGTCGTAGTCCAACGGCGCTCCGACGATCCGCATCTGGGAGATCAGGCCGCGCAGATGAGTCAGGAAGGCTCCGACCTGGGTAGCAGAGGCGGCGGCGTTGACCCTCCGGTCCACCGCCTCCCGCATGAACCCTCTATCGCTCTCGGACTGCTTGTGCAAGCGCCGCAGAGCCTGGCCGAGCGGGACGCCGGGACGATGCATGGGATCAGAGCGGGATTGTTGGTGCAACCCGTATAGGGCGAGCGCGGCATGTTCGGCCGTGAGCTCGTGCGAGACCTTGCCCTGACGGGCGAGCCAGTCGTCGATGGGCGAAGTGTAGTACGGCCACAGAGCCGGCACCGTGCCAGCCGGGCGCCCCAGCCCGGCGCGGAAGACGGCCAAGTCCTCCCCCGGTGGAGGTCCCTGGTGGGATCGCCAGGTACCGTCGGCAGCTACATAACGGGTCCAATAGCGGACGATGCGGTCAGTAGTGGAGGTCATGGCTGTTTGCCTCTCGCCTTTGAGCTGTCCAGCCGCTCGCGCCAGCGGTGAGCTCGCTAGCGTTACATTGCCGCGTCTGCTTTGAGCCCATCGAGGCAGCGCCAGATGCAGACGCTCGTCGAAATTCTGCTCAGCCGAGGCGAGCCGGTAGACGTACTCCGCCTTCTCTGCTTTCGTTACGCGCCCGGCGAACTCGCTGCCCCTTGCCATATTCAACAACCTCGTCGCGACGCTCAATACTTGCTGACTGGCGAGTTGTTCCCAGGCTATACGGCCCCGCTCCAGCGTGTCGCAACCATCTGCGCTGGCTCGCACGCCAACCAGGAAGCGCCGCATCAACGGGTCGAGGGCGTGCAACACGAACTCGCCTGGGCGCTGCCCTTTGTTCCACGGGATCGGATCGGCCCCCCGCGCCCGCCGTAGATCGGCTGACAGGTCGTTGACCGCTCGCGCGAGATCTTCTGCCTGCTCGGTCACTTCGACCAAGGTGGTGTAGGTGTCGGTCTCTGTACGCAGTCCGGTGATCGGCAGCGGGATGGAATCGAACAGCACGTCTTCCACGACCGCCGACTGATTGCCGTATACCATGCCAATTGTCTGCACCTGCAGCGGATAGTCGAAGGGCAGGACGCCGTCGGCCTGAACGTCGGCGAGTTGGCTCAGCAGCACCGAAGTCTCCACGCCGCCGTCACCGCTCTGCCGTTCCGCAGTCAGTAGCGCTTCCATTCCGCGCCAGGCGGCCTTACCTGGCACATGCCGGCGCGGCCGACGCTGACTTCCTGTAGGACTCTTGGGCGCCCTCGCGAAGGTCCATGCCGTGTGCGGCTCCCATTCCGGGATTGACTGCAGCCGGTCCCCTGCGCACAGCACGACCTGACGGACCCGCAAACCTTCGTCGGTCTGCTCTGGAATCAGCCGGACCCGCCGCGCCTGCCATGTCCACAGGTCCAGCAGTCCGGTGGCGTGCCGAGTCTCCCAACGTGCCTGCGCCGGAGGACGCCGCCACTGTGGGAGGTCATCCGCGGGCTGTCGTCCGATTGGGATGTTAAGCATCAGCGTCTCGAAGAGGCTTCGTCCCACGGGAACGACCACTCCCAGCGGTCCTAGGACACCGGTGACATTGCCTGTGGTCTTGCCCGCCTTCACAGCAGGGTCGCCAACGGCCCCAGATTTAATGCCTGCGGTGTCCCAGCAGTGAGTGTGAAGCAACCAGCGGACCGCCTCCGCGGGGGTCAAAAGGAGTGGGTCACCGTCAGTTCGGGTCGAGTACAGCGGCACATTGTTCCCCGAAGCTTGAGTCGCGACCAGCAGGGCTGAGCCCTTGGCCTCATGATTGGCCGTGTGTAGCTCAGCTACTTGAGCGAAGGGAGCTTCTTGGTCGAACAGGTCGAAGCGGTGCCGGTGCTCATCAAGGTAGGCGTTGAGCTTGTCCTGCTCGGCATCTGTGAAACGTCCATTGGCCACCCGGAGCGCCCACTCGGCACGATCTTTCGGACGTCCCAGGGCATCCAAAATTACAGGGAGCAATACCTGCCGCAACAGCGCCGGAGTGTGCGTTGTGACCTCGACCTCCAGCGCACCGAACTTGTGTGCATGCACCAATGCGTCACGCAAAGAACAGCGTGTCAGCGCACCATGCCCACACAACTGAGGCATCAGCCATGGCGACTCGATCAGATCGTAACTGTGCATCCAACCACACCTTCAAAAGTAGCGGCCTTTGACACCAGATGTTCCGATAAGCACCTGTGCAACTGCTATCGATCAGCGATAAAGAACATCATCGCCCGGCTTCGATGTCGACTCAGCCCCCATAGAGATCATCCCGCATGGCGAGCGACGTCAACTGCAACCTATTTTCTAACTATGCCAGGACAAGGATGGTTTCGTCAGAAATCTGCCAAGTCGACCTGCGCATTACCGAAGTCAATGGAATCTGGCACGCGGAATTTCCGCCTTTGCCCAAAACACTTAGACAGGGACAAACAGTAAATAATACATTTGTCGACCAATCGTGCCAAATCAGACCCCTAGAAGCTTCTCGGCGATTCGGTGACCTGGCTACCAGCAGCTTGGTAAGGTAAGTAGAAGATCTGGACGAAAGCGACAGCATCGCTCGTCCAGGAGCGAGAGACCCCGTTCCGGCCTCCGAACCAGAAACGGGGTCCTTTGGCGGCTCAGCTAGCGGTTCGCACCGCTAGCTGAGCCCTCTCATCCGTAGGGCCAGCTCCAGCAAGATGATCGCCATCTGTAAGAAGAGCAGGATCATCTCACCCTCTGGATCCCCAGAGCCCATCGTGTGCATCTCGCCTCTTTCCCGGGCTGACCTGCTCGAATAAGAGGCCACAGCCCGCTCGCCTGCTTCGTTGAACGCCCAATGCCGCACAGCGGATAGGGGGATCTGGCGTTCAGCGAAGCGGTCTCGTTTAACCCTTTCCTCGACAGGGTCGCACAAGAACCTCCTGGCTTCAGGCGAAATGCCTAAACTGGTAGCTGTGGCCCCGCGAACGGACCCAGCGCGGGGATGGCCCTCGGTCACGTTTTGGGCCGTGCTCAACACATCAGTTGGCCCCGTTCCGCGGGGATAAGAGATCCATGCGACCGGGAATAGTTGGGGGTACTGCCTCGTGAACTATGACCGGTCGCATGGAGCTCACTGCGGCTCAAGGAATCCCGCTGCTCACTATCAGCCCGAGGTTCGGGTCGTATCCCACCTGGTAGCCGCCCAAAGGAGCTAGGCCGTCGGCGTCCATAACCAGCGCCAGACTTCGTTTCAGCCACGGGTGGCCGCGCCAGCCGTCCAACGGCGCCAGCTCCTGCTCGGCCGGTCCGGTGAGTTTGGGTGGCAGCCGTACGGTCGCGCCCAGCACCTCCTCCAGCACGTCGTCCGGCAGCGCCTCGCCGTTAACCCCCAGCCATCTGCCGCCCAGCGTGCGGTATCCCCGCTCGTCACCGCGTACCAGGATGACCTCCACGCTGCGGTCTCCGTCGCGGACCACGGCCTCCAGCTTGTGCTCGGCCAGGCTGCCCGGGGCAGCGCCGTAGTGCAATCCATCCAGCGTCTCCTTTATGTGCTCACCGGTGCGGGTGAGCAGGAAGGGCTCGGCGTTGCGGGCCCGTTCCTCCTGCCGGGCCGCCCACTGGTCACGGGCCTGCTGCTCGGCCTGGGCCCAGGCGGGCGGGACCACATCGGGCGCTTCGCCGTACACCCGCTCGACCAGAGACGGCACATCGCCAGGCACCGACCACGCGCCGCCGTCGGCGGCACAGACCACAGCGGCCGAGCGCAGCAGCAGATACCGGCCGTAGATGCCCTCACTCGCCGGCAGGATCCACGGTGCCGCTCCACCACGCGGATCGAACCCGGTGACGATCACTTCCGGTTGGAGGAGACGAGGTGGACGTGCCACGCCCTCGTGGCGGTGGATCCGGCCCAGCCGCTGCAGCAGTAGGTCGATCGTGGTCAGGTCGGTGACCAGCACGTCCGCGTCCACGTCGAAGGACTGCTCGGCAAGCTGGGTGGCGATCAGGATGAGCCGCTCAGGCCGCCGCGTACCGTCCTTGCCCGGCGGGCCGAGCAGCCGCAGACACTCCTCGGTGCCCTCCGCCCGATCATGAGCGGTCATCCGCCCGTGCAGCAGCCGCACCTCGCCGTCGCTGAAACGTTCCCGCAGCACCTGGTAGGCGCGCTGGGCCCGGGGAACGGTGTTACGGATCACCAGCGCGCACCCGCCCTGGGCCAGCCGCTCCTGCAACATCTCGGCGATCGCGTCCTCAGCCGCCCGACCCTCCCCCGCCGTGCCCGCTGGGGCTGTCTCGGGCAGCACGCTCACCGCCACCCTCAGATCGGGGCGCCACTGCCGCGCATCATCCACGTCATAGACCGCCCGCCCGTCGACCAGGCACGCGGCGGTGACGTTGGGGTAGCTTCGCGGCGAGGGCAGCGCCGCTGCGTCGAACGTCTCCGCGCAGGCCGCACCGGCCAGGTACGCAGTGACAAATTCGCGGCGCTGCGCCGGGGGCAGCGTGGCCGACAGCAGCACCACCGGTACCCGCGCCTGCCCCAGCCAGCGCAGCCCCTCCTTCAAAAACTGCGACATGTAGACGTCGGCCGCGTGCACCTCATCCAGGACCACGACCTTGCCCATCAGCCCGGCCGCGCGCAGCATCACATGCTTGGTCCGCGTCGCCGCGAACAGCAACTGATCGACGGTCCCGACCACGAACGGGCTGAGCAGCCCGCGCTTGCGGCCGAGGAACCACTCTGCCGGTGCCTGCCGCTCCGCGCCCGCATCCCGCCCCCCGCCGAAGGGGGAATCAGCCAACCCGTACAGATCGTCTTCGTCCACGCTGCCGTAGAAGCCGTCGGGGTCGGTGTCCGGCTCCTGCAGGAGGCGCTGCCACTCCTTGTTGAACATCCGCTTGCCGTGCAGCAGCGCCACCTGGCCGGCCAGCTCACCGTCGATTCTTTTCAGCCAGGCGCGCACCTGGCTGAACATCGGATCGCTGGTCGCCTGCGTCGGCATGCCCACGAACACCCCATCGGCGCCGAACCGGGCCGCCAGCACCTCGGCCGCCAGCAAGGCCGCCTTGGTCTTGCCCTCCCCCATCGGCGCCTCGACGATCAGCAGCCCCGGCCCCGGCATCCGATAGGCCACCCGCATGACAAGGTCCTGCGACGGCCGGGGCGACTGATCGAACCGGTCGGCGAACGCGTCCAGCGGCGGCCTGTTCAGGCGCCCCCATCCGCCGCGCAACCCTAGGTTTCCCCATGCCTTCACCGCGCGATCTCGCGCCCCATGCACCGTCACATCGGCCAGGTCATCCACGCCGGGAAAGTGACGCTCGTCGCTGGCGATCCAGTCCGCCATCACCACCAGGCCACTGAGCTGCAGCTGCACCGCACGGCTAGGCGCCTGCTGAGGCTGCACGTCGGCGAGGCTCGTGAACCCGACCAGCCGGGTGAACACCTCCACCAACGCCGCCTGCACCCCAGCCCATGCCGGGCCCTTCCCCTGCGGTTCACCCCGCGCTGTCCTGAGCCCCGCCAGCGCACCCACCGACGGCACCGTCCCATGGTGGCCGGCGACCAGCGGCCACAACCACGCGATCTGCGCGGCCTCCCAGCCGGCCTCCCGCAACAGACGCAACAGGAGCGCTCCACCCGCCTTGTCATGCCGCCACCGAGCCCGCTGCACCACCGGCTCATTCCAGCTCAACCCAGCCCGCCGCACCGCCTGCGCACCCTCGGCGTCCACCCGCTGAAACGCCGGCGTCGCCTTCCCGCAGTCATGCACTCCACACAACCAGGCGAAGAACATAATCCCCCGGTCTCGTGAAATGGCATTCAATGACCGTTTAGTGGAGGGCGCCAGATAGTTGTCCCATATCCGCTCCGCCACCGCCGCAGTGTCCAATAGATGTGAAAGCAGGAGATTTGTCCGACCGCCTGCCTTCTGCCGAGATTTACCCCACAACGCCCCAAGCTGCCGCATCACGGCTGATTCGTAACCGAACTCGTCATGCCACTGCATCGCGCCCTCCCATCAACCCCGCACCCTAAACACCGCCACCGACAAATCCGGGCCACGATGCACACCTGCGATATCGTTCACCTACGCCGAAGCGTTAGCGGGAGGATCAATCACAAAGATCACGAATAGACCGTGCGCCTCAGGTCCAATATCCGAACCGAAGGAAAACAGCCCACTCCACCGGTAAACCTGCAGGTGAACAAGTGTCGGCCCCGCGCGTGCGGGGGTGTTCCGCGAGCCGGCTTCGGCACTGGCCTGCTCTCTGGGTCGGCCCCGCGCGTGCGGGGGTGTTCCCCGGGACTACTACTCAGTGACCTTCATGGGCGGGTCGGCCCCGCGCGTGCGGGGGTGTTCCCATGGGCCCCGTCTTGGTGGTCCGCGACGGTGCGTCGGCCCCGCGCGTGCGGGGGTGTTCCTCGCCGTTTTCCCTAGTCACACGCTGCGTGTCCGTCGGCCCCGCGCGTGCGGGGGTGTTCCGATATGTCACCCGAGCAGCTCGTGAAGCTTCTGGTCGGCCCCGCGCGTGCGGGGGTGTTCCGGACGGCAGCCCGGCGATGAGCAGCCCAACGACGTCGGCCCCGCGCGTGCGGGGGTGTTCCTCGCTTCCACACCGACCCGTCCACCACGTCCGAGTCGGCCCCGCGCGTGCGGGGGTGTTCCCGCGCCGCCGAGTCCCGGGTCTGAGCCTCCGCCGTCGGCCCCGCGCGTGCGGGGGTGTTCCGGGCCTCGTGGTCAGTGCCACGATGAGCGCCATGTCGGCCCCGCGCGTGCGGGGGTGTTCCCCAGGGTGCTTGGTCGGCGGTGGAGACGGCGACGTCGGCCCCGCGCGTGCGGGGGTGTTCCCCACACCTCGTCGTCGGCCGCGAGAGAGTCGAGGTCGGCCCCGCGCGTGCGGGGGTGTTCCCTGATCGCCTTCGCTGGCAGCCTGTTCCACGCCGTCGGCCCCGCGCGTGCGGGGGTGTTCCGACTTGGGCGCACGTTTTGAGCGCGTGCGCCTTGTCGGCCCCGCGCGTGCGGGGGTGTTCCGCGGTCGAAGGGTCCGTGTCACGCTCTGGCGGTGTCGGCCCCGCGCGTGCGGGGGTGTTCCCGCACTCGGCGAACACCGCCACCCGCTGCTCGGGTCGGCCCCGCGCGTGCGGGGGTGTTCCCTGATCTCTCTGGGCATCCTGTAGGCCATCTACGTCGGCCCCGCGCGTGCGGGGGTGTTCCGTGGGCGGTGGCCGGCCAGTCGCCGACGGCGGTGTCGGCCCCGCGCGTGCGGGGGTGTTCCGGCTGTCGGCGTCACGCCGGCCGAGCTGGATGAGTCGGCCCCGCGCGTGCGGGGGTGTTCCGCTGCAGCAGTCAGCCCGCCTGATCCTGGCCTCGTCGGCCCCGCGCGTGCGGGGGTGTTCCCTGCTCGTCATCGTCGCCGCCCTCTGTCTCGCCGTCGGCCCCGCGCGTGCGGGGGTGTTCCGCGCTGGGCGATCTTGAGACGACGAAGAAGAAGGTCGGCCCCGCGCGTGCGGGGGTGTTCCCCACGCCGGCCTCTTCCCGCCCCGCCCGGCCCGGTCGGCCCCGCGCGTGCGGGGGTGTTCCCGGGCGGGGGGGCGGCGGAGCTGCCTTGCCTCCGTCGGCCCCGCGCGTGCGGGGGTGTTCCCGGCACGGGCACCTGCTCAGGGTGCAGCACCCGGTCGGCCCCGCGCGTGCGGGGGTGTTCCCCTGTCCTCCGGCGGGTCGGAGTCGAGGGTGTAGTCGGCCCCGCGCGTGCGGGGGTGTTCCACCTTGGACCTGCCCGTGCCGCTCCCGGCCGGGGTCGGCCCCGCGCGTGCGGGGGTGTTCCCCGGCGACATGGCCATCGCCATGGGCACGCTGGGTCGGCCCCGCGCGTGCGGGGGTGTTCCGTTGGCCCACGCCGACAACCCGACCGAAGAGAAGTCGGCCCCGCGCGTGCGGGGGTGTTCCGTTGGCCCACGCCGACAACCCGACCGAAGAGAAGTCGGCCCCGCGCGTGCGGGGGTGTTCCGGTGACGCCCGGTGCGTCCGCCACGCAACTGGAGTCGGCCCCGCGCGTGCGGGGGTGTTCCGGAGATCACTGATCATGCCTACGGTGTTTCCCCGTCGGCCCCGCGCGTGCGGGGGTGTTCCGATCAACTAGCGTCGCCGAACTCTGACTCCAGCGTCGGCCCCGCGCGTGCGGGGGTGTTCCCTTGTAGTGCGGGGACGACATCGCGGACATGACGTCGGCCCCGCGCGTGCGGGGGTGTTCCATTCGTGCAGGAGGTGCCCGTGGAGTACCGGTAGTCGGCCCCGCGCGTGCGGGGGTGTTCCGGGATGTGGCTCTTCCTCGTGCCCGGCTCCACCGTCGGCCCCGCGCGTGCGGGGGTGTTCCGCAGGTCCGGCCGCAGGTACCGCTGCATCGTGTGTCGGCCCCGCGCGTGCGGGGGTGTTCCCCTGGACGGCCACGAGGACCGGCACAAGGACACGTCGGCCCCGCGCGTGCGGGGGTGTTCCTCTGGACCCGGCGTCGCCTGTGCCGGGGATCGCGTCGGCCCCGCGCGTGCGGGGGTGTTCCGCTCCGGATCTGCCAGAGCCCTACGGACGGCCCGTCGGCCCCGCGCGTGCGGGGGTGTTCCGCTCCGGATCTGCCAGAGCCCTACGGACGGCCCGTCGGCCCCGCGCGTGCGGGGGTGTTCCGGGCATGATGAAGGCCCGGTCGGCCGATGCCCCGTCGGCCCCGCGCGTGCGGGGGTGTTCCGGTCACCTGGGCGGTGCCGGGGATGATGGGGACGTCGGCCCCGCGCGTGCGGGGGTGTTCCCCTGCTCACCGGCGTGTTCACCGCCGGCAACCCGTCGGCCCCGCGCGTGCGGGGGTGTTCCGGGCGGCAACACTATCGCCGTGCCGATCGGCACGTCGGCCCCGCGCGTGCGGGGGTGTTCCCGACCGCATGTGGTCGGTGATGGTGCGAGGAACGTCGGCCCCGCGCGTGCGGGGGTGTTCCCCCGGGGTTACCAGGGGGAGATCTTGGTTGATCGTCGGCCCCGCGCGTGCGGGGGTGTTCCGCGCGCCACAGTCAGGTGGGCCCCGTCCACGCCGTCGGCCCCGCGCGTGCGGGGGTGTTCCCCCGATGGGCGAGGTGCCGCTGGTCGAGTTCCGGTCGGCCCCGCGCGTGCGGGGGTGTTCCTCCGCTCCGGCCTCGCAGCGCTGTCGTTGAGAAGTCGGCCCCGCGCGTGCGGGGGTGTTCCGACTCTCGCCCGGATCCGGGCCGGGCTGGAGAAGTCGGCCCCGCGCGTGCGGGGGTGTTCCTTTTGATCCGCACGCGTCGGGCGGGCTCACCCGGTCGGCCCCGCGCGTGCGGGGGTGTTCCCCGCTGCGCCCCCTGGGGACCCTGGGCCCCCGCGGCCCCCCGCGGGCGGGGGTGTTAGCCATTGGGCCGCGGGGA
>NZ_JBSFVA010000083.1:0-11834 GCF_053592075.1 Nonomuraea sp. NPDC002799
AGTTGAGCGCACTCACACTGAACGTCAACCTATTTCACGAAAATCCCTACTCAACTGCAGGGACCAAAAGCCCATACCGTCACAGAACATCCTCTAAGACAGCTCCACGCGCAGCCTCGCCTCTGACACGGCCTAACCGGCGCAGTGATCACAGTCAGTCATGAAAGGCTACTTGGAGGATTACCCATTGACCGGACCCAGGCCTCCCAGTTATTGTCCGCATGGGACCTATCGGCCAGGACTTATCTCGCAATCGGATTGTCATTAGCTGTGGCGTGAAAGGACTTACTCATCTTGCGTGCGTCAATTTCCCTGTGCAATTCAACTCGGCAGAAGAGAGCGACCGCGCCTTGAGTTGCCACACTGGGGCGACGCAGCGGAAGCAGCGCTGGTCGAAAAGCAATACATTCCGCAGATTAAATAACGAAATCCCTGACGTGCAAGAGCGAGGCCGCACTTTGAGATCGTGCAGTCAGCGCGCGACAAGAGATTAAGAGCCGGCGATCGCTCAGATACGATTTGGACTTCCCATACGGCGGGGCAATCATGCTCTGCGAATTAAGGGCTGCACCGCCCCTATTGCTGTTTAGGCATTCTTCGGAAGATGAGTCTTGCTTATCGCAAAGACTCCTCTTTGGAAAGAAAGTGTCGCGCGGCAGGCGTCAGAAGAGGTTAGGAACTCGACCAAAGACTCCCCGAGAAGGCCGGACCGCCGGAAGTTTATCGCCGTAGCTTAGTTACATAGATCCGGCACAATAGGGAGATCAACATTCAAATATGGCAGAGGGTGCAATTATGGGATCAAATCTCCAGAAGGCAGATCAGTTTGATGCCGGACGGAAAAGATTTCAAGCTGTCAGCGATACTCTGCGGGCGTCTGCCAGTGCAGAGGGTGTTCCTGGCGCAGCAGTCGCGGTTTTGTTTGACGACGACGAGATTCAGGTCGCGTATTACGGTCTTGACAACCGAGACAGCGACAAGTCTCGTTGCGAAACATCTCGACAGCCCGTCACCTGCCTGGCCAAGGTGCTAATCGCCTATGTGACCCTGATGTTTGTCGACAAGAATTTGGTATCGCTAGACGAGCCGTTAGGTCGGCTCTTGCCGGAGGCGGTTAGGCGCCGGGGCAACCGTACTGTCGAGATTACGTTACGTCACGTATTGTCACATACAAGCGGAATTGATGACTCGTATGAGAGGTGGGCAACCAACGATTCTTCGGACCTCGCATCTTATGTGCAGCGCTTCGAAAATTATCCGCAAATTGCAGAGCCTGGTGAAGTCTTCGCCTATTCTGATGCCGGGACTGCGATCGCCGCGCTGTTGATTGAAAAGCTATCAGGTATGCCGTGGCGTCGGGCTGTCAATACAATGTTACTTCAGCCATTGGGAATAACGGATCTCCCAGAGAGTTCAGGACCTGTTGACTACGGAGGCTCGGTCGCGACCGGATACATCTTGGAGGCGGACTCTCAGTCGTATCAGCCGGTTGGCATGGATATGCTGTTGGCGGCCAACGACAACTTGGACACACTCTCAGTCTGCTTCACACTTGAGGATGCTGCCATGCTGGCGCGCTTTGCACTCGATGATGGCGTTACCGGTCAAGGTAGACGCCTATTGTCGGTTGGCCTCGCAAAGCAGATGAGGACACGACAGATGGTTGTTCCTGACCACCACTTGATTCATTCGTGGGGTCTCGGGTGGATGCACTTCGATGAGGCTTCGTTCGGCTTCGAAGCCTCCGGCCCGGGCTATCACAACTTTATTCAGATCTTCCCAGAGCGGCGGCTGGCTTTGGTGCTGCAGGCCAACGTCTACCCTGGCTTTGTTCTCTACTACGACGTATTGGGTTCGCTGGCAGGGGAGCCCTGGGCGGATCCTGCCGAGCAACCCATGGTGGATATCAATCTCTGCGAAGGTGTATTTCAAGCGGACGGATTTCGGCTGGAAGTCATTAGGGGCCACGAACACCTACGTTATCGATATTTCAGACGGCGCAGCGAAGACGAGTGGCTGGAGTATGACTTTGGAAACCTTGTCCCGTCTGGTGCCCGCCACTTTTCTGTTGTGTCGGCTAAGAAGGTCCTCCGTGGCGCCATCACCCCACTCTGGTCAGATAAGGATCCGGAGCCGAAGTTCATCCGATGGGGGCAGCGCCTCCTTAGGAGAGAAAATGTGAGTTAAGTTGAATCGTGCGGGTTGTCGTAGGCCGAGTAGCACGGTCCAATCGTCGTCAGTAGCCCAAGAGTCAGGAGTGCCGTGACACAGTTTTCCGGATCTGGCATCGAGTTGTCCGCGGGAGCTGGTCTTCACACTATCGAACAGTTGATTGCTCAGTATCCAGGGGTGGCATGTGCCGTCGTACTGATCTATATCGGCAACGGCGGGAATGAGCACCTGGTGACATATGCGGAAGTGGAAGCTGGCATCTCGCCTCCGTCGTCCAATGATCTGCGAGCATTCTTGGCCGAGTATCTCCCCAGAGTCGCGATCCCTGATGTAGTAATGTTTTTGGAGGCGATGCCTCGCTTGCTGTCGGGCGACGTCGACCGCGCAGCACTTCCTGAACCAGGCTCGTATTTGCTTGACCCTGTACGTTCTGTTCGTTCGGAGCTATTGCGTGAGCTGATTGCAAATGTCCTCGGCAGACCGACAGTGGCGATGAACGACAATTTCTTCGAACTTGGCGGCCAATCCCTCTTGGCGGGCCGTCTGGTAAGCATCATCCGATCAGTGACGGGCCTCCATACACGAGTTAGCGATCTTTACGACACTGAGACAATCGGTTCTCTGCTTGAGCGCCTCGACCAACGGGATGAAATACAACCGCCTCTGAGGAGGGTACTTCATTCCACGCTCACCCCAGCCTGTCGTCCTCAAGAGTATGCCGTCCCACCGGAGCAGGAAAATCGTGCCCTTCACCCAGTTCTTGCCTCAGCCTTACGCTTCACGGGCGCACTCGACTGCAGCGGGTTGGAGCACGCGCTAGCTGACGTTGTCAGGAGACACAAAGTGCTGCAGGCGCTTCAGCATGAGTGCACTAGAGCGATTGGACCGGTGGTTAGCGACGTGGAAGCGGGCCTGGATATGGCAGTAATTGCCACGTCCGAAAAAGATCTGCTAGGTCGACTGAACGCAGAGGTGGCGCACCGCTCTTATCGGGGGTGCGACGTGCCGTTGCGGGCGGTGTTGTTCACCCTTGAGGCCGGGGGTCATGTCCTTCTTCTAGTGGCAGATCGGGAACTGTGCGACCAGCATTCGATGGAGATCCTTTGGCGTGAACTTGCATATGCTTACACGGCACGCTTTTCCGACCGCGAGCCAGTCTGGGACATATTGCCCCTTCAGTTCGCCGACTACACGCATTGGCGGGCGATGGTTCTGGGAAAGGAGACTGAGCCGGGCAGTGTTTCAGCGCAGCAGCTTGAGTATTGGCGTGCTGTCTTGGCGGAGTTGCCTACAGAGTTGACGCTGCCGTTCGATCGGCCGCGCCCGGAGCAACCCACCTATTGTGGCGGCAGAGTTCCAATTGAGGTGTCACCTGAGCTGCTCGCTCGATTGCGTGCCGTTGCTAAACAGTGCAACGCCACGCTGTTAATGGTCTTGCAGGCTGGCCTTGGGATGCTAATAACCCGGGTGGGCGGAGGTATCGACATCCCCATTGGTATGCCAGTCAATAAGCGATCGGACATTATGCTTAACCCTGTTGTCGGCTGCTTCCGCAGCAACCTTGTACTGCGCCTCGATACTTCGGATGATCCAAGCCTCAGTGATCTCGTAACGCGGGCGAGAAGAGCTAGTCTGGCTGCGAGCTCACACCATCATTTGCCATTTCAACGACTCGTTGAGGAGTTTCACTCCAATCTCTCCTATGAACGCCATCCATTGTTTCAAGTATCTATAGAACTTGATAATATCTCGGACGCTGAGCTGCTATTTCCCAGCCTTTCAGCGGAGCGCCTCCTAATCGATGCGGGCTTTGAACTCGACTTGTCTATAACTCTCCACGAGTCCTTCGATGCACAGGGATCTCCGAGCGGACTCCGAGGTGGTCTTCGGTACGCTACTGATCTGTTTGACCATACTACTGCGAGCCGAATGGCCACGATATTTGTCCAACTGCTCGCAGCGGCGACGGCTTGTCCGGCACGCCCGATTGGCGATTTGCAGATCGTGGAGGGCTCGGCCGAGCCGAGCGAGCGGAAGGCGAGGCTCCATCCACGAGCGAGGAGAATTGATGGATAAGGGACCGTCTGAACCGGGAGCACAGCAGGCTGTGCTCCCGGCAACGGTGGGGTTGTTGCCGGCGACTCCGGTGCACGAACTGGTCCGCGAGCGAGCCGTCCTTCAACCGAACGCGCCCGCGATCGACGGGCTGTCGTACCAAGAGCTGAACACATGGGCTGATCGGATAGCTTGTAATCTTCAAGACCAAGGTATCGACAGCGGTGGTCCGATCGCTATGCGCTTGCCGATAGGAGCGCGGCAGGTAGCAACTCTTCTGGCCATCATGAAAGTGGGATGCTACTTTGTGCCGCTAAGTCTTGGTGACCCAGCCGAACGATGCATCTATATCTTGAACGAAATAAAGCCCACCTGTCTGCTCGTCGAGCAGCTTGATGAGGATGCGCTGATCACTTGGTGTCGAAGCGAACTCGGCTGCCCAGTACTGGCAGTTGGCACCGAGAATGATCCTCAGCCTCAGATGGATGTGCCATCAACGCGCACGTTTACGTCAACTGCGGTAGGGATGGACACGCCGGTCTATGTAGTGTACACATCGGGGTCCACTGGTAGACCCAAGGGCATCCAGCAGTCTCATATCGGGCTGGCGCAGTTTGTAATGTGGATGGGCACAGAGTTCGGAATGGGTCCTGGGCGCAGGATAGCGCAGTGGGCGGCCCCTAATTACGACGCCAGCTTCTGCGAGATATTCGCGACACTCGTCACGGGTGGCATGCTGTGCCCTATACCCGATGAGATCCGACTTGACGCTAGCCTTCTACTGGACTGGCTAGCTCTACGCCGCATTTGTCTGCTACAGACCGTTCCCAGCTTCGCCTGTGAACTGCTGCACTCCCTTAACGCTCGAACTTGCGCAGCAAATCTCGCGTCGCTGGACCACATCCTCCTGGCAGGTGAGCCGCTCTACGGTGAGTTGGCGAGTGGCCTGGCGGCTGCTATACCCGGACTCCGGTTGATCAACCTGTACGGGGCGACGGAGACAATTCTGGCCACGTGGATGGAAGTAACCGGTGAGTGGAATGGACCAGTTCCAGTCGGCAAAGCGATTCCTGGCCGTTCGGTTAGCGTTCTGGATGTTGATGACAACCTCTGTCCGGTGGGGGTCACGGGGGAGATCGTGGTTCGCAGCCAATTTCTAACTCGTGGTTACGTGGGAGAGGCATCTCAATCCGGCTCCAAATTCAGAAGTGTCAGAATGGCCGGCGACAGTGCAGGCATCGCTGCCAGTCCGTGCTACCGGACTGGGGATCAGGGGCGTTGGCGCCCGGATGGCCTGCTGGAGTTCCAGGGACGCCTGGACGGTCAGGTCAAACTTAGAGGCGTCCGGGTTGAACTTGCTGAAATTGAGGTTGCCCTGCGAAGTCATCGGTCTGTTCTTGACTGTGCGGTCGTGCCATCTAACAGTGATGGAGAACTCATGGACCGGTTGGTAGCGTATGTGGTCCCAGTATCAGGGAGGGGCTCACCAATGATATGGCGGGCCCACCTACGGAGCAAATTAGCCGAACATATGCTTCCGTCTGTTTTCATCACGCTGTCCGCTTTGCCGCGGAATGCTGGAGGCAAGGTGGATAGATCAAGACTGTCGTCGTCAGAATCCCCGCCATGGAGAGGAGCGCGGCCTCATTCATCTGGTCGCCTCAACGACTTCCTATCCTGGTCCGCCTCGCTTGAACTGGATCCCGATCAGTCATCAATCGTGACGGAGGACACAGAGGGAAAAGCCCATCAACAGACTGAATCTGATCTTTCATAGGAGAAGTTCGGACTCCGTTCGAATAGTCCGTCAAGCTCGCCATTTTGCAAAAAGGAGACGTTTTGATCGTGCAAGGCGAAGGTGCGACCATCGATGACCTCTACGCAGTCGCGGTGTCAGGTGAATCGATTGAACTGGATGAGGACCAGCTGAAAGTAGTTGACGAGACATGCGAGCGTATTCAGCGGTGGGGAGCTGAGGGGCATCCGATTTATGGCGTGACGACAGGTTTTGGTGAAATGGTTTTCATGACCATCCCAAGCAGGTTCGAGACTCAATTGCAGGAGAATCTCCTGCGCACGCATGCGGCTGGTGGAGGCCCTCTTTTTGAAGACGAAGTGGTTCGTGCAATCCAGCTAGCACGGCTAAACTGTCTGATAAAGGGTTATTCAGGCATTGGAGCGGAAACGTTGCGGCTGATGGGGGAGTTTCTCAACCGTGGCATCCATCCGGTGGTACCAGAGAAGGGTTCTCTGGGGGCTAGCGGTGATTTGGCGCCATTGGCACATTTGGCGCTGCCGCTGATCGGTGCTGGCCGCGTTCGCTATCGGGGTGAGATCCGCCCATCTGCGGAAGTGCTGACAGAGCAGGGCCTCACGCCGGTTCGATTGGGGTATAAGGATGGTCTAGCTTTGATCAACGGGACATCGGGAATGACAGGTGTTGCGGCGTTGTCCCTGGTGCGCTCCGGGCGACTACTGAGACTCGCCCTGTGGGCATCGGCGGCGTTTATCCAGGTCATGCGTGGGTCGACTCGAGCATTCGAGCAACGTGGACATATCTTAAAGAATCACCGAGGTCAGAACATCGTCGCACAAATGATTAGCGACCTCCTGGCAGGTAGCGGCCTTACCCGAGAACACGAAGACGTGATGCGCCTGATAAGTCAGGAGAGCGACGGAAGTGGGGAAGTGATGCCGGTCAAGGACTACCTGCAGAACGCGTATACGTTGCGCTGCGTCCCACAGATTCTCGGGCCAGTACTGGAAACAATGACCTATTGTCGGCGTCTGGTAGAGGAGGAGCTGAACTCCTGCAACGATAATCCATTGATTTTTGACTCTCCAGACACTATCTTTCATGGCGGCCATTTCCACGGTCAATATGTAGCGATGGCCAGCGATTTCCATAATATCGCAATTGCCGAAATCGGCGTACTGGCCGAACGTCAACTAAACAGAATTCTCGACCCGCATCTGAATAAGGCATATCCGGCATTTCTGGCTCTCGGCGAAGAGGGCTTGTTCTCCGGCTTGCAAGGTTCGCAGTATCTTGCGACTAGCATTGCCTCCGAGAATATGGATCTGGCTGCGCCGGCCTCGATTAAGACGATACCGTCTAATGGACAGAATCAAGACGTGGTCAGCATGGGGCTTATTGCCGCACGCAAGTCTCTCCAACTAATCGACAACGTTCAGACCATCGTTTCTGTCCTGGTCGCCGCCTGCTATCAAGCCGCGACAATCACTGGGTTCCACCACTTCAGCCCTTCCACCCGAGGCCTACTAGATCTTCTCGCCACTAGAGTACCCGCTTACCGTGACGATGAAGGTGTTGCCTATGACTTCCTGGCCGTCGTCCGCGAGACTGTTCTCGGCGATCAGGCTACCTTGCTACTTCCTCAACTTGACATCACAGCTGACTCGCGGACATAAGTTGTTCTAGTAGCATGACGGTCTCCAGGTTGGGCGGAGATCCGAGTGGGAACGTCACGTCCCACTAATTTCCATGCCATGAAAGCAGAGGTAAAAGTGATAAATCCCTATAAATCGTTCCCGCCTCGCTCTTTCTGGCGTTCTGCAGTAGCTGAGTTGGATGCGTTGGACATCAGCGGCTTGTGGATGCCCAAGTTCACGATTGGGCAGGACGACCCTGTCCTTACGGCCGGCTCCTGCTTCGCCGCCCACATCGGGCGCGCTCTACTCAATCGCGGCATGAATTGGCGAGATGCTGAGCCTGCGCCGCCCGGCTTAACCGAAGCTCAACGCGGAGCTCGACAGTTCGGAATCTTCTCGTTCCGTACCGGCAACATCTACACCGCCGCGATGCTTCGGCAGTGGCTGGCCTGGTCCCACGGCGAATCACCGATTCCAGACGAGACGTGGCAGGAAGGTGACCGCTATTTTGACCCCTTTCGGCCTTCTATCGAGCCGGATGGCTACGCCTCAGCCGATGCCCTCTTGGCCTCCCGCCATACGACGCTGATATCGATTCGAAGCGCTGTGGCGGACGCGGCGTGTCTCATCTTCACCCTAGGACTAACTGAGGCATGGCGGGAACGCGCAAACGGCGTAGTCTACCCCGTCTGTCCAGGCACGGTGCGTGGGGTTTTCGACGAGAGCCGTCATGAGTTTCATAATTTCACCTTTGACGAGGTGTATCATGATCTTTCAACCGCGATCGCTTTGGCACGGGCTGTCAATCCGCAGCTCCGTATCGTCCTAACCGTATCGCCGGTTCCACTCACAGCAACTGCCACTGCCGATCACGTTCTGGCTGCCTCCACTTACTCCAAGTCAGTGCTGCGTGCCGTGGCAGGACAATTGACGGAGGAGCACGACCACGTTGACTACTTTCCATCCTTCGAGATCGTCAGCGGCTTTCCTTTCAAAGGGATGTTCTTTGAGCCCAATCTTCGTTCGGTTACCCCAGAGGGTGTCACTTTCGTGATGCGCCATTTTCTAGATGCATTCAGTCAAAAGATGGATGTATCGCAGTTAGCAACCTGCGGCGAGTATAGTGGCGACGATGAACTCATTTGCGACGACGCCGTTCTTGACTACTACAATAATTGCTAGACGTGCATGGACGCCCAACTGGATCGCGTCAAGTCAATGCTAAGATAGGTTACTGTCTAGAATTGTGTCTATTGCGATGCGTGTACTATCGGGGAGGGCATCAGTGAATTGCATGCGACATTCAGTGTGTGCGAGTCAGGCATGGAAATGGCGGTTGCTCTCTGGAGGTGGCTGTGGGGTTGCTTAGAGCAAATCCACGCAATGGCGAAAGGAGACTCGGCCGGAGATTCACGCTCCTCCTGTCAGCCTCCTGGATCTCTACCCTTGGTGATGGCGCACGCACAACAGCCTTACCCTTGCTAGCTGCGGCAGTATCGTCGTCACCAGCAGATGTCGCTTGGGTAGCCGCAGCGCGGGCAGTGCCCTGGCTGGCCTTTTCTCCGTTCAGCGGAGTTTTGGCCGATAGGCTCAATCCTATCCGACTGATGTTCTGGACCGATGCTGCGAGAGCAACCATCATGGGCAGCATTGCCATTTGGGCTGTCATTGCACGACCTCCGATATTAGCGCTTGTGGTCACGGCATTTTTCCTTGGAATTGGTGAAACTATTTCTCGCAACTCCGGAGCGAAAGTCGTTCCCGATTTGGTGGGACCTCATCAACTCGAAATCGCTAACAGTCGCGTGCAGACTAGCTATGTTTTGGGGGCTGGCGTTGTAGGCCCTATGCTCGGATCATTGCTATTCACTGTCGCTATCGGGCTTCCTTTCATTCTTGATTCATTGTCGTTTATCTTCAGCGCCCTCCTTGTAGGTGCGATTGGACGCACGAGCGCAGCAGGTGCCGCGGAACGCAAACCAGTCTTCAGTGAGGTTGGGGATGGCATTCGCTGGCTCTGGACGCATAGAGGATTCCGGGCATTGGCTGCGGTCGCTGGACTTGTGTCAATGGCTTCCGCCCTGTCCACCACTACCCTGGTCATTCTAGTCACAAAAGATCTCCACGCATCTGCGTCGACGTTCGGCCTTGTCATGGTTGTCGGCTCAGGAGGCGGTTTGCTTGGCACAATGATCTCCAGATGGGTTGGGCGGAGGGGCGGTGTGACCTTCAGCATTATGCTTGCTGTGGCGACGATGGGGATTGCTGCCGTGGTAATGGGACTTAGTGCGTCGGTCTGGTTGGTTGCCGCAATGTTGGCTATGGTCCTTTTTGGTGTGGGGATTTGGAATGTGCAGATTGTTTCATTGAGGCAGAAGCTTATTCCACGCGAACTTTTTGGCCGCGTCAACAGCAGCTATTTGTTGGTTAGTCGCATAGGGATGCTGGCGGGGCCGGTGATCAGCGGATGGGTAAGTGTCGCCATAGATATGCGAGCCCCTATTGTGCTTGGTGGAATAACAATGTTGCTTACGCTCATTCTCGTGCCTCGTATAGTATCCCAAGAATAGTCCGGTGTGTGAGTTATGTGGGTCCAATGCAATGTCGGGCCTTGACGGCTTTGCTAAGCGATAGAACCGACTATGCGTGACTATACGTTGAAGTGCGGTTAGGTCAGGACGCAGCAATCCTCCTATAGAAAGGTTTACTGGGTGGCCACCACATGCTGCAAGGCCCTTCGAGACTGCGGTGCCGTAGTTGGAAGGAGTAAGCTAACCTACTTCGATCAAGGGTCACTTCAGAAGGCGCTGCCGTCGCATAACAACGTGGCGTTTCTGGCGCTTCCTCAGGTTGCCTGCGTGTGCCATCTTGACATGTGCGGGCTCGTGATCGCAGCAGACGAACCCATGCGAAAGTAATCTGCGCCATCTGCTGGTTCAAACGCTACTCGCGAGATATAATCTGCGCTCAATTTCTATCCATTAAGCCTGGGGCTTGACAAGTGTCGAAGCCCTCACCGATGGCCATCGTTATCTCGGGATGCCACGTTCTTGATCATATTAAATTTGCTTACAATTTCTGAGGAGGAACGCCTGCAGGCAATGAAGTGTTGCCTGGCCAGGACCTGGCAGTACTTAGGCAAGATCTCGAACTTCGGTGAAGTTCTGCATCACTTCCGAGCCGAGATTGAACTTATGCGAACGTCGACCGAGCAAGTGTTGGGGGTAGGGTGAGTAAGTCCTTTGTTCATCTACATGTTCATACTGAATACAGTATGCTCGACGGGGCCGCGAAGATAAAGCCTCTACTTAAGAAGGCCGAGCAGCTAGAGATGCCCGCCATCGCCATGTCGGATCACGGCAACATGTTCGGGGCCTATGAGTTTCAGAAGGTCGCCGCAGGCGTGCCTGTCAAAGCTATCCTTGGGATTGAAGCATATGTGGCTCCAGAGAGCCGGTTCCTGAAGAAGCAAGTCTTCTGGGGACGGCGAGCCGAGACCGGTGTGGTGGACGGCGAGGGCGGCAAGGACGTAGCAGGCGGTGGTCGGTTCACCCACATGACCATGTGGGCCAAGGACGCGGCCGGGCTGCGCAACCTCTTCAAGTTGTCCTCGCTGGCATCGTTCGAGGGCTACTACTCCAAGCCCCGCATGGACCAGGACCTTATTTCGCAGTATGCGCGCGGCATCATTGCAACTACTGGCTGTCCAAGCGGTGCAGTGCAGACCAGACTCAGACTCGGCCAGTACGAGGAGGCCGTCAGAGTTGCCGGCGAGTACCAAGAAATGTTCGGCAAGGAGAACTATTTCTTGGAGCTGATGGATCATGGAATTGACATTGAGCGAGAAGGGCGCGCTGACCTGCTGCGGTTGGCGAAACACCTCAACCTCCCACTTCTGGCCACCAACGACTCCCATTATGTGACCGAAGATCAGGCTGAGGCCCATGACAGCCTCCTGTGCGTAGGCACAGGCAAGAATAAAGATGCCATCAACCGGCTTCGGTTCGAAGGGTCGAGTTACTATCTCAGGTCTGCGGGCGAAATGCGCAGATTGTTCAGCGAGCTGCCTGAAGCATGCGATAACACTCTCGTCATTGCTGAAATGGTCAATTCTTACGACGACGTCTTCACCTACGTCGACCGCATGCCCCAGTATCCCGACGTGCCCGAGGGCGAGACGCAGGAGTCCTGGCTGCGCAAGGAGGTCGAGCGCG
>NZ_JBSFVA010000084.1:0-11101 GCF_053592075.1 Nonomuraea sp. NPDC002799
GGGCGCGCAGGCAGCGCGACGAGTCGTACATGGCCGAGGCCCGCGACGTCACCGACGCCGGCGAGCGCGACGCCGCCGACCTGGAGGCGGGCGGCTACGAGGGCATCGCGCTCGGCCTCATGGCCGCCATCGCCCGCGGCGAGCCCGCCACCATGATCCTCAACGTGCGCAACGGCTCCGCGGTGCCGGGCCTGCCCGCGGACGCGGTCGTGGAGATCCCCTGCGCGGTCGGCGGCGCCGGGATCCGCCCGCTGGCCACCCGCCCGCTGCCCGGCCGCTTCCTCGGTCTCGTGCAGCAGGTCAAGGCCGTGGAGCAGACGACCATCGAGGCCGCGCTGTCCGGCTCGGCCCAACTGGCGGTCGAGGCGTTCGCGCTGCATCCCCTGGTCGACTCGGTGGCGACGGCCAGAAAGCTGCTCGACGGTTATCGGGCCCGCATTCCCGAGCTGGCCGCGGTCTTTCCCGGCGGCTGATTTCTTTTACTCGTCAATAGGCGCGTGCACCAGGTCCACTAAGAGAAAAATATACGTCTCGTCGGCTTATGTCCCTTAAATATATTCGTTGAGATTCCCGGCTCGCCTAACTATCGTCGTTCAGCAAGGGCGAGGGTCGTGGGGCTGATCAACGGGGAGATCTTTTGCCGGGGACTTGTTCGGGGGAAAAGCGGGCGTGGTCGCTGAGCCCGGTCGTGCTGCTGCGGCACGCGGGTTTTCCCTTTTCGCTGTTGCTGCCATTCTCCGACCGTCAGGCGGCGGGCGCCGCCGACGCCGTGCTCGACCAGGGCGAGCTGGTGCGGCGGCTCGCACAGGACGTCAAAGGCGCGCTGCGCGGGGCGGGGGCCGGTGACCTGGGAACGGCGGCCGGCCTGCGGCGGCCGTTCCTGCCGGGCGAGCTCGACGAGCTGCGCGCGGCCCTCGGCCCGGCCGCGTCGCAGACGGTCGAGCGCTACCAGGAGGCCGCCCTCGCGCTGGACCACAGCTGGCTCGGCCTCGAACGCGACGTCGCCGCCGGGCTCGACGGGGCGCGGCGCGACCTCATCGAGCTCTTCGGCGACCCGGCGCTGCGGCAGGTCCTGCTGCTGTCCAACGACGCGCGCTACACGGAGTTCGCCACCTGGCTCGACGGGGGAGCGAGCGGGTCGCGCGGGCACGTCCGCAGGATGACGGACCTGCTGGCGATGTACCTCCAGCGGGTCACCACCAAGAACGAGACCAACTCCCACTTCGGTCCGCTGTCCGTCGCCCGCGTGACGCCCGGCGCCACCGGCCTCTCCTGGGCCACCGGCCCGCAGCGCAGGACCGCCTACCTCACCCACTGGGCGGGCGAGCGGCTGGCCGAGGCGTTCAGCGCGCGGCCGGCGGCGTTCGAGGAGGTGCGGCCCCGGCGCAGGCCGCTCGCCTTCACCGACGGCTCCCGCATCGCCCTCTACGCCTTCGAGTCCGTCACCGGCCGGCCCGACGGCTGGCGTTTCACTGCGGTGGCGGCCGACACGCTCGACGACGACGAGCTCTGGCTCTGGCGGCGCTGCGACGGCGAGCACACCGTGGCCCGGCTGCGAGCAGCCTGGCAGGCCCGCGAAGACACGCCGCTGCGGGCCTTCGACGACGTCCTCGGTGAGCTGACCGCCAAGGACTGGCTGGTCGCGCGCTGGGAGATCCCCATCGGTTCCGCCCACCCGCTGGAGGTGCTGCGCGAGCAGGTGCGCGACCTCGGCGACCTGGCGACCGTGCGGCGGCTCGGCGAGCAGCTCCACGAGTTCGTCACCGGCCCCCTCGACGGCCGCGCCGCGCTGCTCGCCGCGATGAAGGAGCGCTTCGAGCACGTCACAGGCGCGCCCGCCAACCGCGGCGGCGGCCGGCACTACGCCGACCGCGGCATCCTCTACGAGGAGGCGTACGGCCCGGTCCACGACATGCGCCTCGGCCACGACGTCGCCGGCCTGATCAGCGGCGAGCTGTCCGTGGTCTACGACCTGGCCATGCTCGCCCCCCGGCTGCGGGTGCGCCGCGAGCTCGGCATCCTGCGCCGCTGGGCCGGCCACCGCTTCGGCGCGGAGACGCCGATCGCCCTGGAGCGCTTCTACACCGCCTTCTACGCCGACGAGCCCGAGCTCGCCCGCCAGTGCGAGCAGGTCGACCGCGAGATCGAGGCGCTGGACCGTGAGGTCACCGCGCTGCTGCTCGACGGGCACACCCCCGGTCACGGCGAGACGGTGGTCGAGCGGGCCCGGCTGGCACGGCTCCTGAGCCGTTTCCCGGCGGCGCCGGCCGCCCTGTGCAACCCCGACGTCATGCTCGCCGCCACCGACGCCGCCGCGCTGGCCCGCGGCGACTTCCTGGCCGTGGTGGGCGACTGCCACGGCGTACGGGAGGCGCTGACGCACTCCAGCTTCGCGCCGCTGATCCAGCAGCACGCGCCCGACGTGCTCGACGAGATCCACGCCCGCTACCAGGGCCTGCTCGACGACGACGAGCTGCTGGTCGACCTGGCCAGGTCCCATCCCGACAAGACCGGGGCCCAACTCGTCTACCCCTGCCCCGACCTTGAGGTCTACGGGCTGTCGCCCAAGAGCCGCGACCAGGTGTTCCAGCCTTCGGACCTCTACCTCACGGTCCGTGGCGCGCGCATCGAGCTGCGGGCACACGGCACCGACCGGCGTCTCAAGCTGCTCGCCCCGCTCGCGGGCGGGCCCAGCATCCGTCAGGACCCGCTGTCGCCGTTCGCCTTCCCCCGCCACTTCGGCGGGATCGGGCTGCGCGCCGCCGGCCACGACCGCCTGCCCAGGATCCGCTGCGGCCGCGCCGTGCTCCAGCGGGCCCGCTGGACCATCCCCACCGGCGCCCTGCGCGGCTGGAGCCCCGGGGTGCGGCCGGCGCGCGGCGACGCCGCCGAGTTCGCCGCGGCGCGCCGGCTCCGGCGCGACCTCGGGCTGCCCCGCCACGGCTTCGTGAAGATCCCCGGCGAACCCAAGCCGGTCTACGTCGACTGGGATTCTCCGCTCCTGGTACGACAGCTTTCCCGGCTCGCCCGGCAAAGCGGTGCCACCGTCGAATTCACCGAGATGCTGCCCGGCCCCGACCAGCTCTGGCTCGATGTCAACGGGCGGCGATATACCAGCGAGCTCCGCTGCGCGGTCTTCGCGCCGCGCGCGGGCTGACCGTCGCCTTTTCACGCACCATCAGGGGGGAGAACCATGCTGAAAGGCTGCATCGTCCAACTGCCATTCCCGTCCACGCACGACCCCGACCCACGCCTGTCCGATTACTACGCGGACTACGATCGGCGTTTTCGCGCCTTTCTGCCGGAATACTTCATCCCCTCCGACGGGCTGTGGGAAATGCCGCTGTGGGTGGCCCACCTGACGGCGCTGCTCGACGCCGCCGGGATCGACTCCGCCTTCCGCGACCTGTCCAAGGGGCCACCGGAGCCGTACACCTGCCACAGCGCGGTGCTGGAGGCCACCGCGCCCGGCGACCTCGTCCTCCTGTCGCCCCTGGCGCAGAACCTCCGGCTCGCCATGGACGTGGCGAAGCTGCTCAAGGACGCCGGGCGGCGCGTCGTCCTCGGCGGCAACATGGCCCCGCTGGCGCCGGCGGAGTCGGTGCACCTCCTGCACCGGGGCCAGCTCGACGTCGCCTTCGCCCGCCGGCTCGCCGAGCTGGGCGCGGGCGAGGGCGGCGACACGGAGAAGCCGGTGGCGTTCGGGCTCTCCGCCGACCGCATCGGCTGGGCGCCCGACTACCGGCACCTGCGCCACTACAGCGGCCAGGTGCCGCTGCTGCGGCTCAACGCCAGCCACGGCTGCCTCTACACGTGCTCGTTCTGCGGCGACGCCTGGAGCAGGCAGCTCACCCTCGTCGACCGGCACGCCCTGGCCACGGAGGTCGACGAGCTCGCCGCCCGTTTCCCGGCCACCCGGCTCGTCTACATCGGCGACAAGACGTTCGGCCAGTCCAGAGAGGCCGTGCGCAACCTCATCGACGTCTTCCGCGACCGCCCCGGCTACCGGTTCATCGTGCAGACCCACGTCATGCAGGTCAAGGAGTGGGTCATCGACGCCATGCTGGAGCTCGGCGTCGTCGCCGTCGAGCTCGGCTTCGAGTCCGCCGACTCCCAGATGCTCAAACGGCTCGACAAGTTGTCGCGCGGCCTCGACGACTACACCCAGAAGATCCACGCGCTCAGCGACGCCGGTCTGCGTGTCGTGCTCAACATGATGGGCGGCCTCGACGAGGAGACCGAGCACGCGCACGCCCAGACCGTCGCCTGGATGGAGGCCAACAGCCCGGCGTTGTGGCTGTTCAACCTCTACAACTTCGTCCCCTACCCGCTCACCCCCGACTTCCCGCGCCTGCGCGAGCGCATCTTCAACTGGGACTTCGCCGACTGGCGCGAGGACGCGCCGGTGGTCTACCGGCCGCGTCACCTGTCTCCGGAGCGGAGCTGGGAGCTCTTCCAGGAGAAGATCGCCGCCGCGCACCGCATCGTCCGCGCCCCTGACCTGACTCCATCGACCACGGGGAGACGAAATGACTCTGCTGCCTGACTTCAAGGTGCTGCGGCACAGCGTCAAGGGGGAGACGAAATGACTCTGCTGCCCGACTTCGAGGCGCTGCAGCACAGCGTCAAAGCGGATGACTTCGCGGCGGACCCGCTGCCCGGCTGGGCGGGGGTCGCCACGCTGTTCGGCGCCCGCGCCACCTCCCCCGAGCACGTCGACGTCGGTGACGACGGCTGGGTGGTGTCCGGCGTCCCGTTCGACGCCACCGCCAGCTCCCGCCCCGGCGCGGCCGAGGGCCCGCGCGCCATCCGGCAGGCCAGCCTGGTCTTCTCCAGCTACCTGACCAGCCTGGGCGAATGGCGGATGCTCGACACGCGCACCGGCCGCACCTTCCGCTACCGGGCTCCGCAGGTGGCCGACGCCGGCGACCTGCACGTCTATCCGACCGACACCATCCGCACCTTCCAGGCCGTCGCCGCCGAGAGCCGCCGGCTCAGCCGGGCCGCGCCACGGCTGATCTTCCTCAACGGCGACCACTCGGCCACCTTCCCCTCCTTCGCCGGCTTCCGCGCCGGCCGGCTCGACCGGGGCGCCGGGCGCGTCGGATTCATCAACATCGACCACCACTTCGACTTCGGCAACTGGAGCGCGCTGCACGGGCCGCTCTACCACGGCTCCAACTCCCGCCGTATCAGCGAGCTGCCCGGGATGCGGCCCGAGGACATCGCCTTCGTCGGCGTGGGCGACGTCACCAAGTACGACCAGTTCCGCGACCTGCTCGACCGCGGTTTCCACGTGGTGCCCGGGGTACAGATCCGCAGGGAAGGGGCGGCCACGGCGCTGCGCCGCCTCATCGAGCAGCTCGGCGAGCGCTGCGACACCGTCTACGTGTCCCTGGACATCGACGTGCTCGACAGCGCCGTGGCCACCGGGACGGGGCACGTGACCATGGGCGGCATCGACACGGGGACGCTGCTGGACGTGTACGAGGAGTTGCGCGCCCTTCCGGTGGGCGCCGTGGACGTGGCCGAGGTGGCGCCCCGCTACGACCCTTCGGGCAGCACGGCCCACATCGCCGCCCACCTGCTGTTCGACTTCCTGTTCCGCACCGACGGCGCCCCTCCGGACCTCGCCCCCTGGGCGCCCGCCACCAGACCCGCTTCCGGGGAGGGACGATGAGGTTCACGCCTGACGACGCGCGGCTGGACTGCTCCTCCCTGCTGCGCGGGCGGCGGGAGGAGGCCCTGGAGGAGCTGGCCGGCCGCGCCGCCGACCTGCTGCACAGCGCCGGCTTCGCCGTCTTCCGCCTGGGCCGCCTGCGGCTGGGTGTGGCGGAGAGCCGGCGGCTGGCCGTGGCGCTGGCAGGCCGGCTCCGCGACGCCCTGCTGATCCGCGGCGCACCCGCCGGGATGCGCCTGGAGGTGGACGAACCGCAGCGGACGTACGTGCCCGAGGGCTTCCCCACGCGCACGCTCCTGCCGCACCACGACGGGCAGCACTGCTCGTACCTGACGCCCAGCCTGCTGGACGCGCCGGGCTGGGATCCCGCGTGGCGGGAGTTCGGCTCCTCGGGCTACACCACCACCCCCGCGCACAAGATGTACCAGGGCATCTTCCTCTCCGACCCGGGAGAGGGCCTGAGCGTCACCACCTACTACGACTGGCTCGGCGTCATCGGCGACGTCCTCGAACGTCGCGAGCTCGACACCGGCGACGATCCGGCCGGCGAGGCGGCCCGCTGGCTCGGCGCCAACCTGCGGGCGGCGCAGGCGCGCCAGCGGGCGCACGGCTGCCCGTACCCGTCGATGGGGGCCATGCTCGGGCTGGAAGAGACCATGTGGCACGCGCTCTCCTTCCACCACGCCGAGGCCGACCTCGCCAAGGAGCACCGCGCCCGCTACCCCGCGGCCGTCCCGCTCGCGCGGGAGTGCGCGTGCGGCGGGTGCGAGGGTGAGATGGCGCGGCTGTTCTGCCACCAGACGGTGATGGCCACCGGGCTGACCTGGGCGGGCTTCCGCGCGCGCTGGGAGACGCTCGCCCCTGGCGACCACTGCGACCTGCTGTTCGGGCACAACCTGACCATGCTCCACGGCGGCTGGGCGGGCGGTCCCGGGCGCGTCATCGAGCCGCTCTGCCTGGTCGTGGACACCCCTTCGGGCCCCGAGTACGAGCGCTGGCTGGCCGCGTCCTGGCGCCGCCGCCTTCCCGGAGGCCGGTGATGCCCTCCGACGAGAAGGCGGCGCAGCCAGGGTGGCGAGTGCGATCCGAGGCGGCGGCTGGTCCTGAGCGGTCGGTGTCGTGTGAGGCGGTGGCTCAGTCAGGGTGGCGAGCGCCATCCGAGACGGCGGTTCGCTCTGGGCGGTCGGTGGCGTCGGGTGAGGTGGTGGCTCGGCGGGAGCGGCCGGTGGTGGCCGGGGTGCCGGCGACCCTGCCGTGCCCGGTCGACCTGCACCTGCACACCCGATGCTCCGACGGCGACGACGACCCGGCCACGCTGGCCCGGCGCTGCGTCGCCGCCGGGTTGCGGGCCGTCTCCGTCACCGACCACAACACCATGGCGGGCGTCGAACGGCTCAGCCAGGCCGCCGGCTCCGCGCTGACGGTCGTGCCCGGATGCGAGGTCACGGCCGAGTGGGACGGCGCGGAGACGCACTGCCTGGCCTACTTCGTCGATCCCGGCGACCTGCTCTTCCAGGAGCGGGTGCGGCGGGTGCACGACGCCGAGCTGCGGTGGTGGCGGGCCTGGGCCGAGCGGGTCGCGCACCTCGGGGCGCCGCTCACCTGGGAAGGCGTGGCGCGGACGCTGGGCGGGGACCGGGTCGCGTACGTGGGCGACTACCTGACGCTCCTGATCGAGTCGGGCGACCATCGGTTCGCGTCCTACACCGGGACCGCCGCGCTCGCCGCCGACTGGTGCCGCCCCGGCCGGCCGCTCCACCTCCAGCAGCCCTGGCGTCCCGGGCTGCTGGAGGTGCTGGCCTGGATCGCCGAGGCGGGCGGGGTCGCGGTGCTCGCCCATCCCGGCGAGGCCGTCCCCCGGCTGGAGCGGCTGTGCGATGCCGGGCTGGGCGGGCTGGAGGTGTGGACGAGCTGGCACACGCCCGCCGACAGCGCCCGGCTGGCCGCCGTCTGCGCCCGGCTCGACCTGGTCGCCACGGCGGGCTCGGACTACCACGGGACACGGGTGAAGCCCTGGGTGCCGGGCCCCGGCCTGTTGCCCGCGCTCCCGCCTCACCCGCTGGCCATCCTCGACGCCCTGCACGCCCGCCGCCCCACCCGCGCCACTTCCGGTGGCCGGGCTGGCGCTCGTTCCGGTTCCGAGGAGGGTTCATGACCGTGGTGATCGAGCCAGAGCCCCATCGGGTCGCCGTGGGCGGTGGGTGGACGCTGGTGCCCGTCGTCGTGCTGCGGCAGGCCGGGTTCCCGATGGAGCTGCTCGACCCGCTGGTCGACGAGAGTGCCGCCGAGGAGGCCGGGGCGCTCACGGCGATCGCCGACCAGCTTGTGCAACGGGCGGGGGAGGCGAAGGCGGCCCTTCGGGCGCAGCGGAGCGACGGCGGGCAGTGGAGCAACGGCGGGCAGCGGAGCAACGGCGGGCAGCGGAGCGACGACGGGCAGCGGAGCGATAGCGGGCAGCGGATCGCGTCGTGGGTGGGCCAGTCACGGCCGATCCCCGAGGCCGAGCTCGCCGGGCTGCCGCAGGAGACGGCGGCGGCGCTGCGCCCGTACCAGGAGGCGGCCCTGGAGGTCGCGGAGCGGTGGGCCGCGTTCGGCGAACGCCACCGCGAGCGGCTCGGCGCGGCGGGCCGCGCCGTCGTGCGGGCCTTCGACGACGACGCGCTGCGGCAGGTGCTCCTGCTGTCCAACGACGCCGCCTATCCTGGCTTCAGCGCCTGGCTCGACTCCCACCAGGAGGAGAACGGGCGGCGCACCAGGAAGATGACGGACCTGCTGGCGATGTACCTCCAGCGGGTCACGACCAAGAACGAGACGCACTCGCATTTCGGGCCGTTCACCGTGGGCCGGGTCGGTGACCGGCCGGGCATCACCTGGAAGTCGGAAGGCCGGCTGGAGCGCCGCGCCTGCTTCGCCCACTGGGCCGCGGAGCGGCTCGCCGCGGTGGCGGGCCGGAGCCTGGCCGGCCATGTGCGCCCGCGCCGCCGCCCGCTGGCGTTCCTGCGGGCCGGCCGCATCGACCTGTACGCCTTCACCACCCGCGACGGCCTCGACACCGACTGGGACCTGCGCCACCTGGGCGGCGGGGAGGTGTCGGCCGCGGAGGAGCTGTTGTGGCGGCAGTGCGACGGCGACCACACCGTCAGCGCGCTGCGGGCACGGTGGGACGACGCCGCGGCGTTCGACCGGGCGCTGCGGCGACTGGCCGAGCGGGAATGGGTGATCGCCGAGTTCGAGGTCCCCGTCGGTGACTCCCGGCCGCTGGCGGCCCTGCGCGCCCAGCTTCCCGCCGCCGAGGCGCGGCCCCTGATCGCCGAGATCATCCGCTTCGAGGAGGATCTGGCCCGCTTCGCCACGCTGCCCCTGCCCGAACGTCCGGCGGCGCTCGCCGGCGTCAAGGAGCGGTTCGAGCGGCTGACCGCCGGTTCCGCCAACCGCAACCGCGGCCTGCACTACGCCGATCGCAGCATCCTGTACGAGGAGGCGCACGGCCGGCTGGACGGCCTCACGATCGGGCCGGACATCGCCCGGTTCATCACCGACGAGCTGTCGGTGATCTACGAGACGGTGCTGGCGGGTCCGCGGCTGCGCATGCGGCGCGAGTCGGCCATCCTCACCCGCTGGGTCACCGGCCGCTTCGGCGCTGACGTCGAGGTGCCCCTGGACCGGCTGTACGCGGAGTTCTTCGGCGACCGGGAGCGCCTGGCCGCCCGGTGCGCCGGAGTCGAGGCCGAGCTGGCGGCCCTCGACGACACCATCACCGCCGCCCTGCTCGGCCAGGAGGTGGCCGGCCAGGAGGTGGCCGACCTGGGCGTGTTGCCCGGGGCGGAGGTGGATCGGCGGGGTGTGTTGTCCGGGGTTGGGGTGGAGCGGTGGGAGGTTGTGGTGCCGCGTGAGCGGATGGCGGCGATCCTGGCCGAGCACCCCGCTGACCCGCCCGCCCTCTGCGACCCCGACGTGCTGTTCGCCGCCACGAGCCGGGACGCCCTGGCCCGTGGCGACTTCACCGCCGTGATCGGGGACTGCCACGCCGTGCGGGAGGTCATCACCCACACCAGCTTCGGCCCCCTGGTCCAGGAACGGGCCCCCGAGCTGCTGCCGGAGGTGCACCGCGGCTACCTGTCCCTGCTCGACGACGACGAGCTCCTGGTCAACCTCTCCCGGGGGCACCCCGACAAGTCCTCGACCCAGCTCTGCTACCCGTGTCACGACCTGGAGGTGTACGGCAGGTCGATGCAGACCCGCGACAAGGTGCTGCAACCGTCCCAGCTCTACGTGGTGGCCAGGCAGGGCCGGCTCGAACTGCGCGCCCACGGCGTCGAGGGGCGGCTGCGCCTGATGGCGCCACCGGCCGGAGGCCCGAGCATCGTGCAGGATCCGCTCTCGCCCTTCGCCTTCCCCCGCCACTTCGGCGGCGTCGGGCTGCGGGCCTCGGCGCTGGCCCACGTGCCCCGGATCCGGTGCGGGCGGGTGGTGATCCAGCGGGAGACCTGGCGCATCCCGGCCGCCTGGCTGCGCGGCCTGGCCCTGTCGGGCGGGCGGGTGTCGGCCGATGACGCGGCGGAGTTCCTGGCGGCCTGCCGGCTGCGCCGCGCGTACGGTCTGCCCCGGCATGTCTTCGCCAAGGTGCCCGGCGAGCCGAAGCCGATCTACGTCGACTGGGACGCGCCGCTTCTGGTGCGGCAGCTCTGCCGGATGGCCAGGCGGACCGACGGCACCGTGGAGTTGTCCGAGATGTTGCCCGCGCCCGATCAGCGCTGGCTCCAGGTCGGCGGCCATCGTTACACCAGCGAGCTGCGCTGCGCGGTGTTCTCTCCACGGCGGGCACGGTGACCACGAGCGCCGCCTTCGGCTCCGGATATCACCGGCTGGTCAGCGCCGCCGGCGTGTCGGCGGTCGGCGACGGGCTGCGCTTCGCCGCGCTGCCGCTGCTGGCCGCCGCGCTGCTTCCCGACGCCTTCCAGGTGTCGGTGGTCACGGCCGCCACGACCGTGCCCTGGTTGCTGTTCGGCCTTCCGGCGGGCGCGTACGCCGACCGGTTCGAGCGCCGCCGCCTGATGGTGCTGGCCGACCTGCTCCGGGCGGGGACGCTGGTCGCCGCGACGGGGCTGCTGGCCCTCGGCTGGTTGACGTTCTGGCCCCTGGTGGCGGTGGCGTTCCTGCTGGGCGTGGGGGAGGTGCTGTTCGACTGCGCCTCCTTCGCCCTGCTGCCCAGCGTCGTCGCGGCCGAGCGGCTGGAAGCGGCGAACGGCCGGCTCTTCGCCGTCCAGACCACGGGCCGCGACCTGGTCGGGCATGTGCTCGGCGGCGTGCTGTTCGCGGCGGGCCGGGCGGTGCCGCTGCTGCTGGACGCGCTCTCCTTTCTGGCGTCGGCGGCGCTGCTGCGCGGCATCCCCGGGTCACGGCCGGCCGGCGCCGCGCCGG
>NZ_JBSFVA010000085.1:0-10959 GCF_053592075.1 Nonomuraea sp. NPDC002799
TTCACGAACATCGCGTTCACGTTGCTCCGCAACCGCGACTCCTCACCCGCCAGCCGCACCGCCTCACGGTGCACCTCGTCGAAGGCCCGCGCGACTTCACCGATCTCGTCCTTGGAGTTGACCTCGATGGGTGGCACCCGGAGCTGGTCGGGGCTGACGTCGGTGGTACGAAGCTGGCGTACCAGGTCGGGCAGGGTCGAACCGGCGATCTTGAGGGCGTCGCCCCGCAGGCGCCTGAGCGGCCGTACCAGCGAGCCGGCCATGACGGCGGTGATGGCCAGGACCAGGATGAGCAGGGCGACGACGACGCCGATGTTGATCGCGGCGAGCTGCCTTTCGCCGCTGGCGACGTCGGCGCTGCGGGTGGCGACCTGGGTGCCGAGGGACTTCTGCACCTGGTGCAGCCGCTTGACGGTTTCCGAGATGGCGGAGAACCAGTCATTCGCGTCATTCGTGGTGGCGGTGTCGAGCCTGCGCAGGGACTGGCTGCGGTTGTTCAGCAGGACGGCCCTGGCGATGTAGAGCTCGGCACGGCCGATCTTGATGTCGGCGACCGTGTTGTCGAACATCTGGCGCTGCGCCTGTGTGGCGGCGGCCCGGAACGAGGCGCGCTCGCTCTCGCGGCGGGAGCGGGCGTCGAGGAAGGCGTCGAACTCCGGCTCCTCGAAACTGCCTCTGAGCAGCGCGATCGTCAGTAGCGCCCGCTGCTTGGAGGCTTCTTCCTCGGCGCGGGCGATGGCTCGCAGGGCGGAGCTGGTGGAGATGAGCTCTTCGTCCGTGGAGCCCTGGCCGAGCTCGTCGTACATCTGCAACATCTCGGAGACGGTCTCGGAGTACTTCTCCATCGTCGGCAGCGGCGGCAGCAGCGACTTCGCGACGGTCTCGCGCAACGAGCCGAGCTGGCTGAGCCTGGTGCGGATGCGGTCCAGGGACCTGCGGCCGATGTCGGACAGCGCCGCCTCGTTGGCCTTCGCGCTGGCCAGCGTGCGCTTGACGTTGGCGTCGACGATCTCCTGCTGGCTCTTGAGCTGCTGACTGTCGGCCTCCCGCTTGCCGGAGACGACGAAGCGGCCGGACAGGTCACGTTCGAGGCCGAGGTCGCGGGCGAGCTCACCGAGCTGCGTCACCAGCGAGCCGACCTCACTGATGCGCTGGTACTCCTGGGAACTGCTGATGGAGGTGGTGACGCGCAGCCCGCCGAGGATCACGCCCACGATGGTGGGGATGGCGATGAGGGCGATGAGGCGGGTGCGCACGCGCCAGTTGCGCAGCGCGAACGGGCTGCCCGACCTGGGCGACTGCACCTCCGGCAGCTCGCCGCCCAAAGACTGTTCGGGCACGTCCGGAGCCCTGCCACGACCGGAACCGGTCGTTGTTGTCGTCACTGGTGGCAACCTCTCGCCATGGCCTGCTCTAAGGGGGTCTCAGCGGCTTCGTCGCGCGGACGAGTGATCGCAGGCAAGTTCGAGGCCCAATTTGAGCACAAACCTCATACATCAGCCAACGTCTCGCCTGTTTTCAACCGTTCCAAGTCACACATTGCTCACCTGGCTAACCTCCGCACACGGAGTGCAACCATCACACCAATCCGGACAAACAGTCATTAAGAGCGCTTAAAGCTTATATTTACAGCAATATAGGTATAAGAGTCATATTCGGTAGATAAACCTCATATATAAGGCATAGTGCTGCCGATCCGATCTCCCCTCCGGTACGCTTCACGCCCGGTAACCAGTGCCGATCTCCAGAAGCTTCCCCTGGTAGGAGAACCCCCCGATGACACGCAAACTGCGCTGTCACGCCGTTGTACTCGGCGTCGCAGTTGCTCTCACCCTTGCCGGCTGTGGTGGCGCCGCCGAGTCCACTGACTCGACCGCCAACAGCAAGGGCTTGGAGAAAACCACCATCAAGGTCGGCCACCTTCCGGTTCCCGACCCTGTGGCGCTCTATATAGCCAACACGAAGGGCTTCTTCAAGGAAGAGGGCCTGACGGTGACACCGGTCATCATCACCGGTGGCGCCGCGGCCATCCCCCAGATCGAGAGCGGCGCGCTCGACATCTCGCAGACCAACTACGTCTCGACCCTCTCCGCCGTGAGCCAGGGCAAGAAGCTCAAGCTCGTAGCGGATATGTACCAGGCGGGTCCGAACACCTTCAACCTCATGGTCCCGGGCGACTCCCCGATCAAGACCGTGGCGGACCTGAAGGGCAAGACCGTTCTGGTCAACAACCTCAAGAACATCGCCGAGCTCGCGGTGACCACGCAGCTCAAGGTGGCCGGGCTCACGAACGCGGACGTCAACTTCGTCGAGAAGCCGTTCCCCGACATGGGCAACGCCATCAAGAGCGGCCAGGCCGACGCGGGCTGGATCACCGAGCCCTTCATCACGGCCAACCAGAGCGCCAACGGCTTCCGCAAGCTGGCCGACACGATGGTGGGCCAGACGGAGAACTTCCCCATCGCCGGTTGGATGGCCACCGAGGATTGGGTGCAGAAGTACCCGAAGACGCTGGCCGCCTTCCAGCGCGCCATCTCCAAGGCGCAGCAGCTCGCCTCGAGTGACCGCAAGGAAATCGAGGCCATGCTGCCGAAGTACACCAAGATCGACGCCAAGACGGCCTCGGTGATCACGCTGGGGACCTTCCCGAGCGAGCTCAACGAGAACCGCCTGCAGAAGGTTGCCGACCTCATGCAGGAGTACGGCTTCCTCAAGGAGTCGATCGACGTCAAGTCCGTGATCGCGACTTCGACGAGCGGATGACCAGAAGACGACTGCTCCGCGGCGCCGCCGGCGCCGCGGGGTTCCTCATTCTGGGGGAACTGGTCATCCGCCTCTTCATCAGCGGCGACATGGTCTTCCCCGCACCCTCGACCGTCCTGTACGAAGCCGTCCGCCTGCTGGCCGACACCGAGTTCCTGACCGGGGTCGGCACCACGCTCATCAACTGGGCGCTCGGCCTGCTGATCGCGTTCGCGGTGGCCGTGCCGCTGGGCGTGCTGCTCGGCGCGTTGCCGCCGGTGGAGCGCGCGATCCGGCCGGTGCTGGAGTTCATGCGCCCGATCCCCTCCGTGGCCATCATCCCCTTGGCGATCCTGCTGATCCCGGTGGACGAGTGGATGAAGGTCTCGGTCATCGTGTATGCCTCCCTCTGGCCGATCCTGATCAACACCCTCTACGGCATGCAGGACGTGGACCCGCTGGCCAAGGAGTCGCTGCGCAGTTTCGGCTTCGGCTCGCTGGCCGTCCTGGCGAGGGTGAGCCTGCCCAGCGCCGCGCCCTTCGTGGCGACGGGCGTCCGGATCGCCGCCGGGATCGCGCTCGTCCTGGCCGTCAGCGCCGAGCTGCTGGCCGGCGGCATCGGCGGGATCGGCGTCTTCGTCAACGTGGCGGCCAGCGGCAACCGGACGGACCTCATGCTGGCGGCCACCTTCTGGGCCGGCGTCATCGGCGTGCTCGCCAACCTGGTCTTCCTGGCCGGCGAGCGCCGCCTCTTCCATTGGCACCGCATGCGGATGGGGGCGACGGAGACGTGAGAACCGTCACCAAGTTCTGGTTGATCCCGGCCGTGCTGGTCGTCTGGGAGCTGCTCGCCCGCGCGATCGGGGACACCGACTTCCCGCCGCCCACGACGATCGTCGTCCGGATGCATGAGTTGTGGTTCTCCGGCCCCGTGGCCCAGGTGTTCCTCACCGACGACGCGATCGACAACATCCTGCCCAGCCTGGGCCGCATGTTCAGCGGCTGGGTCCTGGCCGCGCTGATCGGGGTCGCCCTGGGCGTCGTGCTCGGGCGCTCACGGGCGGCGGCCGACTACGTGGACCCGCTCATCGAGTTCGGGCGGGCCCTGCCTCCTCCGCTGCTGCTGCCGGTCTTCGTCGTGCTGTTCCAGCCGTTGTCCGCCGGGGTGCTGGCCACGCAGCTCGCCACGATCGTGTTCGGCGTGGTCTGGCCGGTGCTGCTCAACTCGATCGACGGTGTCCGGGCGGTGGACCGCACGTACACCGAGACCGCCACGGTCTTCAACCTGAGCAAGCTGCAGCAGCTGCGCGTGGTCGTGCTGCCCGCCGCCTCGCCGAAGATCTTCGCCGGGCTGCGGCTGAGCCTGTCGCTGGCGCTGATCCTCATGGTGGTCTCCGAGCTCCTCGGCGGGACCGACGGCATCGGCTACCAGTTGCTGGTCGCCCAGCGCAGTTTCGACGGCGCCGGGGTCTGGGCCGCGATCGCCCTGCTCGGCGTGCTGGGCTACGTGGTGAACGCCCTGTTCGTGCTGGCCGAACGCCGTGTGCTCGTCTGGCACCGGCAGGCCACACGCAATCCTTGATCTCCTGGAAGGACATATGCCGCATTCCGACGACCTCATTTGGGGAGCCGTAGGCGATATATCAAGATTCGCTGCTCTGCTGACCATGGCGGAGCTCGGACTGGCAGATCACCTTTCCCATGGGCCTCTCAGCACCGCCGACCTGGCCGGACGCTGCGGGGCCCATGCTCCTTCGCTGCGCCGGGTCCTGCGCGAGCTGGCCGCCCTCGACGTCGTCCGCGCCGCCGGAGCCGACACCTACGACCTGACGGAGAAGGGCACCGCGCTGCGCTCGGACGCCCCCGACTCCGTCCGCTCCTCGATCCGGATGCTGGGCGAGGAGGGCTTCTGGTACGCCATGGGCATGCTCCCCGCCACGGTCCGCGACGGCAGCTCGGCGTTCGTGAAACGGTACGGCCACCTGTACGACCATCTCGCGAAAAATCCGGCTTCGAGCACGCTGTTCAACGAGTACATGACCGCCAGGTCGCTCCCGTTCACCGAGAACCTGGCCAAGCGGTACGCCTTCCCGCCCACCGCGACCATCGTGGACGTGGCCGGTGGCAAGGGGCACATCCTGGCCGCCGTCCTGCACGCCAACCCGAGCATGCGCGGCATCCTGTTCGACCTGGAGCACGTGACCGGCCGGGCCGCGCGCACCCTGGCCGGCGAGGGCCTGTCGGACCGGGCCGAGGTCGTCGCCGGCGACTTCTTCACCTCGGTGCCGGCGGGCGCGGACGTCTATCTGCTGGCCAGCGTCCTGCACAACTGGGACGACGAGGACGCCGTCACGATCCTGCGCAACGTCCGGGCGGCCATGCGTCCCGACGGCCGGGTCCTGGTGCTGGAGGTGGTGCTCCCCGACAACGAGGAGCCGCACCCCGGCAAGGACATCGACCTGCGCATGCTGGCCATCTTCGACGGCGGCGCCGAGCGCAGCCGCGACGAGTACGCGTCGCTGTTCGCCCAGGCGGAGCTGACGCTCGGCGCTATCGTCGAGCTCGGCTCCGGTGCGAGCCTCATGGAAGCCAGGCCGCGCTGAGCAATCCCCCGGCCTCCACCTGATCGACCAGGACCGAGAAAGGCAGTGACATGAAGCTGGCCAGGATCGTAGTCGCGGGTATGGCGATCGCCCTCACGCTGAGCGCGTGCGGCGGAGGCGGGAGCGGGGGTGAGACGGACACGGGCGGCGGCCCGGCCTCCGCCGGCGGGCTGGAGAAGACCCAGCTCCTGGTCGGCGTGGTGCCGGTGCCGTCGTCGGCGTCGCTGTTCATCGCGGAGAAGCGCGGCTTCTTCAAGGAGGAGGGCCTGACCGTCAAGACGGAGATCATCCAGGCTCCGCAGGCGGTCATGCCGAAGATCCTCAACGGCAGCATGGACGCCTTCCTCACCAGCTACGTGGCGCTCATGTCGATCAACGACTCGGGCGCCGCCAAGCTGAAGTTGTTCCAGCACAGCCAGGAGGGCGCTCCCAACGTGGCCGGCGTCGTGGTGGCCAAGGGGTCGCCGCTCAAGGCGGCGGCCGACCTCAGGGGCAAGACCATCGCGGTCAACGTGCTCAAGGCGCTCGGCCAGACGCTGACCAACGCCCACCTGCAGGACGCCGGGCTCAAGCCCGAGGACGTCAAGTACGTCCCCGTGCAGTTCGCCGACCAGCTCACCGCCCTGTCCTCCGGCAAGGTCGACGCGGCCTGGCTGGTGGAGCCGTTCCTGACCGCCGCCAAGAAGGCGGGCGGCACGCAGATCATCGACACCACGAACGGCGTGACGGCCGGCGTGCCGATCGACGGATGGGGCGTCACCGAGGAGTGGGTGACCAAGAACCCGAAGACCGCCGCCGCCTTCCACCGGGCGCTGGCCAAGGCCCAGCAGATCGCCAGCACCGATCGCAAGGCGATCGACGAGGTGGTGCCGACGTACACGCAGATTCCCGCCGACGCGGCGGCGGCCATGACGCTCGGCAAGTTCTCGATGGAGGCCGACCAGGCCACCGTGCAGAAGCTGGCCGACCTGATGCTCGACTACGGCTACATCAAGACCAAGGTGGACGCGGCCACGCTGTTCGTCCCGCACAGCGGATGATCGCTCGCGGCATGCTCGGCGTGCTCGGTGTGGCCGCTTTTCTGGTTCTCGCCGAGCTGGCCGGGCGGGCCGGGCTGATCCCGGACGTGCTGCCGTACATGTCGGACGTGCTGGCGGCGGCGGCGCTGCTGCCGCTGGAGGCGCAGTTCCGGGCGGACGTGCTGGCCACGCTGGCGGCGTGCGCGAGCGGGCTGACGATCGCGCTCGCGGTCGCCGTGCCCGCCGGGCTGCTGCTCGGGACGGTGCCGTTCATGGAGCGCTCGGCCCGGCCGCTGGTGGAGTTCCTGCGGCCGATCCCGTCGGTTTCGCTGATCCCGCTGGCCATGTTCCTCTTCCCGGCCAGCCAGGACGCCAAGACCGCGCTGATCGTCTACACCTGCTCGTGGCCGCTGCTGATCAACACGATGTACGGCCTAGGCGACGTCGATCCGCTGGCCAAGGAGACGCTGCGGAGCTTCGGCTTCGGCCCGCTGGCCGTGGTGTTGCGGGTGAGCCTGCCGAGCGCGGCGCCGTTCATCGCCACCGGCGTGCGGATCGCCGTGTCCGTCACCCTGATCGTGGCCGTGAGCGTGGAGCTGCTGGCCCCCGGCGGGGGCGGGATCGGGGCGTTCCTGTCCCTGGCGGGCAGCGCGAACCGGATCGACCGCATGCTGGCGGCGACCGTGTGGGCCGGGATCATCGGGCTGGCCGCCAACCTGCTGTTCACCGCCGGTGAGCGGCGCGTGTTCCGCTGGCACCAGGCGCGGACGGGAGACGCGGCATGAGGAACGCCCCCGGGGTCTCCCGGCTGTTGTGGTACTGGACGTTGCCCGTGGCCGTGATCGCCTGGGAGCTGGCCACCCGGTCGGCGGCGGCGGCGTACTTCCCGCCGCCGTCGCGGATCGTGGTCCGGCTGCACGAGATTTGGTTCTCCGGGCCGCCGTCGCGGGCGTTCCTGACCGACGAGGCGGTCGCCGACCTGCTGCCCAGCCTGGCCAGGCTGTTCGCCGGGTGGGCGATGGCGTGCCTGGCGGGCGTGCTGGCAGGGGTCGCGCTCGGGCGCTCGCGCCGGCTGTCGGCGCTGGTGGAGCCGCTGCTGCACTTCGGCAGGTCGGTGCCGCCGTCCACGCTGCTGCCGGTGTTCCTGGTGCTGTTCAAGATCGGGACCCCGATGGAGCTGGCCTCCATCGTGTACGGCGTCATCTGGCCCGTGCTGATCAACTCCATGGACGGCGCCCGTCACGTCGACCGCCAGTACATCGAGACGGGCGCGGTCTACCGGCTGAGCCCGTGGCAGCGGCTGACCCGCGTCATCCTGCCCGCCGCCTCCCCGAAGATCTTCGCCGGCCTGCGGCTGAGCGTGTCGCTGGCGCTGATCATGATGGTGATCTCCGAGCTGGTCGGCAGCAGCGAGGGCATCGGGCACCGCATGCTGGAGGCGCAGAGCGACTTCGACATCCCGGCCATGTGGGCGGGGATCGTGCTGCTCGGGCTGCTCGGCATCGCGCTGAACGCCGCGTTCCTGGGCGTCGAGCGGGTGGTGCTGGCCTGGCACCACGGCGCCAGGAGCGGCTAGCCGGCCCGCCGCTCGTTGATCAGCGTGCGCTTCACGCACACGCCGTCCTTGACCCACTGCCAGGTCCTGCTGCGGGACTTCCCGTCCGCGCTGAGCACGATCAGCTCGTAGAGCCGCAGGTCCTCGCCCTCGCCCTTGTACTGCCAGGACAGGTAGATGGTGGTGTCGTCCAGCTCCCAGAACTCGCCCCTGATGCGGTCGGTGTCGAACCCGCACCGGCCGCCGCCGAGATAGGTGCCGGGGAACTCGTGCACCTCCGAGCGCCCGTCGTCCCAGAGGTAGCGGTTGGTCTGGTGGTAGACGGCGTCGTCGAGGATCGTGCAGGTCATCAGCACCCGGTGCCGGTCGATCGGGTTTCCGTCCCGGTCGAGGTGCAGGTATTCGCCCTCCCACTCGCCTTCGTGCCGGGCCAGCAGCGGCATGTCCGCGCGAAGTCCCATGGAAGTCACTCCTTCGTCGTGTGCCACCAGGGGTCGGCGGCGCCGGATCGGTTGACCAGGAAGGCCCTGCGGCGCAGGAACCTGCTGATGGAGGCGGCGCCCATGCGTGAGCCGCCGAGCCCCGACAGGCGGAAGGAGTGCTTCTCGCCCTCGTGCACGAGCGCGGTCAGCGAGGCGTCGTTGACGCTGACCGCGCCGGCGCGCAGCCGGGCCGCCACGGCCAGGGCCGCCCGCTCCGTCCCCGCGAAGACCGCGGCGGACAGGCCGTAGCGCGAGTCGTTGGCCAGGGCGACCGCCTCGTCGGGACCGTCGACGGCCATCACGGGCAGCACGGGGCCGAACGTCTCCTCCGTCATGATCGTCATGCCGTGGTCCACGCCGGACAGCACGGTCGGGCGGCACCAGTGGCCGCCGCCGTGCCGCTCGATCTCGCCGCCCGTGTGCACGGTGGCGCCCTTGGCGACGGCGTCGGCCAGGTGGGCGGCGATCACGTCTTCGGTGCCAGGCCCGATGATCGGCCCGATGGGGCCGCCTTCGCAGGTCAGGCCCACCTGGGCGGCCTTGCCCACGAGCAGCGCGAGGAACGTGTCATGGGCCTCGCGGGCCACGTACACCCGCTCGATCGACTGGCAGGACTGCCCGGCGTTGGCGGTGCCGCCCCACAGGATCGCCGCCGCGGCCCGGTCGAGGTCCGCGTCAGCCAGCACGATCGCCGGATCCTTGCCGCCCAGCTCCAGGTGCGCGGGCACGAACGCGCGGGCGGCCGACTCCGCCACCGCGCGCCCGGTCTCCACACTGCCGGTGAACACCACCGCGTCCACCAGGCCCACCAGCGCCGCTCCGGTCGCGCCGTCGCCCTCGACGACCCGGAGCGGCAGATCGGCCGGGACCAGCCGCATCAGCGGCTCGATGAAGCGGGGGGTGACCTCGCTGGGCTTGACCAGCACCGCGCAGCCGGCGGCCAGCGCGGGCACGGCGTCGATGAGGCCGAGCAGCAGCGGGAAGTTCCACGGGCTGATCACCCCGACCAGCTCGTACGGCACCGCGTCCCCGCCCACCACGATCCCCGGCAACGAGGCGGGGCGTTCGGCCGGGGGCGCGAGGAGGGCGGGCGCCTGGTGCGCCCATCGGGTGATCGAAGCGGCCACGATCTGCCGCTCCAGCACCGACTCCCCCACCCTGCCGGTGTCGGCCACCAGCGCGGCGAGCAGGTCGTCGTCATCGGCGAGCGCGGCCCCGAACCTGGTCAGCGCCGCGCTCCGGTCGGCGGTCAGCCAGGCGGGCGACATGGCGCGCAGCCCGGCCGCCACGGCGGCGAGGCGGGTCGGCGGGACGGGGGCGAGTGGCCGGCCGGGTCGCCCGGTGAGGGGATCGCGCACGTTCATCGGCCACGGCTCGACATGGTGCTCCTGCGACGCTCGGGGAAACCGCAGCCATTGTGATCATGGCGGTGCCGGGCCTGTCAACGAGTCCGCGCCGAGGACCTAGCCGCCCCAGCCGGGCACGGCCATCCGAACGCTGAGGGCGTGCTCGACCAGGTGGATCAGCGCGCTCTTGACGGAGTCCTTGGATCTGGCGTCCAGGCGGACCAGGGGGATGTGCGGGGCCAGCGTGAGCGCGTCGCGCACCTCGGAGTCGCTGTGCGGATATTCGCCGTCCCAGCCGTTGACGCCCACCACGAAGGGCAGTTGCGCCTCCTCGAAGTAGTCGATCGCCGGGAAGCTGTCGGCGAGACGACGGGTGTCCACCAGGACCACCGCGCCGATCGCGCCGCGCACCAGGTCGTCCCACATGAACCAGAACCGGTGCTGCCCGGGGGTCCCGAACAGGTAGAGGATCAGATCACGGTCCAAGGAGACCCGGCCGAAGTCCATGGCCACGGTGGTGGTCGACTTCAGCGGTGTCATGCCCAGGTCGTCGATCCCCGCGGAGGCGTCCGTCATCACCGCCTCCGTGGTCAACGGCATGATCTCCGACACCGCGCCGACGAAGGTCGTCTTGCCCACCCCGAAACCGCCGGCCACCACGATCTTCGTCGAGGTGAGGCCGGGGCTAGAGCCTGCGAAGTCCACTGAGCACCCTTTCGAGCAGATTGACGTCCGGCCTGCCGGCGTCCAGTTGTGGTTGATGCACGCGAACCAGACCTTCGGCGGCCATGTCAGCGATCAGCACGCGGACGACGCCGAGCGGGATCCGCAGCAGCGCCGACACCTCGGCCACTGACCTGACCTGCCGGCACAGTTGGCTGATCGCCTGGTACTCCGGCGTGATGTGCGAGAACTCCCGCTGCTCGGCGGTCGCCGAGGACACCAGGGCCTCCATCGCCAGCTTGACCCGCGGCGCCGTCCGTCCCCCTGTCACGGCGTACGGGCGGACGGGCGAGGCAGGGTCGGGGTTCAGCGCCGACTGGGGCTCGGGCTGGGACGGAGGAGCCCAACCGCCGCTGTTCCATCTGGGGTCTGACACGTACATCACCTGGACTGGCTGGCGCGCAGCTCCGCGCGCACAGCCGGAGTCAGCACCTGACCGGCGCGATCGACCATCAGCGTCATCTGGTACGCGACCAGGCCCATGTCACA
>NZ_JBSFVA010000086.1:0-10483 GCF_053592075.1 Nonomuraea sp. NPDC002799
AGGTCGCCCTCCCGCACCGCGAGCGACAACTCCTCGAACGTGCTCATGGCGGTCGCCAGGTAAGCCTGCGCGATGTCCGCCAGCGCCTCCTGCGACAACCCGGCCAGCTCGGGCGGAAGCGCGGCCGCCGCCGCCCACTCCGGGATCCGGGCCAGCACGTGCGGCCAGTCCACGGGCTTGGCCAGGTGGTCGTCCATGCCCGCTTCCAGGCACCTGATCCGGTCGTCCGGCATCGCGGCCGCGGTCATCGCGATGATCGGCGTGTGCGTCTCCTCGCGCTCCCTGATCTCCGCGGTCGCGGCCAGGCCGTCGAGCACGGGAAGCTGGCAGTCCATGAACACCAGGTCGTAGCCGCCGGCCAGCACCGCCCGCACGGCCTGCGCGCCGTCGGCGACCACCTCGACCTCGTGCCCGGCCTGCCGCAACACGATCTGCGCCACCTGCCGGCTCACCTCGTCGTCCTCGGCCACGAGGATCCGCGCCACGGTGCCGCTCCCCCCGGGCTCGGCGCCGTCGCCCGGCTCGCCCGGGCTCTCGCCGGCCCGCAGCGCGTTCTCCACGGCGGCCAGCAGGCGGCGGCGGCTGAGCGGGCGGGTGATCGACTGCACGGTGCGCTCGTCCGGGGCGACCGGCCAGGCGAAGCCCGAGCGGCCCGGGGTGACGACCACGATGACGCTGGTGGCGTGGAGCACCGGGTCGGTGAGGATGGCGGCGGCCAGCGACTCCCCCGAGCCGGAGTCCGGATCCGTGCCGGCCGCGCCGAGGTCGAGGGCGACCACCGCCAGCTCGTACGGCCGGCCGCTGCCCACCGCCGCCCGCAGCAGCGCCAGCGCGGAGACCGCGTCCCGCGTCTGCTCCACGGCGAGCCCGGCGTCCCCCAGGAAGCGCCCGGCCAGCGCGCGGTCCTCGGGCCGCGGGTCGGCGACGAGCGCCCGCCGCCCCTCCAGCGCGTCGGGGCCCGGCTCCGGCGCGCCCGCGTCGCCGGCCGCAGGATCGGCGGCGTGCCCGTTCAGGGCCGCCCTGCCGGCGGCCCGCCGGTCGATGCCGCCGCGGTCGGACCACAGCACCACGTCCACCGGCAGCGTCACCCAGAACCGGCTGCCCACGCCCTCCACGCTGTCCAGGCCGATCTGACCGCCCATGAGCTCGGTGAGCTGCCGGCTGATCGCCAGGCCCAGCCCGCTTCCGCCGGTCCTGCGGGTGATCGGCGAGTCGACCTGGCGGAAGACGCCGAAGACGCGCTCGCGGTCGCCCGGCCCGACCCCGATGCCGGTGTCGGCGACCGAGAACCGCAACACCACCCGCTCGTCGCCCCGCTCGCCCTCGTCCAGGCTGACGTGCAGGTCGACGCCGCCCTGGACGGTGAACTTGAGCGCGTTGCCGACCACGTTCGTGAGGATCTGCCGCAACCGCGCGGGGTCGCCCGTCACCTGCCGCGGCACGTCCTCGTCGAGCCGCAGGGTGAGCCACAGGCCCTGCTCGTAGGCGTGCGGCGCGAACGGCGCGACCACCTCGTCGCACAACCGCGGCAGGTCGAACGGCACCTCCTCGACCTGCAGATGCCCCGCCTCGATCTTGGACATGTCGAGGAAGTCGTCGAGCAGGCGCAGCACGTTGCCGGCCGACTCCTGGGCCGTGGTCGTGTAGTAGCGCTGCTCGTCGTCCAGCCGGGTGCCCATGAGCAGGGAGTTCATGCCGAGGACGCCGTTGATCGGGGTGCGGATCTCGTGGCTGATCTTGGCCAGGAACTCCGACTTGGCCGAGGAGGCGCTGACGGCCTCGTCCCTGGCCGCGGCCAGCTCGGCCGCGTACCTGGCCAGGGTCGCCTGCGCCCGGCGGCGGCCGCGGGTGGTGTGGATCTGCAGGCCCAGGCCGATGAGGATGAGGAGCGCCAGCAGGGCGGCGACGGTCAGCACGTTGGTCCGCAGTTGCTCGGCGGAGGCCAGGGCCTCGGCGGCCGACACCTCGGCGGTGACGGTCCAGCCGACGCTGGGGATCGGCTCGGACGCCGACAACACCGTGCCGTCGATGCCGTGGAACTCGCCGTCCCAGGTGCGGTTCGCCAGCGCGGCGTCCACGCGGGGGTCCTCGCGCAGCGAGGTGAGGGCGTACAGCTTCCGGCCGGGGTCGGCGACGAGCACGCCGGCCTGATCGGTGATCAGCAGCCGGATGCCCTGGGCCACCGCGGCCTCCTCGGCGAACTTCTGGATGGCGTCCAGGCTGTAGACGACCGTGAGGATGCCGATCATGCGCTTGTCGTCGGCGCTCGGGATCGGCGCGGCCACCGCGACGGCCCTGGACACGCCCTTCATCGTGGGCGTGTACGCCTGCGAGACGTGTGCCTGCCGGCTGTCGCGGACGGCGCGGTACCAGTCGGTGCCGCTGATGTCCTGGGGCAGCCCGCTCGGCGGTTCGACGCCCAGCACGTCGCCTTCCACCGAGATGAGGATCAGCCCGCTGACGCCGTCGCGCATGCGCTGCAGCTCGCCGAGGTGCCCCCGCATGGTGATGGGACCGAGGTCGCCGACCGACTCGCGCACGTCGGGCCGCTTGGCGAAGGCCGTGACGAGCTGCTTGAGCGAGCCCATCTGCTGCTCCACCACGACCCGGCTCACCGAGGCGGTGATCCTGACCCGGTCATGGACCTCGTCGCTCACCGCCTGCTCCGACAGGGAGATGCTGGATGAGGTCAGCAACGCCAGGGGGAGCAGGCCGAGCAGCGTCCACAGGGCCGTCACCGCGAGGAGCCATCTCACCGGCGTCCGTCCTCCCCTTCGTCACTCGCGCTACAGACTAAAGAGGATCACGCGTTCACGGAGGATCCTGGTGAGCAGAACGCGCAAAACACGATTTAATTTAACAAAAGGTGCTTAAGCTGCCTTGATCGCCATCAGATCGACGAGGAGCGTGGCTGTGCCTGAGCCCAGGGACATCACCGTTCTCATCGTGGACGACGACCCGATCGTCACCGCGACGCTGCACGCGCAGGTGAACCGGGTGCTGGGGTTCAGAGTGGTGGGAATCGCGCACACGGGGCAGGCGGCGCTGGCCGCCGCCGGCCGCTTCGCGCCCCGCCTCATCTTGCTCGACCTGCACCTGCCCGACCTGCCGGGACTGGAGGTCGCGCACCGCCTGCGGCGGGCGGACCTGCCGCCCTCCGACGTCATCGTGATCTCCGGGCACAACGAGTCGGCCGCGGTGCGCGCCGCCATGCGCCACGGCGCCCTGTACTACCTGGTCAAGCCCACCAGGGCGACCACGCTGGAGCAGACGCTGCTGCGCTACGCGGCCACGATCGAGCAGCTCGCCTCCGGGGTGCGCTTCGCCGAGCAGCAGGAGATCGACCGGCTCTTCCGCTCGCTCCACTCCGACCAGTCGCCCCGCCCGAAGAGCATCTCCGCCGCGACCGAGCAGGCGGTGCTGGACGCGCTGGCGGCGGTCGAGGACGACATCTCCGCGCACGAGCTGGCCGCCGTGATCGGCGTCAGCCGGGCCACGGCCCGGCGCTACCTGGAGCACCTCGCCGACCGGGGACAGGTCGAGGGCCGGCCCAGGTACGGGCCGACCGGGCGGCCGCAGCACCGGTACCGCGTACGGTGACCCCGCTCCGAGCCGCTCTGGTCGCCGTGCTGCTGTGCCTGCTGCCAGCGGGTTGCGCCGAGGCCGGCCCCTTCCCCGAGGGCTCGCCCATGGCGCGCATCAAAGAGCGCGGCGTCCTCACGGTGGGCATCAAGTTCGACCAGCCGCTGTTCGGCTACAAGGATCCGAGCGGCGGGCGGATCACCGGCTTCGACGCCGAGATCGCCCGGCTGATCGCCAAGGACCTGACCGGCAGCGAGCGCAACATCCGCTTCATCGAGACGGTCTCGCGCGAGCGGGAGAACTTCCTGTCCCAGCAGGTCGTGGACGTCGTCATCGCCACGTACTCGATCACGCCGGCCCGCGCCGAGCTGGTCGCCTTCACCGATCCGTACTACTACGCCGGGCAGGACATCCTGGTCAGGAACGGCGATATGAGCATCGCCGACCTGGACGACCTGGACGACAAGACCGTGTGCACGGCGCGCGGCTCGACCTCCGTCGACCGGCTGCGCGAGCGGGTGCCCGGCGCGGACCTGGAGATCGTCGACGCCTACAGCGAGTGCGTGCCGGCGCTCATCAACGGGCGGGTCGACGCGATCAGCACCGACGACACCATCCTGCTCGGCCTGCTCGCCAAGCAGCCGGACGCGCTGCGCCTGGTCGGCAAGCCCTTCGGGCGCGAGCCGTACGGGATGGGCATCCGCAAGCAGGACACGGGCTTCCGCGACTATCTCAACGGGCTGATCGCCCGGTGGCTGCGCGACGGCGAGTGGGACCGGGCCTACACCGGCACCATCGGAGTGTCCCGGACCAACCCCGATCAGTCCAAACCGTTCAATCGCTGAGCAGAACGATCACAAGCCCTTCGGTGACACATACGGCTCCTACGGTTACGCCAACGCTGACCGAGACAAGGAGCGTGAGGTATGACCGAGGCGGACCTGATCGTCCTGGACCAGGTCAACAAGACGGACCTGATCGTCTTGGACCAGGTCAACAAGCGCTACGGCGATCACCATGTGCTCAAGAACGTCGACTTGAACGTTCAGCAGGGCGAGGTCGTGGTGATCATCGGCCCGTCAGGGGCGGGCAAGTCGACGCTGTGCCGCGCGATCAACAGGCTGGAGACCATCGACTCCGGCACGATCAGCGTGGACGGCACCCCGCTGCCGGCTGAGGGCCGCCTGCTCGCCCGGCTCCGCGCCGAGGTGGGCATGGTCTTCCAGTCCTTCAACCTCTTCGCGCACAAGACCGTTCTGGACAACGTCGTCCTGAGCCAGGTCCACGTGCTGAGGAGGCCCAAGGCCGAGGCCGTGCGCAAGGCCCGTGAGCTGCTCGACCGGGTGGGCATCGGCGGGCAGGCCGACAAGTTCCCCGCGCAGCTCTCGGGCGGCCAGCAGCAGCGGGTGGCCATCGCCCGCGCGCTGGCCATGGATCCCAAGGTCATCCTGTTCGATGAGCCGACCTCGGCCCTCGACCCCGAGATGGTCAACGAGGTCCTCGAAGTCATGACGTCGCTGGCCCGCGACGGCATGACCATGGTCGTGGTCACCCACGAGATGGGCTTCGCCCGCCGCGCGGCCGACCGGGTCGTGTTCATGGCCGACGGCGAGATCGTCGAGCAGAACACCCCGGACGTCTTCTTCGACACGCCGAGCACCGAGCGCGCCAAGTCCTTCCTCGCCAAGATCCTCACCCACTGAATCACCGAAGGAGCCAGTCATGTTCGGGAGATCCCTTTACACCACGTTCGCCGTGATCGCGCTGGCCGCCACGGCCACCGCCTGCGGCGGTGGTGCGGAGAGCTACAACTCCATCGTGGAGAAGGCCAAGAACGACCACAAGCTCGTGATCGGCGTCAAGGCCGACCAGCCGGGCCTCGGTCTGCGCACCCCCGACGGGGCCTTCGCCGGCTTCGACATCGAGGTCGCCAAGTACGTGGCCAAGGAGCTCGGCGTCGAGGCCAAGGACATCGAGTTCAAGGAGACCGTGTCCGCCAACCGCGAGGCCTTCATCGAGCAGGGCCAGGTGGACATGGTCGTGGCCACGTACTCGATCACGGACGCCAGGAAGCAGAAGGTCTCCTTCGCGGGGCCGTACTTCGTGGCCGGGCAGGACCTGCTGGTCCGGGCCGACGACTCGGCGCTGACCGGGCCCGAGACGCTCAACGGCAAGAAGCTCTGTTCGGTCGCGGGCTCCACCCCGGCGCAGAAGGTCAAGACGGAGTACGCCAAGGAGGTGCAGCTCCAGGAGGAGCGGACGTACTCGGCGTGCGTGGACCGGGTGCTCGGCGGCCAGCTCGACGCCATCACCACCGACAACGTGATCCTGGCCGGCTACGCCGCGCAGCACGCCGGCAAGCTCAAGGTGGTCGGCAAGCCGTTCAGCACCGAGAAGTACGGCATCGGCCTGAAGAAGGACGACACGGACGGCCGCAAGGCGGTCAACGCCGCGCTGACCAAGATGTTCTCGGACGGGAGCTGGAAGAAGGCCATCGACGGCAGCGTCGGCGCCTCGGGCTTCGCCGCCCCCCAGGCCCCGACGCTGGAGCAGTACTGATCTGATGGACGCGCTGCTGATCGAAGGCGACACGATCCTCGCCGCCTTCTGGATGACGGTACGGCTGACGGCGGTCAGCGCGCTCGGCTCCCTGGTGCTGGGAACGTTGCTGACCGCCATGCGGGTCGCCCCGCTGGCCACCCTGCGCGGAGCCGCGACCGCCTACGTCGCGGTGGCCCGCAACACCCCGCTCACGCTGGTGCTGCTGTTCACGGGCCTCGGCATCGGGGCGAACCTCGGGGTCGAGCTGTCCGATGACATCGCGACCAACAACTTCTGGCTCGCCTCGATCGGGCTGACCGCCTACACCTCGGCGTTCGTCTGCGAGGCTCTGCGCTCCGGGCTCAACACGGTGCCCGTGGGGCAGGCCGAGGCCGCCCGCTCGCTGGGCCTGGGCTTCGTCAAGACGCTCGGGCTGATCACGCTGCCGCAGGCGTTCCGCGCCGTGGTGGCGCCGCTGGGCAGCATCCTCATCGCCCTGACCAAGAACACCACGATCGCCCTGGTGGTGGGCGTGAGCGAGGCGTCCGTGCGGATGCGCGAGATGATCGAGACGTACGGGGACCAGGTCATCCAGATCTTCCTGGGCTTCGCGGCCGGGTTCGTGATCCTGTGCCTGCCCATGGGCCTGCTGTTCGGCTGGTTGTCGCGCCGCGTGGCGGTGACGCGATGAGCTACGCCAACCTCTACGAGCCGCCCGGCCCGCGCGGGATCCGCCGCAACCGGCTCGCGGCGGCGGGGGTCGCGGTCGTGCTGCTGGCCGTGGCCTACCTGGTCTACGTGCGTTTCGACGCCAAGGACCAGTGGGCGGCGGAGAAGTGGACGCCGCTGCTGCGCGGGGACGTCTGGGCCACCTTCATCCTGCCGGGGCTGGCGGGCACGCTGGCCGCGGCCCTGGTCGGCGTGGTGCTGGCGGGCCTGTTCGGGCTCGTGTTCGCCACCGCCCGGATGTCGGAGCACCGGTGGATCCGGGTGCCGGCGGCGACGGTGGTGGAGTTCTTCAGGTCCGTCCCGCTGCTGCTGCTGATCTTCTTCGCGTTCTTCGGCTCGTACGTGCTCATCGGCGTCAACATCTCGGCCTTCGCCGCGGTCGTCTTCGGGCTCACGCTCTACAACGGCTCGGTCATCGCCGAGGTCATCCGCGCCGGGGTGCACAGCCTGCCCAAGGGACAGCGGGAGGCGGCGTACGCGATGGGCATGCGCAAGGGGCAGGCGATGCGCCTCGTCCTGCTCCCCCAGGCGCTCAAGGCCATGATGCCCGCCCTGGTGAGCCAGTTCGTGGTGCTGCTCAAGGACTCGGCGCTCGGGCTCATCGTCGGCTACGACGAGCTGGTGGACCGCGGTCTGAACGGCATCGCGGCCAACTTCTCCAACGTGATCCCGGCGGCGATCCTGATCGCGGCGATCTTCATCGTGATCAACCTGTCGCTGGACCGGCTGGCCTACCGGCTGAGCCGGCGCTGACGCGGACGCCCACCCGAAGGTCCGCTGTGCCGGGTCCGGAGAGGAAACCCCTCTCCGGACCCGTCGGCCGCGCTCCCGCGCGGCCCTATGCGCGGTCGTCGCCGGCGTTGCGGGGGGCCGGCTTGAGCGCGTGCACGATCCCCGTCTCCAGGCCGGTGTCGTAACCGGCGCTGAAGGCCGCCAGGAACGCCTCGTCGCCGATGGCGTCGCGAGCCTGCTCCTCGCACGCCTCGCGGGCCGCGACCCAGGCCCGGATGCCGATCTGCGCCCGGCCGACGGTGTCCCAGACCTGCTGGGCCAGGCCGAGCAGGAGGGCGGCGTGCGCGCCCTGGGCGGCGGCCGCCGCCGCGCAGGCGAGCACGTCGAGGGCCAGGGCGATGCCGATGTTGTCGTGCAGCCGGTGCTTGACCTCCAGCGCCGCGCGGGCATACGACTGCGCGGCCTCGGGCCGCCCGAGCGCCAGCTCCGCCTGGCCGCGGAAGAGGTCGGCGTAGGCGCGCATCCAGTGCTCGCCGTACCGGTCGCAGGCGGCGCACATCTCCTCCAGCGCGTTGATCGCCTCCTCGATCCGGCCCTCGGCGGTGTGCACGTGGGCGCGGCACAACTGGGCCAGCAGCGTGGGCAGGCTGAGGTCGTCCTCGGGCCGGTACACGCTCAGCAGCTCGTCGGCCAGGTCCATCGCCCGTGCCAGCTCGCCGCGGATCGTCGCCGCGGCCATCTCCATGGCCTGGGCGGCGAGCGCCGAGGGGGGGTCGCCGAGCTGCTCGGCCGTCGCGGCGCACTGGGCGGCCCACACGAGGCCGGCGGTGGCGTCGCCCTGCACGATGAGGGTGAGGCTGCAGACCCACAGGGCCCGGTTGCGCATCGTGCTCGGCTCGGTGTCGAGCGACAGGGCCCGTTCCAGGTAGTGGTGGCCCTCGCGGAGGAACCCGCACGGATACCAGAAGAACCACAGGGCCGCGGCCAGCTCGACCGCGGTGTGGTCGCCGGGTGAGGCGAGACAGAAGTCCAGCGCCGTACGCAGGTTGTCGTGTTCGGTCGTGGCCCTGTCGATCAGGGCGACCTGGTCGGGGCCGAGCCAGGCCGCGTCGCCCCGGCGGGCCAGGCGCAGGAAGAAGTCGCGGTGCCGGCGGCGCAGGTCGTCCTGCTCGTCCAGCTCGCGCAGCCAGCCCGCGCCGTACTCGCGGATGCTCTCCAGCATCCGGTAGCGCTCCCCGCCGCCGGTCGGCGCCCACGTCAGGATCGACTTGGCGACCAGCCCTTCGAGCAGCGCCGCGATGCCGCCGGCGGGCAGCCGCGCGTCGGCGCACACCTGGACGGCGGCCTCGTCCTCGAAGCTGCCGGCGAACACCGACACCCGGGCCCACAACAACCGCTCGGCGGGGGTGCACAACTCGTGACTCCAGCCGATCGCGGTCCGCAGCGCCCCGTGCCAGCGCGGCCCGGCGCGGAGCACCCTGCTCTCGTCGTCGCCCAGCAGCTCGAACCGGTCCTCCAGCCGTTCGCACAGCTCGTCGACGGTGAACTCGCGCAGGCGGGCCGCGGCCAGCTCGATCGCCAGCGGCAGGCCGTCCAGACGGCGGCACAACCGGGCCAGACCGGCCCGGTTGTGCTCGGTGACGGCGAAGCCGGGCACGACGACGGCGGTCCTTTCTGCGAGCAGCAGCACCGCGTCCTGCGGCCCCGTGCCGCCGGCGTCGGGGACCGGCAGCGGCTCGATGGTCAGCGCCTGCTCGTCCGGCACGTCCAGGGGGCGGCGGCTGGTGGCGATGACGGTGAGCTTGGGCGCGGCCTCCAGCAGCGCCCGCACCGTGCGCGCGCACGCGTCGATCAGGTGCTCGCACGTGTCCAGCACCAGCAGGAGCTCCCGGTCGGCCAGGTATTCGGCCAGCACCTCCATCATCGGCCGGGTCGTGCGGTCGGCCATCGGCAGCGCCTCGGCGATGATGTGCGGCACCAGCAGGCCCTCGTCCAGCGCCGACAGCTCCACCAGCCAGGCGCCGTCGTCGAAGCGGCCCCGCAGCGTGGCGGCGGCGCGCAGCGCCAGCCGGGTCTTGCCCACGCCGCCCACACCGGTGAGCGTCACCAGCCGGGATCGCAGGCACGATCTCCGGATCCTGGCCAGCTCCTCGTGACGGCCTACCAAACTCGACATCTCCGGCGGCAGGTTGCCCGCGTGCCGCCCACCCATCATCATGATCCTCACCCGTCCGGATCGGTCCGCCGCTCTCGGTGACGCCAGCTTGCCCGACGGGGATTCGATTCGCCGTGAGAAGTGCGAAAGTGACCGCTCAACCGAGGGGGCTCCGGTCGTCTCGGACGATCGGCGGAGCCCGCCGCGCGCGGCAGAGCCGTTGCCGGATGACCGGCTCCGCTGACGCGGGTCTCCTAGGCTGCGGCAGCGGCGGCGCGCATGCGGTCGAAGTTGGCCACGTACTGCCGGTAGACGCCCTTGTCGTCGAGCCGCAGCAGCGTCTCGTCGTTGTGGCGCAGGGACGTCTCGTTGTAGTTGTGGCTGCCGGTGAACACCACGTGCGCCTTGCGGTCGCCGGCGTAGGAGCCCTCGATCAGCAGGTACTTGGAGTGGATGCGGCCGGGCAGCGCGCTGCCGGAGCCGAGGGTGCTCAGCTCGACGCCGGGCTGCGCGGAAAGGACGGTCTTCACCTCGTCGTCGATGATCCCGTACACGACCTGGACCTCGCACCCGGCGCCCGCCAGGTCGCGCAGGCGCTCGGCGATGGCGACGCGGTAGGTGTCCCATTCGGACATGCCGACCCGGATCTTCGTGCCGCGCCGGCAGGAGACGTCGCCGAGGGCGTCCACGATGGGGTCACCGCTCGCCTGCGGGAAGAACCGGGCCCGCACGCCGCGGGTCTGG
>NZ_JBSFVA010000087.1:0-10246 GCF_053592075.1 Nonomuraea sp. NPDC002799
CACATCCTCCTCACCGCCTTCACCACCGTCCTGTCCCGCTGGACCGGCCAAAACGACCTCATCATCGGCACCCCCCACGCCGGACGACCCCACCCCCAACTCGAAAAACTCATCGGCTTCTTCATCAACACCCTCCCCCTCCGCCACCACCACGACCCACACACCACCTTCACCCACGCACTCACCACCACCAAAAACACCGTCCTGCAAGCCCAAACCCACGCCGACACCCCCTTCGAAACCCTGGTCGACGCGCTCGCCCCCGAACGCGAGCTCTCCCACTCCCCCCTCGTCCAAACCGTCTTCGGCCTGCACCACCTCGAACACGACCAATGGCCACTCGGCCCCGACCTCCACGCCACCTGGGAACCCATCGACACCGGCACCGCCAAATTCGACCTCACCTTCAGCGTCCTGACCGCCGGCCACCGCATGTGGCTCGACGTCGAATACGCCACCGACCTCTACGACCCCGGCACCATCAGCCGCTTCATCGAGCACTGGCTGACTTTCCTCGACCACGCCCTGACCAACCCGGCCGCCCCGCTCACCAGCGTCAGCAGCCTGCCCGCCGACGAGCACCGGCAACTGCGGCACTGGTCGAACGACCAGCCCGCCCGCACGCCCAACAGCCGCACCCTGGACGATCTGGTCGCCGAGCGCGCTGAGCAGACCCCCGACGCCATCGCCATCACCGCTGACGGCGCCGGCGTCACCTACCGTGAGCTGCTCCAGCGGGCGGACGCCATCGCCGAGCACCTCGTGCACCGCGGCGTGCGGCCCGGCGACCTCGTCGGCTTGTGTTGCGACCGCTCCGCCGAGCTGGTCATCGGCATGCTCGGCATCCTGCGCGCGGGTGGCGCCTACGTGCCGCTCGACCCGGACTACCCGGACGACCGGCTGGCGTTCATGCTCGCCGACAGCGACGTCCGCATCGTCCTGGGCCGCCGGCAACTCCTCGACGCCCTCCCGCTCGCCGAAGGCCAGCACCCCGTCCCCCTCGGCGACCTCCCGGACCACCCCACGCCGGGCTTCGCCCCTCCGGCGGGCCGCCCGCACGATCCCGCCTACGTCATCTACACCTCCGGATCCACCGGCCGGCCCAAGGGCGTCCTCGTCTCCCACGACAACGTGGTGGGCCTGTTCGATGCGACGCGGCAGTGGTTCGGCTTCTCGCCGGCGGATGTGTGGACGTTGTTCCATTCGGCCGCGTTCGACTTCTCGGTGTGGGAGATCTGGGGCGCGCTGACCACCGGTGGGCGGCTGGTCGTGGTGCCGTTCTGGGAGAGCCGCGACGCCGGGACCTTCTACGAGCTCGTCGCCCGTGAGGGCGTGACGGTGCTGAACCAGACGCCGGCGGCCTTCCGGAGCTTCGCCGCCGCGGACGAGAGCCGGCCCCGGCCGCTCGCTCTGCGAACGGTCATCTTCGGCGGCGAGGCGCTGGACGTCGAGACGGTGTCCCGCTGGTGGGAACGGCACGCTGAGGACAGCCCGCGGCTGGTCAACATGTACGGCATCACGGAGACGACGGTCCACGTCACCTACTGCCCGCTGACCCGGGCGACGCTCCAGGGCAGCCGCAGTCCCATCGGCCGCCCCATTCCCGACCTGACCGTGCACGTCCTGGACGCGTACGGCGAGCTCGCTCCCCTCGGTGTTCCGGGAGAGATGTACGTGGGCGGCCGGGGCGTCGCCCTGGGTTACCTGAACCGCGCGACCACCAGCGCCGAGCGATTCGTCCCCGATCCCTTCTCCGCCGTTCCAGGAAGTCGCCTGTACCGCACCGGCGACCTGGCGCGCCGGCTGCCCGACGGCACCCTGGAGTTCCTCGGCCGCAACGACGACCAGGTGAAGATCCGCGGCTTCCGCATCGAGCTCGGCGAGATCGGCGCGGTGCTGACCGCCCACCCCCGGGTCCGTGGCTGCGTGGTCACGACCCACGGCGAGCCAGGGGACGCCCGGCTGATCGCCTATGTCGTCCCATCCGATGATCGGCTGACCGTCGAGGAGCTGCTGGAGCATCTCAGCGCGCGACTGCCGGCCTACATGATTCCGGCGGCGACGCTCTTCCTCGACGAGCTGCCGCTCACCGGCAACGGCAAGGTCGATCGGGACAGGCTGCCGGAGCCGGGAGCAGAGCGGCCGGAGCTGCGTGATCACTATGTGGCCCCGCGCACCGAGACCGAGCGGATCCTGGCCGAGGTCTGGGCGGAGGTGCTCGACCTGGACCGTGTAGGGGTCGACGACAACTTCTTCTACCTGGGCGGCGACTCGATCCGCAGCCTCCAGGTGCTGGCCCTGGCACGCGAGAAAGGGCTGGACTTCACCCTGCAGCAGTTGTTCCAGCTCCGGACGATCGCGGCCCTGGCCAGGGAAACGCAGGGCACGACCGCCGAGCGAAGCGCCTCCGAGGCCTTCAGCCTGGTGTCCGCGGCGGACCGGGACCGCATGCCGGCCGACGTCGTGGACGCCTATCCGCTGGCCGCGCTGCAGGCGGGAATGATCTTCCACATGGAGGAGGACCGGAGCCGGCTCCTCTACCTCAACTTCGACAGCTTCCACGTCCGGGCGCCGTTCGTGGAGACGGCGTTCCGCACGGCCGTCCAGCAGGTCGTGGCTCGCCATCCGGTCCTGCGGACGTCGTTCCACCTGAGCGGCTACAGCGAGCTGCTGCAACTGGTCCACCGCGAAGCGACCCTGCCGATCGTGGTGGAGGACATCAGCGGCCTGAGTGAGCTGGACCAGCAGCGGGTCCTCGACGAGCTGATGACCTCCGAGCGGGCCGAGAACTTCGACCTGACGAAGGCGCCGCTGCTGCGGTTCTTCATCCATCTTCGCAGCGACGAGACCTTCCAGTGGTCGCTGGTGGAGCACCACGCCATCCTGGACGGCTGGAGCCTGAACTCCACCATCGCCGAGATCCTGGAGCGCTACCTCGCGCTGCTGAAGGACCCCGGGGCCGTGCCGCCGCCGGCTCCCGTCGTGTCGTTCCGCGACTTCATCAAGGACGAGCTGGAGACGATCGGGGACGCGGCGGAGAAGGCGTACTGGGTCGGCAAGCTGCGCGACGCCAACCGGCTGGTCATCCCCCGCTGGCCGTCGGACACCGAGGTCGAGCCCGCGGTCGAAGCGCCTGCCGGCGCGCACTTCTACGGCTCGCGGGAGACCACGCTGCCGCGCCCGCTGCGGCTGCGGCTGGAGGAGGTGTCCGGCCGGCTGGGGGTGCCGCTCAAGAGCGTCCTGCTCGCCGCGCACGTCCGGGTCCTGGAGTACGTCTCCGGCCGGCGGGACGTGATCACCGGGGTGACGCAGAACGGCCGGCCGGCCGTGACCGGGGGAACCGACGCGCGCGGCCTGTTCCTCAACTCGTTGCCGTTCCGGGTGAGCGCCGCCGGAGGTAGCTGGGCCGACCTGGCCCGCCAGGTGTTCGCGGAGGAGCAGGAGCTGCTGCCGCACCGGCGCTACCCGTCGGCTGAGCTGCAGCGGATCGCCGGGAACGAGCAACTGTACGAGACCTACTTCGTGTACAACCACTTCCACGTCCTGGGCCAGGTCCTGGGCGCCGGAGAGATCTCCCTCGTCAGCCAGACGAACCACATCTCGCCCAGCATGCGGGTCGAGCCCACCAACTTCACTCTCGTGTGCGGCTTCCTGCGCGACCCGCTCTCCGGCGAGCTGCTGCAGGTTCTCGACTACCACACCGACAAGCTGCGCGAAGAGCAGGTCTCCAGGATCTGGGACTACTACCACGCCGCGCTGCGCGCCCTCGCCTACGAGACGGACCGGCCCGTCGCCGACACGCCGCTGATGCCCGAGGGCGAGCGTGCGCTCATCGAGCGCTGGAACAACACCGCCCGGCCCGCTCCCCTCGACCGCACCGTGGCCGACCTGATCGCCGAGCAGGCTGAACAGCGGCCGACCGCGGTGGCGGTGGTCTCCGGGGAGGTGCGCCTGACGTACGCCGAGCTGATGAGCCGGGCGGAGGCACTGGCGGTCGAACTGCGCGGTCTCGGGGTCGGCAGAGGTGACGCGGTCGGCCTGTGTTGTGACCGGTCGGCTGACCTGGTCGTCGGCATGCTGGGCATTCTGTGCACGGGTGGCGCCTACGTGCCGTTCGATCCGGATTATCCGGCCGACCGGCTGGCCTTCATGCTCGACGACAGCGACGTCCGGATCGTGGTGGGCCATCGGCCGCTGCTGGCGGCGCTGCCGATGAGCGGCCGGCTGGCCGTACCGATCGAGGAGGTGCCCGAGACCACCGAGCGCGTCGGCCGGCCGGTCGCCGGCGGCGATGACCTGGCCTGTCTGCTGTACACCTCCGGCTCCACCGGCCGGCCCAAGGGGGTGATGGTGCCGCATCGTGGCATCATCCGGCTGGGCTGCGAGACCGATTACGTGCGGCTCACGCCGCGGACGGTCAGCGGCCAGATGGCCAGTGCCAGCTTCGATCCGCATCTGTTCGAGTTGTGGGCCCCGCTGCTCAACGGCGGCCAAGTGGTCATCGTGCCGACCGAGGTCTCCCTGGCGCCGGCCCGCTTCGCCGAGCTCGTCCGCGCCGAGGGCATCACCACGATGGTCGTCGTGACCGCGCTGTTCAACGGCACCATCGCCGAACAGCCTGACGCCTTCGCGACCGTCGAGCAGCTCTACACCGGCGGCGAGGCCCTCAACCCGGGGAACGCGGCCATCGCGCTGGGGGCGGGCCGGACCGAGGTGTACAACGCCTATGGGCCGACCGAGGTCTCCACCATCTCCACCTGGGCGCCGGTGACCGCGACCGCCACCAGCGGGCGGATCGGCCGGCCCATCGCCAACACCCAGGCCTGGATCCTGGACCAGGACGGCCGGCAGGCGCCCATCGGGGCACCAGGTGAGCTCTGCCTGGGTGGCCCCGGCGTCGCCCTCGGCTACTGGAGACGTCCCGGCCTGACCGCCGAACGCTTCATCCCCGACCCCGCCGCTCCCGGCCGGCAGCTCTACCGCACCGGCGACCTGGCCCGCCTGCTGCCCGACGGAACCCTGGAGTTCCTCGGCCGGATGGACCACCAGGTCAAGATCCGCGGCCACCGTATCGAACCCGGCGAGATCGAGAGCGTGCTCGCCGCCCATCCCGACGTCGCCGCCTGCGTCGTCACCCCTTACCGCCCCGCCGAGGGGCCCGTCCAACTGGTCGCCTACCTCCAGCCCCGCGAGGACGCCATCGACCCGGCACGCGTCCGCGCGCACGCATTCAGCCATCTGCCGGAATACATGGTGCCCGCCACGCTGATCGTGCTGGACCGGCTACCGCTGAACCCCAACGGCAAGATCGACCGGCATCGCCTGCCCGCACCGGACACCACCGACGCCCCCGCTCCCCACGTGCCACCGCGCAACCCCCTCGAACGGCTCATCGCCGACATCTGGGCAGATGTCCTGCACCGCCCCGAGATCGGCGTCCACGACAACTTCTTCACCCTCGGCGGCCACTCACTCGCCGCCGTCAAGGTGACCTTCAGTCTCCAGAGCGAGCTCGGCATCGTGCTCGGGGTGCGTGACGTTCTGCGGACCGCGACCGTTCACCTGCTCGCCGAGTACGTCGCCGAGCAGGTGGAGATCCAGCTCGCCGATCTCGGCGACGCGCTCGGCGACCTCGAATCGCTGTCCGAAGAGGAAGTACAGCACCTCCTGCACAACTCCTGATCCGCGCGTCCTTGAGGAATCTCTATGTCTCACACAGTTCAGAGGTTGGCGGAGCTGTCGCCGGAACGCCGGTCATTGCTCCTGGAGCGCCTCCACCGGCGTAGGAAGTCGCATGCTCTTGAGCCGGTGGTGCGTGACGGTGATGGGTTGCCGTTGTCGTTCGCGCAGGAGCGGTTGTGGTTCCTGTGGCGGATGGCGCCGGATTCGCCGGTCTACAACGTGCCGATGACTTACCGGCTGTCCGGTGACCTGGACGTGCCGGCGCTGCGTCAGGCGTTGACGCAGGTGGTCACCCGGCACGAGGTGCTGCGGACCCGCTACGTCGAACGCGACGGCAAACCCGTGCAGCTGATCGACCCGCCCGCGCCCGTGGACTTACCAGTGGTGGCGGTCCCCGATGAAGACACGCTCACCGCGACCCTGCACGAGCAGAGCGCCGAGCCGTTCGATCTGACCCGGCCGCCACTGCGCGCCACCCTGTTCACCCTGTCCCCCACCGAGCACGTCCTGTGCCTGGTGCTGCACCACATCGCCTGCGACGGCTGGTCGGACGGCGTGTTCTGGCGCGAGCTCACCACCGCCTACCACGGCCACGACCTGCCGCCACTGCCCATCCAGTACGGCGACTACGCCCACTGGCAGCGACGCTGGGCCGACGACGGCGAATACACCCAGCAGCTGACCTACTGGGAAGAACACCTGGCCGACCTGCAGATCCTGGAACTACCCGCCGACCGCCCCCGCCCGGCCGTGCAATCCTTCGACGGCGCGCACGTCCCGTTCACCATCCCGGCGCACACCGCCGCGCGGATCCGCGACCTCGCCCAGGCCACCGGATCGACCACGTTCATGGTGCTGCTGGCCGCCTTCCAGCTCCTGCTGGCCCGGCTGTCCGGCCAGCGCGACATCGCCATCGGCACCCCGGTCACCGGCCGCACCCACGAAGAACTCGCCCACCTGATCGGCTTCTTCGTCAACACCGTCGTCATGCGCACCACCATCACCGGCGACCCCACCTTCACCCAGCTCCTGGCCCAGGTCCGCACCACCACACTCGACGCCTACGCCAACCAGGACGTCCCCTTCGACCACGTCGTCGAACGACTCAAGCCCGCCCGCGACGCCGGCCGCACCCCCCTGTTCCAGATCATGTTCACCTTCGACAACTTCACCGCTGCCGACGAGCCTGCCGTCGCGCTGGCCGCCCTCACGGCCGAGCGCGGGCGGAGTGAGCTGATCACCAGCCCGTTCGACCTGACCCTGGGCCTCCGTGACTCGGCCGACGGCATGTCGGGGGAGGTCGAGTACAACATCGATCTGTACGAACCGGCGACCATCGCGAGGATCGCCGGCCACTTCCGCGAGCTCGTCCGGCGCATCGGCGACGATCCCGATCTGCCGCTGTCGCAGCTCGAATCGTCCATCGCCGACCGGGAGCGGGAGCGGATCGGCGGCTGGAATGCCACGGAGTTGCGCTACGAGCCGGACATCAGCGTCGAAGAGCACTTCGAGCGGCACGCCGCCGAGCACCCTGACGAGTGCGCGCTGACCTGGGGAGACCTCGAACTCACCTACCGGGAGGTGGACGAGCGCGCGAACCGCCTGGCCCACCTGCTCCAACGCCTGGGCTGCGGTCCCGAGCAGCGGGTGGCCGTCTGCGTGGCACGCGGCGCGGACATGGTGATCGCCCCGCTCGCCGTGCTCAAGGCCGGCGCCGCCTTCGTGCCCATCGATGGCGAGCAGCCGGTGGCCCGCCTGGCCGACATGCTGGCGCTCTCCGCTCCGACGGTCCTGCTGACCGACGCCGGTCTGGACGCCAGGTGCGGGCGCGGATCGTGGCAGTCGGTCAGGCTCGACGAGGACGCGGAGCTGATCGCGGCGCAGCCTGCCGACCGGCCCAGCCGTACGGCACCGCCGGGAGGTCTGGCCTACGTCATCTTCACCTCCGGCTCGACCGGCAAGCCCAAGGGCGTGATGATCACCAGGAGGGGGCTGACCAACTGGCGGGAGGCCTGGTCGGCCGGGCAGGAGCACCGCGCGCTGCGTCGCTGGCTCACCACGGCCAGCCCCTCCTTCGACGTGTTCGTCGGAGACATCGTGCGCAGCCTGAGCTTCGGCGGCACCCTGGTCATCGGGGAACGCACGCTGGCGCTCGATCCGGCGGCGCTGGCCGAGACGCTGCGCGAGCAGCGGATCGACGGCTTCGAGTGCATCCCTCCCGTGCTGGTCAACCTGGCCGAGCAGCTGACGCGCACCCGCACGACGCTGCCCCGGCTGCGGTTGATCGTCACCGGGTCGGACTCCTTCAACACGGCCGACACCGCTCTGGTCCTGTCGGCGTTCGACGACCGCACGCGCATCATCAACACGTGGGGCGCCACCGAGACCACGGTGGACAGCTCGGTGTACGACGTGCAGGCGGTCGTGGCGACCGGCTCCGGGATCGTGCCCGTCGGCGGGCCGATCGCGAACTCCACCATCCACGTGCTGGACGTCTCCTTCCGCCCTGTTCCCATCGGCGCCATCGGCGATCTGTACATCGGCGGCGACGGCATCGCCCGCGGCTATGCCGACCGGCCGGCGCTGACCGGCGATCGTTTCGTGCCCGACCCCTTCGCCGCCACCCCGGGCGCACGGCTGTATCGCACCGGCGACCGGGGGCGCTGGCTCGCCGACGGCAGCGTCGAGTTCGTCGGCCGGGACGACGACCAGGTGCAGATCCGCGGCTATCGCGTCGAACCGGGGGAGATCGAGGCGGCACTGCGTGAGAGTCCCGAGGTCAAGGACGTCTTCATCCACGCCAGAGCCGTCGGGGGCGGAGGGCACCGGATCATCGCCTACGTCGTGCCGCGCGACCCCGAGTCCGTGAGCGGCGACCGGCTGCACACCTCGGCGGCCGAGCGGCTGCCCTCCTACATGCGTCCTGCCGCCTTCGTCCTGGTGCCGTCGCTGCCCCGGACCGTCAGTGGCAAGGTGGATCGGGCCGCTCTCCCGGATCCGGGCGCCGATGAGACGACGCGCACGGAGATCGAGACCCCCCGCACCCCGCTGGAGCTCAAGGTCGCCGAGGTGTGGGCGGAGGTGCTGCCGCACGCAGGTCCCATCGGGATCCACGACAACTTCTTCGACCTGGGCGGTCACTCGCTGCTGGCGACCCGCCTCATCTTCGGCCTTCGATCCGCGCTCGGTGTGGATCTTCCGGTGCACAAGGTCTTCGAGGCGAACACCGTGGCGGCCATGGCCGCCACGATCGAGACGTACGCCGCCGCCGCCCGGCCCGCCCTTGAGCCGGTGGTGCGTGACGGTGGTGGGTTGCCGTTGTCGTTCGCGCAGGAGCGGTTGTGGTTCCTGTGGCGGATGGCGCCGGATTCGCCGGTCTACAACGTGCCGATGACTTACCGGCTGTCCGGTGACCTGGACGTGCCGGCGCTGCGTCAGGCGTTGACGCAGGTGGTCACCCGGCACGAGGTGCTGCGGACCCGCTACGTCGAACGCGACGGCAAACCAGTGCAGCTGATCGACCCGCCCGCGCCGGTGGACCTGCCGGTGGTGCCGATCGATGAAGGCGAGCTTGCCACGGTCCTGCACGAGCACTGGGCCGGGCCGTTCGATCTGACCCGGCCGCCACTGCGCGCCACCCTGTTCACCCTGTCCCCCACCGAGCACGTCCTGTGTCTGGTGCTGCACCACATCGCCTGCGACGGCTGGTCGGACGGGGTGTTCTGGCGCGAGCTCACCACCGCCTACGGCGGTCACGACCTGCCGCCGCTACCGGTGCAGTACGGCGACTACGCCCACTGGCAGCGGCGCTGGGCCGATGACGGCGGGTATGCCCAGCAGCTGACCTATTGGGAAGAACACCTGGCCGATCTGCAGATCCTGGAACTGCCCGCCGACCGCCCCCGCCCACCGGTCCAGTCCTTCGACGGCGCGTACATCCCGTTCACCGTTCCCGCGTCCACCGCCGCCGGGATCCGCGACCTCGCCCAGGCCACCGGATCGACCACGTTCATGGTGCTGCTGGCCGCCTTCCAGCTCCTGCTGGCCCGGCTGTCCGGACAGCGCGACATCGCCATCGGCACCCCGGTCACCGGCCGCACCCACGAAGAACTCGCCCACCTGATCGGCTTCTTCGTCAACACCGTCGTCATGCGCACCACCATCACCGGCGACCCCACCTTCACCCAGCTCCTGGCCCAGGTCCGCACCACCACACTCGACGCCTACGCCAACCAGGACGTCCCCTTCGACCACGTCGTCGAACGACTCAAACCCGCCCGCGACGCCGGCCGCACCCCCCTGTTCCAGATCATGTTCACCTTCGCCCAGGACGACGCCGGGGGCGCGGTGGAGGCCGATGACCTGTGGGCGGGCGAGATGGACGTCGAGATCACCGCCGCGCAGTTCGACCTGATCCTGAACCTGCGGGACGTGCCCGGCGCCTCGGCGCTCACCGGGAACATCTGCTTCGCCGTCGATCTGTTCGATCGGGTGTCGGTGGAGGCGATGGGAGCGCTGTTCGTCCGGCTGCTGGAAGCGGTCGCGGCCGACCCCGACCAACCGA
>NZ_JBSFVA010000088.1:0-9705 GCF_053592075.1 Nonomuraea sp. NPDC002799
GCAGATCGGCTTCAACAGCGAGCAGACCACCACCCCGTTCACCCGCACCGTCATCGCCGGCTCCGGCAACTCGATCTCGGCCCCCTCGCCGCAGAGCCTGGGCGCCGACAGCTACTCCTTCGGCTCCTGGTCCGACGGAGGCGCGGCCGGGCACAACGTCGTGGCGCCCGCGACGGCGACGACCTACACGGCGACGTACGCGCCGACGCCGGTGAACACGGGTCTGGTGGCCGCGTACGGCATGAACGAGGGCACCGGGACCACGGTCGCCGACGCCTCGGGCAAGTCGAACACCGGCACGTCCACCAACACCGCCTGGTCCAACTCCGGCAAGTACGGCCGAGCCCTGTCCTTCAACGGCTCCAACGCCTACGTCAGCGTGCCCGACTCCGCGAGCCTGCGCCTGACCACTGGCATGACCCTGGAAGCCTGGCTCAACCCCGCCACCGCCGGCGGCTACCGCACCGCCCTGATCAAACAACACGCCAGCGGCCTCGCCTACGCCCTCTGGGCCAACGCCGACAACAACCGCCCCTACACCGAGATCGCCACCACCACCGACCAGGGCCTCAGCGGAACCGCAAGCCTCCCCCTCAACACCTGGACCCACCTCACCGCCACCTACGACGGCACCACCCTCCGCCTGTTCACCAACGGCACCCAAACCGCCTCCAAAGCCGTCACCGGCACCCTCAGAACCGACACCCAAGCCCTCCGCATCGGCGGCAGCAGCCTCTGGGGCGAACACTTCAACGGCCTCATCGACGACGTCCGCGTCTACAACCGAGCCCTCACCCCCACCGAGATCCAGAACGACATGAACACCCCGATCGGCACCGCGGGACCGCCCGACACCCAGGCGCCCACGGCCCCTGGCTCGCTCACCGCGACCGGCGGCCAGGGCAGCGCCCAGCTCGCGTGGACCGCCGCGACCGACAACGTGGGCGTGACCGGCTACACCGTCCACCGCGCCACCACCTCGGGCTTCACCCCGTCGGGCGCCAACCAGGTGGGCTCGGCGACCGGCACCTCGTTCACGGACTCGGGCGTCCCCGCGGGCACCTACTACTACAAGGTGATCGCGTTCGACGCGGTCAACCTGCCGAGCCCCGCGTCGAACCAGGCCACCGCCACCATCACCGCGCCCCCGGCGAACACGGGCCTGGTGGCCGCGTACGGCATGAACGAGGGCACCGGCACCACCGTCGCCGACGCCTCCGGCCGGTCGAACACCGGCACGTCCACCAACGCCACCTGGAGCACCTCCGGCCGGTACGGCGGCGCGTTGTCCTTCAACGGCAGCAACGCCTACGTCAGCGTGCCCGACTCCGCGAGCCTGCGCCTGACCACTGGCATGACCCTGGAAGCCTGGCTCAACCCCGCCACCGCCGGCGGCTACCGCACCGCCCTGATCAAACAACACGCCAGCGGCCTCGCCTACGCCCTCTGGGCCAACGCCGACAACAACCGCCCCTACACCGAGATCGCCACCACCACCGACCAGGGCCTCAGCGGAACCGCAAGCCTCCCCCTCAACACCTGGACCCACCTCACCGCCACCTACGACGGCACCACCCTCCGCCTGTTCACCAACGGCACCCAAACCGCCTCCAAAGCCGTCACCGGCACCCTCAGAACCGACACCCAAGCCCTCCGCATCGGCGGCAGCAGCCTCTGGGGCGAACACTTCAACGGCCTCATCGACGACGTCCGCGTCTACAACCGAGCCCTCACCCCCACCGAGATCCAGAACGACATGAACGCGCCTGTCAGCTAGAGACCAATCCCCCAGCGGACCCCGGCAGCGCGCCCACCGCTGCCGGGGTCCGCATTTTGTGCACGGGTGGAACCCTCGCGGCCTCACTCCCGTTACGCGTGTTATGGCCGATTCGACGGGAATGCATGTGCGCTCATAAGGGTTGAGTCAGGTAGGCTCAAGTCGTTTGACAAAGCTGGTTCGTATCCGTAGCTTGAGTCAACCAGACTCAACTTTGACTACAAGGACGTACTCATGGCACGTGCGGTAGGTATCGACCTTGGGACGACCAACTCCGTCGTCTCCATCCTCGAGGGCGGTGAGCCCACCGTCATCGCCAACGCGCAGGGCTCGCGGACCACGCCGTCCGTGGTCGCCTTCGCGAAGAACGGCGAGGTCCTGGTCGGCGAGGTCGCCAAGCGGCAGGCCGTCACCAACGTGGACCGGACGATCCGCTCGGTCAAGCGCGAGATGGGCACCAACTGGTCGCAGGAGATCGACGGCAAGAAGTTCTCGCCGCAGCAGATCAGCGCCTTCGTGCTGCAGAAGCTGAAGCAGGACGCCGAGGCCTACCTGGGCGAGAAGATCACCGACGCGGTGGTCACCGTCCCGGCCTACTTCAACGACGCCCAGCGCCAGGCCACCAAGGAGGCCGGCACGGTCGCGGGCCTCAATGTGCTGCGCATCATCAACGAGCCGACCGCGGCGGCCCTCGCCTACGGGCTCGACAAGGAGCAGGACCAGACCATCCTGGTCTTCGACCTCGGCGGCGGCACGTTCGACGTGTCCCTGCTCGACGTCGGCCAGGAGGACGGTCACGGCTTCGTCGAGGTCAAGGCCACCTCCGGTGACAACCACCTGGGCGGCGACGACTGGGACCAGCGCGTCATGGACGAGCTCGTCAAGCGTTTCCAGAACGCCCACGGCGTCGACCTGGCCAAGGACAAGATGGCGCTCCAGCGTCTGCGCGAGGCGGCCGAGAAGGCCAAGATCGAGCTGTCCAGCCAGTCCGAGACCAACATCAACCTGCCCTACATCACGGCCTCCTCCGAGGGCCCGCTGCACCTCGACGAGAAGCTGACGCGCTCGGAGTTCCAGCGGCTGACGGCCGACCTGCTCGACCGGACCAAGGGCCCGTTCCACCAGGTCATCAAGGACGCCGGCATCAAGGTCTCCGACATCGCCCACGTGGTGCTCGTCGGCGGCTCGACCCGCATGCCCGCCGTCTCCGAGCTCGTCAAGGAGCTGACCGGCGGCAAGGACCCCAACAAGGGCGTCAACCCGGACGAGGTCGTCGCCATCGGCGCCGCTCTGCAGGCCGGTGTGCTCAAGGGTGAGGTCAAGGACGTCCTGCTGCTCGACGTGACCCCGCTGTCGCTGGGCATCGAGACCAAGGGCGGCATCTTCACCAAGATCATCGAGCGCAACACGACGATCCCGACCAAGCGCTCGGAGGTCTTCACCACGGCCGAGGACAACCAGCCGTCGGTGCAGATCCAGGTCTACCAGGGCGAGCGCGAGATCGCCTCGTACAACAAGAAGCTCGCCACCTTCGAGCTGACCGGCATCGCGCCGGCGCCGCGCGGCATCCCGCAGATCGAGGTCACCTTCGACATCGACGCCAACGGCATCGTCAACGTCTCCGCCAAGGACCTGGGCACGGGCAAGGAGCAGACGATGACGATCACCGGCGGCTCCGCGCTGCCGAAGGACGACATCGCGCGGATGATGCGCGAGGCCGAGTCGTACGCCGAGGAGGACAAGAAGCGCCGCGAGGAGGCCGAGGTCCGCAACAACGCGGACGGGCTGGCCTACCAGACGGAGAAGTTCCTCCGCGAGAACGACGACAAGGTCCCCGGCGACATCAAGACCGAGGTCAACGAGTCCCTGGACGAGCTGAAGAAGGCTCTGGAGGGCACCGACACCGACGTCATCCGCACCTCGGCGGAGAAGCTCGCCACCGTCAGCCAGAAGATGGGCTCGGCGATCTACGCCGCGAGCCAGGGCCAGCAGGCCGGCGGCGAGGGCGCTCCGCAGGACGCCTCGGCCGGTCCCGACCAGGACCAGAAGGCCGATGACGACGTCGTAGAGGCGGAGATCGTCGACGAAGACCAGCCGAAGAAGGACAAGTGATGCTGCCGCGTGACAACGGGCACGACGAGCCGGTGATCCGCGACAACCGCAAGATCGACCCCGAGACCGGCCAGGCGCGTGAAGTCCCGGCCGCACCGCAGCAGGAGCAGGAGCCGCCCGCCGAGGCGGCCCCGCGTCCGCAGGACGGCGAGCTGGCTGCCCAGCTCGCCGAGCGGACCTCCGACCTGCAGCGTCTCCAGGCGGAATACACCAATTACCGCCGCAGGGTCGAGCGCGACCGGTCCGCGGTCCGCGAGCAGGCCGTCGCGGGCGTGCTCGCGGAGCTGCTCCCCGTGCTGGACGACATCGGCCGGGCTCGCGATCACGGCGAGCTGACCGGAGGCTTCGCGAAGGTGGCGGAGTCCCTGGAGGCGGCCGTGACCAAGCTGGGCCTCAGCGCCTTCGGCCAGAAGGGCGACCCGTTCGACCCGATGGTCCACGAGGCCCTGATGCACAGCTATTCGCCCGAGGTCAGCGAGCCGACGGCGATCGAGGTGCTGCAGCCTGGATACCGGATAGGTGACAGGGTGCTGCGCCCGGCGCGGGTGGCCGTCGCCGAGCCCGAGGACGCTCCCGCCGCGTCCAATGACGACGACAACTGAGACGAAGGACGAAGGGCCGTAGATGAGCACCAAGGACTACCTGGAAAAGGACTACTACGCCGTCCTTGGTGTGCCCAAGACCGCCACCGCCGAAGAGATCAAGAAGGCGTACCGGAAGCTGGCCAGGCAGTACCACCCGGACACCAACCAGGGCGACGCGGCCAAGGAGACCAAGTTCAAGGAGGTCTCCGAGGCTTACGACGTCCTGTCCGACAACAAGCGCCGCAAGGAGTATGACGACGCGCGCACGTTGTTCGGGTCCGGGGTGGGGGCCCAGCGGCCCGGCGGTGGCGGTTTCCCGTTCGACTTCGGCGACCTGTTCGGCGGCACCGGCCAGCAGCAGCAGGGCCACGGTGCGGGCGAGCGGCTCGGCGACCTGTTCGGCGGGCTGTTCAACCGGGGCGGCGGCGGCAGCGGCTCCGCCCGCACCACGAGCGCGACCCGGCCGCGGCGCGGCCAGGACATCGAGTCCGAGGTCACGCTGACGTTCACCGAGGCGGTCGAGGGCAGCACCGTGTCGCTCAGGCTGACCAGCTCGGCCGCCTGCGCGGCGTGCACCGGCACCGGCGCCAAGGCGGGCACCACGCCCAGGGTCTGTCCCACGTGTGAGGGCACCGGCGCGGCCAGCCGCAACCTGGGCAACTTCGCCTTCTCCGAGCCCTGCCGCGACTGCAAGGGCCGCGGGCTGATCGTGGACGACCCCTGCCCCGTGTGCGAGGGCAGCGGCCGGGCCAAGAGCACCCGCAACATCCAGGCCCGCATCCCGGCCGGCGTGGCCGACGGCCAGCGGGTCAAGCTCAAGGCCAAGGGGGCGCCCGGCGAGAACGGCGGCCCCGCGGGAGACCTCTACATCCAGACCCACGTCAAGCCGCACGCCGTCTTCGGCAGGGCGGGCGAAAACCTGACGATCACCGTTCCGGTGACGTTCACGGAGGCCGCGCTCGGCGCCGAGATCAAGGTGCCGATCCTCAAGGGCCTGCCCGTCACGCTGCGCATCCCGGCGGGCACGCCCAACGGGCGCACGTTCCGCGTCCGCGGCAGGGGCGTCGCCCGTAAGGACGGCACCAAGGGCGACCTGCTCGCCAGCGTCGAGGTGACCGTGCCGAAGACGCTCGACGACAAGTCCCGTGAACTCCTCAACGAGTTCAACACCGCGACCGCGGCTGAGGACCCGCGAGATGAGCTGATTCAGCGAGCCAGAAGCGAGTAAGCCGATGGACGCCAACTATTTCGACCTGTCAGACGACACGCCTGTCTATGTGATCTCGGTGGCCGCGCAACTGTCCGGGCTCCATCCGCAGACGCTGCGGCAGTATGACCGGCTCGGGCTGGTCAGTCCTGGGCGCACGGCCGGGCGCGGCCGCCTCTACTCCACGAGAGACATCATCCAGCTCCGCGAGGTGCAGCGGCTCTCCCAGGAGGAGGGCATCAACCTCGCGGGCATCAAGCGGATCCTGGAGCTCGAGAACGAAGCTCTGCGGCTGCGTGAGGAGGTCCACCGCCTGCGCGCCGAGATGCGGATGGTCAGAGCGCTGATCCGCTACGAGCTGCCACCGGGGGCCTAGAAAGACATGGACTACAAGCTCACCCAGAAAAGCCAGGAAGCACTCTCGGGTGCCATGCGGCGCGCCGCCGCGGAGGGCAACCCGGAGATCGCGCCGGCCCACCTGCTGACCACGCTGCTCTCCCAGACCGGCGGCACCGCCGTCCCGCTGCTCGAAGCCGTCGGCGCCGACTGGCGCACGCTGCGGGCCCAGGTGGAGGAGCAGCTCGCCGCGCTGCCGAAGGCGCAGGGCTCGACCGTGGGCGCGCCGTCGAGCTCGCGCCAGCTCCTGACGGTGATGAACACCGCGGCCCAGCACGCCGGCCGCCTCGAAGACCTCTACGTCTCCACCGAGCACCTGCTGGTCGGCCTGGCCGCCGACGGCGGCCGGATGGCGGAGCTGCTCAAGTCGCAGGGCGCGACGCCGCAGGCCCTGCTCGACGCCTTCGAGAAGGTACGCGGCCACGCCCGCGTCACCAGCGAGACCCCCGAGGACACCTACCAGGCGCTGGAGAAGTACGGCGTCGACCTGACCGAGCACGCCCGCGGCGGCAAGCTCGACCCGGTCATCGGCCGCGACTCCGAGATCCGCCGGGTGGTCCAGGTCCTCAGCCGCCGCACCAAGAACAACCCGGTGCTCATCGGCGAGCCCGGCGTCGGCAAGACGGCCGTCGTCGAGGGCCTGGCCCAGCGCATCGTGGCCGGCGACGTGCCCGAGTCGCTGCGCGGCAAGCGGCTCATCTCGCTCGATCTGAGCGCGATGGTGGCGGGCGCGAAATACCGGGGCGAGTTCGAGGAGCGGCTCAAGGCCGTGCTCTCCGAGATCAAGGAGAGCAACGGGCAGATCGTGACGTTCATCGACGAGCTGCACACCGTCGTCGGCGCGGGCGCCGCCGAGGGCGCGATGGACGCCGGCAACATGCTCAAGCCCATGCTGGCCCGCGGCGAGCTGCGCATGATCGGCGCGACCACGCTCGACGAATACCGCGAGCGCATCGAGAAGGACCCGGCGCTGGAGCGCCGCTTCCAGCAGGTCTACGTGGGCGAGCCCACGGTCGAGGACACCATCGCGATCCTGCGCGGGCTGAAGGGCCGCTACGAGGCCCACCACCAGGTGCAGATCGCCGACGGCGCGCTGGTGGCCGCCGCCGCGCTGTCCGACCGCTACATCACCAACCGCTTCCTCCCCGACAAGGCCATCGACCTGGTCGACGAGGCCGCCTCGCGGCTGCGCATGGAGATCGACTCCCGTCCCGTGGAGATCGACCAGCTCCAGCGCAACGTCGACCGGATGAAGATGGAGGAGCTGGCCCTGTCCAAGGAGACCGACGAGGCCTCCGTCCAGCGGCTCGACCGTCTGCGCCAGGAGCTGGCCGACCGCCAGGAGGAGCTCAACGCCCTCGTCGGCCGGTGGGAGCACGAGAAGGCCGGGCTCAACAAGGTCGGCGAGCTGAAGAAGCAGCTCGACGAGGCGCGCGGCGCGGCCGAGCGGGCCCAGCGCGACGGCGACTTCGAGGCCGCGTCCAGGCTGATGTACGCCGAGGTGCCCCGGCTGGAGCAGGTGCTCAAGGCCGCGTCCGACGCCGCTTCGCCGGACCACGCCATGGTCAAGGAGGAGGTCGGCGCCGACGACATCGCCGAGGTGATCTCGTCGTGGACCGGCATTCCCGCGGGGCGCCTCCTGGAGGCCGAGACGGCCAAGCTGCTGCGGATGGAGCAGGAGCTGGGCAAGCGGCTCATCGGGCAGCAGCAGGCCGTACAGGCCGTCTCAGACGCCGTACGCCGCAGCCGGGCCGGGATCGCCGACCCCGACCGCCCGACGGGCTCGTTCGTGTTCCTCGGGCCGACCGGGGTGGGCAAGACCGAGCTGGCCAAGGCGCTGGCGGACTTCCTGTTCGACGACGAGCGGGCGATGACCCGCATCGACATGAGCGAATACTCCGAGAAGCACAGCGTGGCCAGGCTCGTCGGGGCGCCTCCCGGCTACGTCGGCTACGAGGAGGGCGGCCAGCTCACCGAGGCCGTCCGGCGCCGCCCGTACACCGTGGTCCTGCTCGACGAGGTCGAGAAGGCCCATCCCGAGGTCTTCGACCTCCTGCTGCAGGTGCTCGACGACGGGCGGCTGACCGACGGCCAGGGCCGCACGGTCGACTTCCGCAACACGATCCTGATCCTCACCTCCAACATCGGCTCGCAGTTCCTCGTCGATCCCACGCTGGCGAACGGCGCCAAGCGCGAGGCCGTCATGGGGGCGGTGCGCAGCTCGTTCAAACCGGAGTTCCTCAACCGGCTCGACGACGTGATCCTCTTCGAGGCGCTCGGCTCGGAGGAGCTGGCGCGCATCGTCGACCTGCAGATCGATCGCCTGGCGCTGCGCCTGGCCGACCGCAGGCTGACGCTGGAGGTCACGCCGGCGGCCCGCGAGTGGTTGTCGCTGACGGGCTACGACCCCCTCTACGGCGCCCGCCCGCTGCGCCGCCTGGTCCAGTCGGCCATCGGCGACAAGCTGGCCAAGGCCGTGTTGTCGGGCGAGGTCGTCGACGGCGACAAGGTCCTGGTGGACCTGGGCGACGACGAGCTGATCGTCCAGCGCGCCTGACCCACCGCGTTCCCGGGGCCCGGAGATCCAGGTGATCTCCGGGCCCCGGCGTTTCATGGCCCGGTCATCGGGCCGCGCTGACGGTAAGGTTCGGCCCACTCTTCGGACAAGCCGATCTCCTGCGGCCGGTGGTGTGACTACGGTCGGCGTTCGTCACATCACCGAATCGATCAGGGGCGCGAAGTGTCATCTCAGACGATCCGAAGCATCATCGCGGTGGCCACCCTGATGGCCGGCGTGAGCTGGCTCGCCCCGGCCTCGATGGCGGGCACCTGCGTGAAGCCGGAGCGCGCCCTGCTCTCCGCCACCTCGGTCGCCTCGTCCTGCGACGAGCACACCAGCCTGAGCCTGAACGACGGCGGCTCGGGCAGCAGCCGCATGGCCACCCGGGAGAGCACGAGACTGGCCATGGCCGCCGGGCACATGGCCAGGCGGATGGGCCTGACCGGTCTGGCGCGCGCCAAGTCGGCGCTCGGGGTGACCGACCTTGGCGGGATGGCGGCGAACTGGGGCATGCCCTCGCTGATCTCGGCCTCGCCCGCGTTGTTCCCCGCGGTGCCCGGCCCGATCGGCATGAAGGACCTGTCGACCACGGCCGGGGTGCCGGCCCTGCCCGCGCTGCCCGCCCTGCCGAAGGTGCCGGTGGCCAAGCAACTCCCCGCCGGCTTGTCGATCGGCCACGCGCCCTTCCACAACCGCGTAGCGGGCACCGGCATCCAGATGCCGATGGACCTGCAGGAGCCGGTGCGGAAAGTGGGCGCCGACGTCATCGGCGTCCTGCTGCCGAAGGCCGTGGAGAGCGTGGAAGGCGCCTCCATGCTGCCCGGCGGGCAGGCGGCGGCCGGTTTCACCGGGCTCGTGCACGGGCTCGGGCTGAAGTAAGGCGATCGCACCAGCTCGTCCGGGGCGCGGTGCGTACCAACTCGTCCGGGCGCGGTCGTGCCTGCCGCGCCCGGCGTTTTCGAAGGCGAGGAGTGGGGCGGCCGGCGGGCCCGCGGACCCACCGCCCAGAAGCGTGGAGCACCGCGCGCGCCCCACCCCCCCGGCGCGCCGGGCCGCGGGGCGCCCGGCC
>NZ_JBSFVA010000089.1:0-8611 GCF_053592075.1 Nonomuraea sp. NPDC002799
CGATCTGTGGTCGGCCTTCTCCGCGTCGATGAGCTCGTACTTGGCGAGCGTCATCGAGTCTCTGCCGCGAAGAAGGCGGCCGCTTTTTTCAGGAAGATCAACTTCTCGCGCAGCTCGGCGTTCTCTCGCTCCAGCTCCCGGATCCTGGCCCGGTCCGGCCCGGAGACCGGCCGCGGTTCCTCCTGAGCGCTCACAATCCGATGCCGGTTCACCCAGCTGCCCAGGGTGCTGGCGTTGATGTCGAACTCCCGCGCCACCGACGCGACCGTCCGCTCACCCTCCAGCACCATGCGGACGGCTTCTTCCTTGAACTCCGGCGAGAACTGCCTACGACGCCTCGTCACGTACCTACCTCTCCAGACTTCTGTCAGCTTAGGAGCCGCCGGAAAATAACTAGCTGCTTTGATCTCGGCAGGCTGGTGTGTCGGGGTGGGCCTGTCATGGTGGGGGTATGGGCGATGGGCGAGATGGCTCGGCGACCTTGGCGGTGAAGTTTCGGCTGCTCTTTCCTCATCTGGACGAGCGTCAGCGGCGGTTACTGATGGGGGCCGAAGCCCAGACGCGCGGGCATGGGGGAATCGAGGCGGTCGCCCGGGCTGCGGGGGTGAACGCGGGCACGGTCTCGCGAGGCTTACATGAACTTGCCGACGGCGCGCCGGTGCTGGGTCGGGTTCGTCGCGTAGGCGGGGGCCGAAAGCCGATCACCCAGACCGCACCGCTGGTACGTGCGGCGTTGCTGGCGCTGGTCGAGCCGGACATGCGCGGAGATCCGGACTCGCCGTTACGGTGGACGACCAAGTCGACCCGCCATCTGGCGGCCGAACTGACCCGTCAGGGGCATCGCATCAGCGCGGACACCGTGGCTGACCTGCTGCGAACAGAGCATTTCAGTCTGCAGGGCAACGCCAGAATCCGCGAAGGCAAGCAGCACCCCGATCGTGACGCCCAGTTCCGCTACATCAACGAGCAGGCGCGGTCCTACCGGATCGGCAGGGATCCGGTGATCAGCGTCGACACCAAGAAGAAGGAACTGATCGGTGAGTTCGCCAACACCGGTCGCGAGTGGCGGCCGGCGGGTGCACCGACGCCGGTCAACGTCCACGATTTCCCCACCGATGCGGTGGGCTCAGCCATTCCCTACGGCGTTTACGATCTGGCCGCCAATGCCGGCTGGGTCAGCGTGGGCACCGACCATGACACGGCCGCGTTCGCGGTGGCCGCGATCCGCCGCTGGTGGCAGGCGATGGGCCAGAGCACCTATCCCACCGCGCAACGGCTACTGATCACCGCGGACGCGGGTGGTTCCAACGGCTACCGCATCCGCGCCTGGAAGGCCGAACTCGCCAGCCTGGCCACCGAGACCGGCCTGGAGATCACCGTATGCCACTTCCCACCAGGCACCTCCAAGTGGAACTCCATCGAGCACCGGCTGTTCTGCCACATCACGCTGAACTGGCGAGGTCGCCCGCTGACCAGCCACGAGGTCGTCGTCAACACCATCAGCGCGACCACCACCGACACCGGACTGAGCGTGCACGCCGAACTCGACACCGGCTCCTACCTCACCGGAGTGACCATCAGCGACACCGACCTGGCCGCCCTGCCCCTCACCCGACACCACTTCCACGGCGACTGGAACTACACGCTGGCGCCTCGATCAGATCCAGAAACCCACACGCTCATCCAACGGCCACCCCGCCGAAAACCAACCACCCCAAAGCCGCTCCGCACATCTGCTGCCGGGCTGGACCCATGCGACCCGCATCTCCTGGCCCACCCCATGCTCACCGGCATGCCACGCGCGGACCTCACCCAGCTGACCACCACCCTGGACGGCCTACGACAAGGCATCCACCAGGCCAAAGAGCATCAATACCACGACCGCACCGGATCCGCCCTGCCCACCGGCCGCCCTCCACAGCTGCCCTTCGCTCGCCGCGTCCTGATCACCGTGCTCCACCTACGATTACGCCTGAGCGTCAAGGCCCTCGCCGCCCTGATCGGCACCAGTCGCGGCACGATCTACCGCGCCCTCGACGAGATCCGCCCCCTGCTGAGCCAGCACCACATGCGCATCAAGTCCATCGATACCCAATCGATCTCACTCACAGATCTCTTAACCCTCGCCCAGACCACAACCGAACCAGATCAAAGCAGCTAGTTATTTTCCGGCGGCTCCTTATGTAGACGACTGTCCGGAATCTCCTGGGCGCCTCATCCGCATAACGGGCCACTACATCCACTGACGAGACTTCGCCACGCTCGATTTGCGAGACACGCGCCTTCGTGCGCTGCAGTTGGCACAAGCCATTGAGCTAGCTATGCAAAAGCTGGTCACAGCTGCGGCCGTGATGCTTGAGCACCCGCGCGTCATCCATATTCGATTGCTCGCCCTACTGCTGTTGCTCATCGGCTTCCACTTCGACCTCTCGGCCTCGTAGCCTTCGGGCTCGAATGCGCGTTCGAGCGGCGGGTATGCTCGCCAGCATGTCCGAGCTGCCCTGGGTCGCACTGCCTGGCCACCACGCCAAAGCGGGCGGTCTGGCCGAGTGGCGCAAGTGGGCAAACAGCGAATAGAAGCGTTTGTAGAGAACGTCAAGGACGTACGCCGCACCTACGAATGATCAGATGGCCATGCCGCGCTTCCGCCCATCCAGCCAACCATCCCTGTGGGTCTCGGGTGCCTGTCCGGCAAGGTCCACGACCTGAGCGCCGCCCGCGTCTGAGAAGGCCGTAGCTGTACTTCGCAGTCGTACAAGATCGCAAAGGCCACTTCCCGATCACGGGGAGTGGCCTTTGTTCTGCTGTGGAGCCTGGGAGATTCGAACTCCTGACTTCCTGCTTGCAAACACGTACGACGATCAAAATCGGCCTGCGAAGACGCAGCTCAACGCTCTTATTGCGTTCCCTGTGACTCCCCGCTGTTCCCCCTGGCTTCCCGCCCCATCGGGCACGCAACGGGCACGCAAACAGGATGTCGGAGCGCTGCTCGGCTCAACCCGACCCCCCGCTGACTTGCGACCATCCCAGAGGGGACAACAAGGCCGCAGTCACGAGGGAAGCCGCCGTCCGGCCACCGATCGAGACCCGTAGGTCCTTTGTACATCCATCACTCATTACCTTGCCCTTCTTGTCCCGTGCGCTGTTCTGCTTGTAGGTGTACGAGACGTGAGGGAAGGCCATGCATAGAAGTCCGACGAAGATTGTCATCAGCTCGGGAGTCGAGTTCAGTCCAGCAATGCCTACTGATCAGCCTACGTCACATCGCCCGACCCACGGACGCGAGATCGATACGGTCGCGAGGTCCGATACTCGAACCTGCAACCGTCGGATTAAAAGTGGAGCGCTGCTCATTTCAACGCGTGGGGCCTGAATTGTGGTCTGTGAACTTTCCGATCAGGACCAAGCAAGATCATTCCGTCTATGTTCCAGATCTTTGGACGCCAGCGTTGCTCGGTTCGTCTCAACATCCACGGCCAGGGTCAACGGGGATCGCCCTCGCCAACGCGCGAGCCGGGAGCGAGGTGTGAATGTGAAGATCACATGAGCACGCGGGCCGTCCCCACCGGGTAACTCCTCCAGGGTGTGCCATCGGTCCTCTTCCCACGCCTCCTTGTCGTACCCGAGGGCAGTCAGCTCCGCCTCTGCGGCAGATCGGGCCGTTCGGATTTTCCCCCCTAACTTTGTCGCCCCGTCGTAATTGTCGTGATCACCTTGGTCCGGGAACAGATGATGATGGTCGTAGCCGACTTCGGCGAATGCATCTCGCAGCCACTGGCGCTTGTCCGGGCCGGCGGTTCTCCACGTGTAGGTCAGATTCCACGTGATGTTCTTCCGGGAACGAGGGCGACGGATCATGGCTGCAAGACATGACGGCAGTTGATCTCCGAGGTCTGACAGCATGTGGATCCGCTGAAGGTAGGCCGTCGACTCGGCTCCGGGGTTATCACTGTCCAGCCAGAGCGTCTTGCGATATCGGACCATGCACCGGATGTCCATGAAGGCTCGATGGATCACGTTGACAAGGGCCTCTTCCCCTCCCGATGGATAAAACGGCTTTCCCAGCAGGAACCGATTGCGCATCGGCGTGCTCCTCCCTTGCCGGATCATCCTGTCACCGTTGTCCCACCCCCATGGGAGTCGATTCCGCACTGTCAGCTTGGGAATTGCAAGGATCCCGGCTCGAAGAGGCGTTGACTTTCGGCTGAGACCGGTCGTGAGTGACCGTGGTTGACCCCTGGTTACCCCCTTAATGGCACGCTAATGGCACGACGATCAGCCCGCGACCTGGTGTTTCTCGCGCGACGCGCGCACCTCGCCCGCCTGGTCATCCCGTCTGCCGTCGACCGCCCGGAGGGGAAGCGGGCCAGGGCCACGGGTACCAGATGGAACTCCCTACCGGACGAACGATCTGGTACCCGTGGCCCTGGTCTGCTCGGCTTGTCCCGGGTCGATGGTGGGCGGGATGATCAGGCTTCCACCTCAGCCACCTACGAAAGCGCAACCCCTGTCGGATCAAGGGAGCCGGCCAGGAACAGTCACCGGAACGTCCGGTGCTCACGGTCGTTCAGGTCTACCGGATCGTGGATGTCATCGAACACCGGTATCGAGCGTTGGTGCTGCTGGGCACCTTCGCCAGCCTGCGGTGGGGCGAGATCACTGGACTCCAGCGGCGAGACCTCGACCTGGAGTCCGGATCGAGCGCCAGTTGATCCAGATCACGGGCAAGGGCCTGATCTTCACGCCTCCCAAGTCGGCGGCGGGCAAGGGGACCGTGGTGATTCCAGACCTGATCATCGATAAGCTACGGGCGCACGTGAGGGACTTCACCCAGGACGGGGAAGAGGGCTTGGTCTTCGCCGGCCCTGACAACGGACCTCTCCGCAACACCAACTTCAACCGGCGTGTCTGGGCCAAGACACTCCGGGACGCGAGCGTGCCAAAGATCCATTTCCACGATCTACGACACACGGGCAACACTCTGGCGGCCGACGCGGGCGCCTCTACCCGGGACCTGATGACGAGGATGGGGCACGCCAGCACGCGCGCCGCGATCATCTACCAGCACTCCACCGACGAACGTCAGCGCGAGGTGGCGAAGAAGCTCGACGGCCTCGCACGCGGAGCACTTGACAAGCCATCGGGCACGCAACGGGCACGAGGACCTGAATAGCCCTTAGGAAGATCAAAAGCCCAGGCCAATGACCTGGGCTTTTGTATGCGTGGAGCCTAGGAGATTCGAACTCCTGACTTCCTGCTTGCAAACGGGAGCCGGTCACCATATGGGGAGGGTCTCGACCTGGTCAGACGGCAGATGCGGCCTGATGACGTGTGATCACGTAAGCCGACGTTGCTGTATCTGCTGCTGTACACAGCACCTGTGCCGGCGCCGCCATCTCAGGCGATAGCAGCGATGTCACCGTCGTCGAAGTAGATCGACTGATGAAGCCGACCTCCCAGAGCAACGGCGTACCGGGCGAGCACGTCCTGACCCGAGATCTTGCCTTGCTCGATTTGCGAAATGCGCCCCTTGGTGACCCCCATACGCTGTGCGATGGCCTGCTGGGTCAGCCCTCGACTACGGCGGATCTCAGCAAGCCGGTGTCCTTGCACCTTGGCGAGGAGTTCCTGCTTGCCCGCCTCAACCGCGTCCTCACCGCCGGCGCGTTCGACATGCTCAGCGCGAATGTCCTTCCAACGCACATAACCCGTCACGATCCGCCCTCCTCCGCCTGCCGTTCCTTCATATAGATCTCGTAGCGCTGCTCGGCGAGCGGGATGGCCTGCTTGTACCAGGCATTCCACCGTCCAGCCTTATCACCCGCGACCAGCAGGATGCTGGACCGCCACGGATCGAAGGCGAACAAGATCCGCACGGTCCCCGGCCGAAGCTCCTTCAAGTTCTGCAGATGTGAGGCGGTGATCGTATCGACCAGCGGCCGTCCCAGACCTGGCCCCCCTTCGGCAAGCGCGTCGATCGCCTGCACAACACGCCTATGTGTCGCGTCGTCGAGTTGCCCGATCCACTCGCGCACCTCGTCGACGATGTAGACATCCCACTCGTCTGCCACATGCAAGAGTATAGCGAACGGTATACCTCCGCTGAGCCTCGAACCAGCAGATCAGCCTGTGAGGACTTCCGCCAACTAAGTAGCGCAAAGCAGCGTCCTATATACCGTTCGTATTCACGCGAAGCCGGAGGGGACACCCGATGCCCAACGCCAAGTCCTCCGCGCGCGATCAAGCGAAAGGCTGCGGCTGCCTCGCAACCGTCTTCTTGATCGCAGCCGGCTGCAACGCCCTCTCCGTCAGCAATGACCCGACACTCTCCGCCACCTACAGCCCACCGCCCATCCCGTCACGCACCACCTCATTGACGCCAGAACCCGTTGACGACCTCAACGACAGCATCGAAGACCACTACGAGAATGACAAAGATGGCGAAGGCGTGATGAAGACCGGCAACCGCCACGACCGATACCCCAGCACAGGACGGCGCCAACCGAAGCGCACTCGTCCAACCAAGCCGAAGCCTGTGCCGGTCGCCAAAACGTGCCCGGGTTGGCATCTGCGGCAGCTCTGGAGCGGTCGGCGTCGCATCCAACGGCCGCACCTACATGTGCCGTGACGGCCACTGGCCACGCTAATGCCTCATGGGAAACCTACCGAGCCAGACATGACGAATTCAGAAGGGGACGATACCGATGACCCGCGTGTACGTGACTGGAGCAGGGGACCGCTATCACACGTCAGACGATTGCATCGGGCTTCGATCCGGGCAAGAGGGCGGCCAGGCCCAAGGCTACGATCTGCGAGAAATCGTCGACGTGGAGCTGAGCTCGGCGGTAGCGGCAGGCAAGACCGCGTGTAAGTCCTGCGGAGGAACGACACCTTGAGCACCGGCCACGACTGCGGCTCATCCTGACACGATCACCGATTCTCGGCGGTCGTCGCTATCGACCACGACTCGGCAATCGGGGAACTAGTCAAAGCCGAACTAGCCACTCCCCTCTACCGGCGCAAGGAGAAGTGACGTACGTGCGATCTGGCCCTCGCCGCGGAAGCAGCCCGGACCCGATCACGCCAACGAGGACTCGTCGGCGCTATCCCTGACAACGTGGTCGTCCTGGACGGCGCCGGCTACCCGCCAGAGCTGCTCGACCAGGGTGTCAGCGAGGTCACAGTCGCCAGGGCGTACCGGCTGCTCAAGGCCGTTCTTACCACGGCGGTGGACGATCTGGTTATCAAGCGCAACCCGTGTCGGATCAAGGTCGCCGGCCAGGAACAGTCTCCCGAGCGTCCGGTGCTCTCGGTCTCCGAGGTGTATCGGATCGTCGACGTCATCGAATACCGGTACCGGGCTCTCGCCCTGCTGGGCACGTTCGCCAGCCTGCGCTGGGGCGAGATCACCGGACTCCAGCGGCGGGACCTCGACGCCGGAACCGTACGGGTTAAGCGTCATTGATTCAGATCACGGGCAAGGGCCCGGAAGCTCAACGATCTAGCATGCGGCGCACTCGACGACCCCATCGGGCACGCAACGGGCACGGGACCAGAAATAGCCCTCGGAAAGATCGAAAGCCCAGACGCCTGGCCTGGGCTTTCGTATGCGTGGAGCCTAGGAGATTCGAACTCCTGACTTCCTGCTTGCAAATCGGTCTGATCTCCGAGGACAACCGCCTTGACCTGGGCGGCAGGCAGTCCGCCAGTAACCGTGACTGACCCGTGTTGACCGCCCTTAATGGCACGCTAATGGCACGGCGATCACGTGTGTGGTCACGGGGTCGGTTCTGCCGGACCTCTGTCCTACGGTGCGCGGTCACCGTATTTTTCGATGATCGAACTGAGCGAGCGTGAGCCTGACGGCATCTCCTGCACCAGTGGATCCGGTGAGGTGAAGCCAGTGTGTACGGATCGCATCCATTCGTCGTCGACCACAGCCTGGCATAGCGCTTCGGCGGTGATGAGCGTGGCGAGACCGCAACTGTTCTCCCAGGTCTCCCGACCCGCTGGGCTGGCGGCGATCCATTGCTCGACGCTGGCGAGATCAGGAACTGGATACCAGTCCCAATCCAGCATGTCGAACTTGACCACCAGGCCGCTTTCCGTCCGATAAGAGACCAAGGCTGGGGCTTCATCGATCCATACAGCGCTCAGGCAGGGACCATACTGCGCCAGAATGGGAAGAGCACCCTCGGTGACAGAATCGACGCGGTAGTCCATGATGACGGTGCCATTGCCGAGGCGCCCGATGAGCATGTCGACGTCGTCTGCGTTGAAGCGTGCCGGCTGAGTGCTCTCGGGTGAGATGCCATACGCAGCCAGGACGTCGTCAATCTTGGTGGCGGAACACCACGTCAAGTCGACGACCAGCGGGGTTTGCAGGCGAAACCACTTGCTGTAAGTTGAGTCGATCACGGACGTTTCCTCTCAGCTGACACCGCCATGGGCCACGCTCAAGGATCTTTGCGCATCCGCGTGCCGTCCGCCGCCGAACCGCGATCAGCCACGTTGCTCGGTGAGCCAGGGTGAGGAACGAACCCTGGATCGTCGATCGCCCTCAAGCACGTACGGCGTCCAGCCATGCAGTGGCGATCGTAGGGCTGCATCT
>NZ_JBSFVA010000090.1:0-8251 GCF_053592075.1 Nonomuraea sp. NPDC002799
AGTTGAGCGCACTCACACTGAACGTCAACCTATTTCACGAAAATCCCTACTCAACTGCAGGGACCAAAAGCCCATACCGTCACAGAACATCCTCTGAGAGGCGCCGTTGCCGGGGGGTAGCCGCCAAGTTGTCAGACAGTGGTTGACGGGGCTGGGCCGGCGCGCTTCTCGTTATCGATCGTCATGGAGCGGGGATACCAGGCCGGCGTCGTAGGCGGCGATGACGAGCTGGATGCGGTCGCGGGCGCCGAGTTTGGTGAGCAGGCTGGCGATGTGGGCTTTGGCGGTGCCGGGGCTGATGTGCAGGTGGGCGGCGATCTCGGCGTTGGACAGGCCGCGCCCGGCCAGGGTCAGCACCTCGCGTTCTCGCGCGGTGACGCCAGCCAACTCGCGTGGCCGCGGGCGAGGTTCGGGGCGTTCGGCGAACTCGGCGATGAGGCGGCGGGTGACGCTGGGTGCGATCAGGGCGTCGCCGGCGGCGACCACGTGGACGGCGGACAGAATGTCCTCCAGCGCCATGTCCTTGACCAGGAACCCGCTCGCCCCGGCCCGCAGCGAGGCGTAGACGTTGCTGTCATCGTCGAACGTCGTGAGCATGATCACGCGGGTGGCCGGCGATTCGGTGGTGATGGTCTGGGTGGCCTCGATGCCGTCCATGCCGGGCATCCGGATGTCCATCACGACCACGTCGGGACGTAGCTGCCGGGTGAGCTGGATCGCCTGGGTTCCCGTCCCGGCCTCCCCGGCGACAACGACGTCGGGAGTGCCGTCGATGACCATGCGCAGACCGGCGCGGATCAGCGGCTGGTCGTCGGCGAGCACGACGCGGATGGTCAACGTGCCTCCACGTGAGCGGTCTGGGCACGCCCCCGCGCTGAGGGCGGACTTGGTAGCGGGAGGGTGGCGGTGACGCGGAAACCACCCTCTGGGCGTGGTCCGGCGCTGAGACGGCCGTCCAGCAGAGCGGCTCTCTCGCGCATGCCGGCGATCCCGTACCCGCTGCCGGGTGAGGCCGCAGTGGTGGCGGTGCCGCGTCCGTCGTCGGTGATGTCGACGCGTAGTTCGTCGGGCGCGTAGTCGAGGACGACCTGGCAGTGGCGGGCGTCGGCGTGGCGGACGACGTTGGTCACCGACTCCTGGACGATGCGGAAGGCGCACCGGTCCACCGCGGGGGGCAGCCCGCGTGGCTTCCCCTGGCGGCGCACGTCCACGCGGACGCCGGCGGCCGTGGTCGTCTCGGCGAGCCGGTCGAGGTCTGCCAGCCCCGACAAGGGCGCCGCTTCCGGCTCCGATGCGGTGGGGGGCTCGCGGAGCACGCCGAGCATGTGCCGCAGTCCCTGCAGGGTCTGCCGGCCGGCGGCCTCGATCGCGGCGAGCGCGTCCCGCGCCTGTTCCGGCCGGCTGTCGATCACCCGCGCGCCCGCGCCGGCCTGGATGGCGATGACGCCGATGCTGTGCGCGACCATGTCGTGCAGCTCGCGCGCGATGCGTAGCCTGTCGGCCGTGACCGCCTGAAGCTCGGCCTGCGCACGCAGCGCCCGGCCGTACTCGCGTCGTTGCCGGAGCGCCGTGCCCGCCGTCCAGGCGACCACGACGCCCAGGCCGAGCAGGCCCGACAGCGCGAGGAAGCCTGACGCGAAGACGCGCAACCCCTGAGTCAGCAGGGCCACGTGCCAGGCCGCCTCCTGGACGATCAACGTGGTGGCCGCCGCGGCCAGGCCGGTACGGCGTGACCGGGTGGCCGTGATGAAACAGACCAGGAGATCGGCCACCGGCATCAGCGGCCAGACCCGCTCCGCGGGCTGCGCCAACGCCACGGCCACGAGCAGTTCGGCCAGCAGCACCGCCAGCACCGCGCACGGCCGCCGCCGGGCCCCCACCAGAGGAAACGCCATCGCGGCGGCGAAACCCGCGTGCATCGCACCCACGGGCAGCAGACTCTCGTCATCGGCCAGCGTCACGGCGTACAGCAGCGGCAGGGAGGCCACGACGGCACACCAGGTGAGCGCCGTCCGCACACCATGCGGCAGCCGCTGGGTCAAGGGTGGCCTGGGCATTTCATCGCGCACCCGGTCGATCGTAGTCATCGGTTTCCGCTGCGGGCATCGGCCTGCCGGCCTATGCCCGCAGGCCACCCCTGCCCGCCCGGAACCGGCCCGCAGCCAGATGTCACGCCTGCCCGGTCTGCGACACCGTTGGGCGGGTGATCGAAGTCAACCAACTGACCAAGCGCTACGGCGAGGTGACGGCCGTGAACGGCCTGACCTTCACCGTGCGGCCGGGCTGCGTCACCGGGTTCCTCGGCCCGAACGGCGCCGGCAAGAGCACCACGATGCGGATGATCCTCGGGCTGAACCGGCCCACCAGCGGCACCGCCACCATCGACGGCCGCCCGTTCGCCCGGCACCGGGCCGGCCTGCGGCACGCCGGAGCGCTGCTGGACGCCGGCGACGTGCACGGCGGGCGCAGCGCCGCGGCGCACCTATCCGCGCTGGCCCGCAGCAACGGCCTGCCGCGCTGCCGGGTGGGTGAGGTGCTGCGGGAGGTGGGGCTGGAGAGCGTGGCCCGCCGCCGGGTGGCCGGGTTCTCCCTGGGCATGCGCCAGCGGCTCGGCATCGCCGCCGCCCTGCTCGGAGACGCGCCGGTGCTGCTGTTCGACGAGCCCGTCAACGGGCTGGACCCCGAAGGGGTGCGCTGGGTACGCGGCCTGTTCCGGCGCCTGGCCGGCGAAGGACGCACCGTGCTGGTCTCCAGCCACCTGATGAGCGAGATGGAGCACACCGCCGACCGGCTCATCGTCATCGGCCGCGGCGAACTGATCGCCGCTGAGAGCCTGACCGCGTTCGCCGCCCGCGGCACCGGCGCGTCGGTCACCGTACGCACGCCCGACCCCGCCGAACTCGCCACCGTCCTCGCCCACGCAGGAGCCCACGTACGGCAGGACGAAGGCGCATGCCTGACCGTCACCGGGCTGAGCGCCGCCCGCATCGGCGAACTCGCCTACGAGCGGCGCATCCTGCTGTACGAGCTCGCCCCGCGCGCCGCCTCGCTGGAGCAGGCCTTCATGGAGCTGACCGCCGACCGCTCCGAGCACCGCAGCGCCGTACCAGAGGGTGACCCGCGATGACCTCTGCCCGCTTCCACGACCTGCTCGCCGCCGAATGGATCAAACTTTGGTCGCTGCGCTCCACCCGCTGGCTGTTCGGCCTCGGCATCCTGGCCATCATCGCGTTCGCCGTGCAGAGCAGCCTGGACGCCCGCAACGGCTGGCCCGACTTCACCCCGATGGAGAGGGCCAGGTTCAACTCCCTGTCGGAGGTGTTCAGCGGCCTGTCCGCCACCATGCTCATGATCGGTGCGGGAACCGTGGGCGCGCTCACCATTGTGGGCGAGTACGCCACCGGCCTCATCCGCACGACCCTGACCGCCGTCCCGGCCCGTCACCGCGTCGTGGCCGCCAAGCTGGCCGTCGTCGGCGCCGTCATGCTCGCGACCGGTGCGCTGATCTCGGCGGCCACCTTCGGCGTCAGCCAGGCCATCCTGTCCGGGTGCGGCGTCGCCGTCTCGCTGGGCGACTCCGCCGTGGTGCGCGTGCTGGCCGCCAACGCGCTGCTCGCGCCGGTCTCAGCGCTGGTCGGGATGGGGATCGGCGCGCTGCTGCGGCACACCGCGGCGGCCGTCGTTACGGTCTGCGGCGTGCTGGTCATCGTGCCCACATTTCTGCAGCCGACCGTCCACCAGTGGCTCAACGACCTGTACGCCCTGATCCCCTTTTACGTCTGGCGTACCTGCCTGGGCCTGCCCCAGCTCCGCGACGACCCTGCCCTACCCACGGTGGCCGGCTCCTGGGCCGTCTTCGCGCTGTGGCCGCTGGCCGCCGCCGTCCTGACCCTGCTCGTCGTGCGCCGCCGCGACGTCTGAGCACCTGCCGGAAGGAACCGATGAAGACCCCGCGCCTGCAGGCCGTCGCCCTGGCGGCCTGCCTCGCCCTGACCACGGCCTGCGCCCCCATGGCCTGCGCCACCACGAACGCGTCGGCCACCACCGATCTCCATCTGCAGCTGCCCCGTCCCACCGGGGCCGACCCGGTCGGCCGCGACATCCTGTCCCTGGTCGACACCAGCCGCAAGGACCCCTGGGTCCCCGAATCCGGCCCTCGCAGGCTCATGCTCTCCCTGTACTACCCCGCCCGCTCCGCCACCGGCGATCCCGCCCCGTACATGACCAAGGAAGAGGCCGCGTCCCTGATCCAGCGCAAGGCACCTGGCACCGGCCTGACGGCGGAGGCCATCAGCGGCACCCGGACCTACGCGCGCACCGGCGCCCGTCCCGAGGTGGGCCGCCATCCACTGGTGGTGCTCTCGCCCGGCCTCGGCCTGCCCCGGGCCAGCCTCACCGCCCTCGCCGAGGACCTGGCCAGCCGCGGGTACGTCGTCGCGTCGATCGACCATGCCTACGAATCCTCCGGCACCACCTTCCCCGGCGCAGGCCTGCTCACCTGCGCGCCCCTGTGCGACCAGCCCAGACCCCCCGAGGGTGGCAAGGCCACCATCACCAAGAACCGCGCCAAGGACGTCTCCTTCGTCCTCGACCAGCTGACCGGCCGCCGCCCCGCCTGGAAACACGCTGGCCTGATCGACCCCAAGCGCATCGGCATGGCCGGCCATTCACTCGGCGGCGACGCCGCCTCCGCCACCATGCTGGCCGACCGGCGGGTCAAGGCGGGCATCAACCTCGACGGCACCATCAACGCCACCCTCCCCGCCACCGGCCTCGGCGACCGCCCTTTTCTGCTCGTGGGCAGCCAGTCCGACCACAGCCCTGGCAAGGACCACACCTGGGACGGCACCTGGCCGGTCCTGAACGGCTGGAAGCGCTGGCTCACCGTCGCCCAAGCCGTCCACGACAGCTTCACCGACCTGTCCATCGCGGAGAGCAAGGCCGACCTGTCGGCTTCCGGCACCATCGCCGCCGAACGCGGAATAGCGATCACCCGCGCCTACGTCACCGCCTTCTTCGACCAGCACCTCAAAGGCAGGGCACAACCCCTGCTAGACGCCCCCACCCAGGGCAACCCTGAAGTCGCCTTCCACAGCCCATAATTCTGCACCACATGATCATTCCCGGACTGCGAGCCTGACCATCGCATCAATCGCCGGACGAATGCACCGTACTTCCGAGATTGACGTCATCTCGGAAGTACACTCCCAGATGTGACTTCCGAGATTACGCAACCCGGATCTCTCCAGAAGCCCGGATCCGCTTCCGAGATTACGAAGCCCCGTCCGGGCGCCCGACCGACCAGGCTGCCGCCCGCATATGACGTCATCCTCGACGAGTACGCCGCCGCGCTGGAGCGCGCGCCACTGACGGCCGAGACCCGGCGCACCTACCGCTCCCGCGTGCGGATGTACCTGGCCTGGCTGGCCGACCACGCCGCCACCTACACCGCCGACCCTCTCTCCGATCGGCAGGCGCGGGACTGGGCCGTGCGCGACTACCGGATGTGGCTGCTGCGCGACGGCCCCGCCCGGCGCAGCCGCGTCTACGTCAACTCCGCCCTCACCGCCCTGGACGACTTCTACACCCGCCGGGGCCTGGGCAAGGCCGACATCGCCCGCGAAGACCTGCCCAAGAACGCGCCCCGCGCCCTGGAGGAGCGCGCCCGCATCCGCTGGCTGCGCGCCGTGGAGGCGCATCTGTCGCCCCGGGGCCGGTGCATCGCGCTGATCCCGTACTACGCCGGCGCCCGCATCAGCGAGGTCGTCCGCCTCGACGTCGACGACATCCAGATGTCGGCCCGCAAGGGCAGGCTGCGCCTGTACGGCAAAGGCAGCAAGTTCCGCGAGGTCGACATCCACCCCAAACTCCGCACCGAGCTGCAGCTCTGGCTCGATGAGCGCCCCAACTGGCCCCGCGCCGACGACAACCGTGCCCTATTTCTCAACGCCAAGGGCGGACGGCTGAGCGCCCGCGCCGCCGGCGGCATCATCGCCGAGATCGCTCAGAACGCTGGGCTGGATGATCCCACCACGGCGCACGTCCTGCGCCACACGCTCGCCACCACGCTGGTCCGCGGCAAGGCCGACCTGGTCCTGGTTGCCGAGATCCTTGGCCATGCCCGTCTGGAGACCACCCGGCGGTACAGCTTGCCGTCCGACAAGGACAAGGAAGACGCCCTCAAGCTGATCACGGTTGACCGCTGACCGTACGTCTGCCTGGGGAAACTGGCGTCAAGATCGACTCATGGCCGGTTTTCCCGATATCTCGGCTGGACCCGTATCCGGACGGGCCGGGCGATGGCGACCGCCACTATCGTCTCGAGGGTCACCGGCTTCGTGCGCACGTTGGCGCTGGTGGCCGCCCTCGGGCTGGGAACTCAGTTGCTGGACGCCTACACCGCAGCGAGCGTCACCCCCAACACCATCTATGAGCTCGTCTTCGGCGGCGCGCTCGCGAGCGTGCTCGTTCCCCTGCTGGTTCGTACGGCCGCTAACGGTGACATCGACGACGACCTGTTCGCCCAGCGGCTGCTGTCGTTGGTGGTCTATGGCCTTGGAGCCGTGGTGATCGTGACGATCATCGCCGCGCCGTTCATCGTGGACCTCTACGTTCCCGGGTTCAGCCCTGACCAGCGGCAGTTGGCAGTCGTCCTCACCCGGTACTTCATGCCCCAGATCCTGTTCTACGGCGTGAGCGCGACCTTGGCCGCGATCCTCAACGCACGCAGCCACTTCATCGCGCCCATGTGGGCCCCGGTGGCCAACAACCTCGTCGTCATCGCCACCGCCTCGATCTTCCTGCTGATCGGCGGCACCGGGAAGCTGGAGTCACTGACTCACGTTCAGCTGCTGTTGTTGTCGATCGGCACCAGCGCCGGAGTCGCCGCCCAGATGATCGTGCTCGCATTGGTCAGCCGGCGGACCGGATTCCGGCTACGGTTGCGCGCCGACCCGCGAGGCATCGGCGTCCGGCGCATCGTCGCCCTGGCCGGATGGACCATCACATCCGTGGCCGCCGCCCAGGCCGTATTCGTGGTGATCACCCGGATCGCCTCGCAGGCCGGCCCAGGCGCCGTCAGCGTTTACTCCAACGCCTACACGCTGTTCCAACTGCCCTACGCCGTGATCGCCGTCACCGTCATCACCGCGGTCCTGCCCAGAATGAGCCGGGCAGCGGCCAACCGTGACCTCGCCCAGGTCACCGCCGAGCTATCCCAGAGCCTACGACTCACCGGCGTGGTCCTGGTCCCCATCGCCGCAGCGCTCATCGTGCTCGGCCCGCAACTGACCACCGTGCTGTTCGCCCACGGCAACGCCTCACCCGCCGCCACCCATCTCACCGGCTCGGTGCTCGCCGCCTACGGCCTCGCGCTCGTCCCCTTCGCCGGCTACCAGATCATGTCGCGAGTCTTCTACGCCCTCGGCGACACCCGCACTCCTGAGCGTCGGCGTCTCCGCCGTCACCATCGCCACCTGCCTGGCCGCCGCACAATTCGCGCCCGGCCCGAACCTGATTATCGCCCTCGCGGCCTGCTCCGCCATCGCCTACACCGCCGGGCTCCTCCTCACGGCCCAGCTGCTGCGCCGCCGGATTGGCAGAGTCGATGGACACCGCTTGCTCAGTACCCACACCCGGATACTCGCCGCCGCGATCGTCGCGGGCCTCGCCGCATCTACTATCAACCGCATCCTCGGCACCACAGCCGGGACGGACTGGACCGGCTCGCTCATCACCGTCTGCGCCGCGGCCGTGATCGGAGCCGCCCTCTACGCCTTGGCCGCGCGAGTCCTCCGCATCACCGAATTCAGAGCCCTCACCACCGCCCTGCGGATCAGCAACACCTGACCACCACGACAACCAGCTCCAGGCCACGCAAGGCCCCACACGGCGAGGTATTCAGACAGTTGCAATATCCGACGGTGCCGTTAGTCTCGGAGAGTCCGGGTCGCGGTCGACCGCGTCAGCACCCACCAGTTCGACAACCAGGGCCGCCGGGTGTTCCTGGACATCCGCGGGCTGCTCGCCGATGAGCACGGCCTTCCCTTTCGTCATCGGGGCTCCTCCCAGCTCTCCGTCCGTTGCGGAACGAAACGGACGGAGCAGGTGTGTCCAGTCAGTGGTGTATCTCGATTTTGCTTGATTAGCGGGTGAGTGGGGTCAGGCGGCCTTCGAAGGTGATGGCGAAGGCGTTCAGGGCAGCCTTCCAGCGGGTGATCCAACGCTTGCGGCCCTTGCCGGTCGGGTCCAG
>NZ_JBSFVA010000091.1:0-7320 GCF_053592075.1 Nonomuraea sp. NPDC002799
CGCGACATCGCAGAGGTGGCGGTCGCGGCGCTCGTCAACCCCGCACACGAGGGGCGCTCCTACCTGCTCACCGGCCCGCAGTCGCTCACCCAGCACGACAAGGTCCGCCTCATAGGCGAGGCCATCGGCCGGGCACTGACCTTTCAGGAACTTACCCCCGAGCAGATCCGCCAGGCCATGCTCGCCCAGGGCCTGCCCGAGGAAATCGCTGACCGGCTGCTCGGCTCACTGGCCGACTACGCCCGCGCGCCGGGCCCCACCACGGACACCGTGCGACAACTCCTGGGCCGTCCCGCGCTCACCTTCGCTGCCTGGGCCACCGACAACGCCACCGCCTTCGCGACGTCGGCCAGCTCATGAGCTCCCGGCTTGACCAGGGAGGAACGGCCGTGACCGACACCATGGTCATCCGGATCGCGCAACGGGTGAGCCTGATGTTCACGGGCCTTTTCACCGGCTTCGTCGTCGCGGTCCTCGTCCTCGAAACATCGCTCCGCAGTTACGACCTGCATGTATACACGCAAGTCCGGCAGGTCGAACTCGACTCACTGGACACGCTCGCATCCGCCACGCTCCTACCGGCATTGATCTCGACGGCGCTCCTGCTTGCCTTCAGGTTCACATCGCGCGGACGCACGTTCTGGCTCAACCTGATCGCACTCGCGCTACTACTCGCGATCTTCGCCCTGACACTCGTGATCAATCTGCCCATCAACGCCGATCAGCTCACCTGGCGCGTTCAGGCACCTCCCATGAACTGGGCGAACATTCGTGACCGCTGGCAGATCGCCCACGCCCTGCGGACAAGCGCGGCCGTCATCGCATTCGTCTCCCTCATCACCGCCGCGACGAGAAAAGCCACACGAACGTAACACTCACCGCGGGAAATCGAACCAGGACACCGTCGGGCCGGACCACCCCCGCTGGCCCGGACGGGTCCGGCGCAAAGCCGCCTCGGTGCCGGCCTCCATTCCCGCAGTCGCGACCGTGTCACGCGAGTCGGCCGGCGTTCGGATGATCTAGACGCGATTATGCAGATCGGTCTATCATATGCGCGTGGCGATCAAGGGTGATGAGACACGGGCGCGGCTGATCGACGCGGCTCGGACGCTCGTGGAGGCGAAGGGCTATCACGGCACCGGGCTCAATGAGGTGCTCGCGGTGGCCGGCGCCCCCCGGGGTTCGCTGTACCATCACTTCCCGGGCGGCAAGGACCAGCTGGTCGGCGAGTCCCTCGTCGCCGCGGGCCGGGAGGTCGACGGCATCGTGGCAAAGCTGGCTGAGGCGGCGCCCACCTCCCGCGACCTCGTCCTGGCTCTGCTGGACGCGCTGGCCGACCGGATGGTGGCGGCCGGTTACGCCAAGGGCTGCCCGGTGGCGACCGTGGCACTGGAGGTGGCCGCGACCAACGACGACCTGCAGCTGATCTGTGGTGGTATCTACGCGGGCTGGCAGCGGGGGCTGGCCGATGCCCTGCGAGCCGACGGTCATGACGCGGCCGAGGCGGACGAGCTCGCGGCGACGGTACTCGCCCTGATCGAAGGCGCGCTGGTCCTGGCCCGCGCCGGCCGTCGGCAGCTCCCCGTCGAGCAGGTCGGCCGGCGCATCGCCCAACTGCTCGGCACCGGCTGACCACCTTGGCAAACGCCGGCCTTCCCGTCCGAAGTCCGCTCAGGGACAGCCTCGGTCACGCTGTCCGGCAGCTGGCAGGAAGTCGTCGCCCCGGACCTACGTCGCCGACGACTGGACCTGAGCGGACTTCGTTCTCCTGCACGGCCTCCCCCTCGACGGCGCGCCCTGGCACGTGCGCAGCGCACCGAAGCCTTGGAAGAAACGCAGAGAGCTTGCGTCAGCAGAACTCACGTCAGACCCCTCGCCATCAGAATGAGAATTCTTTGAGCGGACGAAATCATCCGAGCATGACCGAGTATGGCTCCCGCCAGCTGCCGCCGGGTCATCCCACGCACAACGGTATGTCTGCTGGCGGTCGAACATGAGCCAAAGGGCCATGGGATCGGGAGAAGCGCGGTCAGCGGCCCTTCTGGGACGCGAAACCGAGACTGCGGTCATCACGGAGATTCTCGACAGGGCATGCCGCGGGCATAGCCATGCGCTGGTCGTCCACGGTCCCATGGGCATCGGCAAGTCTGCGCTGCTGGATTGGGCCATGGCTGCCACGGCGGACATCCGGCCGGGGGTCAACGCACGCATCGTCCATGTGCGTGGCGTCGAAGCCGAAGCCGAGTTGCCGTACGCAGCCCTGCATATGCTGTTCGGCGACTTCGTGGAACAGATCGATGCGCTGCCTGTCGCGCAGGCCGTGGCGCTGCGCAGTGCCCTCGGGATGCTCACGAGCGACACACCACCGATTACGTATCAGGATCGCTTTCTCGTCGGCTTAGCTGTGATCAGTCTGCTGTCCCGCCTCGCAAACCGAGGCTTATTGCTTTGTGTGATCGATGATGCGCACTGGGTGGACCAGGTATCGGCGGACGCGTTGTGGTTTGCGGCGCGCCGGCTCGGCACCGAGGGCGTGGTCATGCTCTTTTCGGTGCGCGATGGTGAACGCAAATTCGACGACCCGGATCTGCCCGAAATGCGCCTGACCGGCCTGGAGGAAACCGCAGCTCACACGTTGCTCACTCAACTGCAACCTGGCCTGGACGAGACGTCACGCCGTCGCGTAGTGGCTGCCGCTGACGGCAATCCCCTGGCGCTGGTCGAGTTCGGCGCCGCCCTCATCGAGTCCGGCCTTGAAGCGTTCAACGAGATGGATCTCCTCTTGCTGCCAGGACCCGCCCCGGATCGAGCAGAGAGAACATTCGGTGACCGTGTGCGGGCGCTACCAGCGCCCGCGCGGACTCTGCTGCTCCTCGCCGCAGCTGCCGACGAGAGCGGGGACCTGACCGTACTCTTGGCGGCGGCCGGGCGCGTGGGTGCGTCGTTTGCGGACCTTGAACCGGCCGAAGCGGCTGGCCTGATCCACTTGAGTGGTTCCGCGCTGACCTTCCGCCATCCACTGATCCGCCGGGTCGTCTACCAACAGGCGACTCTGGTTCAGAGATTCGAGATCCACCAGACGCTCGCGCTGGTGTTGCACCGCGAAGAACAGGCGGACCGCAGAGCCTGGCATATGGCCGCCGGCACACCAGGCCTTGACGATGCGGTCGCGATCGCACTCGAAGGGGCCGCGAACCGCGCTTCGGCGCGCGGCTCGTACGCGGCGAGCGCCACGGCGTACGAACGCGCGGCGTCGTTCACCGCCGATCAGCGCAGGCGCGTACGGCTGCTGATCTCATCAGCTCAATCCGACGTCAGCACCGGGCGTCTCAACGCGGCGGCGGAGGTGGCCACCCGAGCGTCGTTGCTTGCACCCGACCCCGAGGCTGCGGCAGAGATCGCGCTCATCTCTTCCCATTTCGAGTACGCGCGGACGTCGAGCTCGGCCGCTTGTCGAACGTTGCTCCATGCTGTCTCACCGCTGGTGCACACTGCTCCACACGTGGCGGAGCGCATGTTGACCAGCGTGTGCCGCGCACTCCAGTTCGCGCCTGACCCGGTGGTCAATGAGATGGCCGCACCCCTGATCGACGCGGTTGTGGCGAAGCTGGAAGCGGACGCGCGTGCGCGGCTTGTTGCGATTCAGCTTGCCGCGCAGTTCGCCGCCGGGGGCTTCGAGGCAGCTTCCGAGCTGAGATACCGGGTCGACCACCTGATCGAACGTCCGGCTTCCGCGAACACGATGCCGGACGAACTACTCACCATTGGGCTGCTCTTGCTCGTGGCCGATGACCGAGCCGCGCTGTCGAGAACCCTTGCGTCGCTCGCCGCATGTCGCGAGCGTGGAGTGACCGGCAGTCTTGCAGAAGTGCTCCACAGGTCGGCGTGGGCGCGCCTCCAACTCGGGGCGCTGCGCCAGTCACGTGCGGACGCGGTAGAGGGCCTGACCCTGGCTGAAGCGACCGGGAGCGAGTTGGCCGCGACCCGGCACCGCGAGATCCTTGCGATGCACGCGGCGATGGCGGGCGACGAAGCGGAGTGTCGCGAACTGGCTTACCGGTGTGAGGCGTTCGTCGGCAGTCGAGACGAGCCGCACTACGCGGTGCTGGCACTGTGCCTGCTCAACATGGGCTACTGCCGCTATGAGGCCGCGTTGTCCCACGCAGGGCTCGTGACAGCAGACGTTCATGGCTACCTCTACATGCAGCTCGCACCGAACCGAGTCGAAGCCGCGGCACGTCTCGGTTGTCCGGAACGAGCCGCGGAGCCTCTGGCCCACTATCTGCAATGGTCTGACGCTCTGGCCGGCAATTCGGCGGTCGCGGCCATCGCCTACCGGTGTCGCGCCTTGATCGCATCGGACGACGAGGCCCAAGAGCTGTGGAGGACCGCCCTGGACCTGCATGTGAAGGAAGAGCGCCCCTTCGAGTGTGCGCGCACACTTCTGCTGTACGGGGAGTGGCTGCGGAGAGTACGCAAGCAAGGCGGCGCCAGGACGTACTTGCGCGAGGCGCTTGACCGCTTCGAACGCCTGGGCGCCATCCCCTGGGCCGACCGCGCTCGCGCTGCGTTACGCGCGTCCGGTGTGACCGCCGTTCGTGAAGAGCGCAACACCGACGTGTTGGACAGGCTGACCCCTCAGGAATCGAACGTGGTCCACCTAGCGATCAAAGGGCTGAGCAACAAGGACATCGCAACACGGCTCTTCCTCAGCCCGCGAACTGTCGCCTACCACCTGTCGAACGTCTACCGGAAGCTTGGCGTGGCCTCACGCATGGCTCTTGCTCAACTGCTCGCGCGCCAGGACGTCACGGAGAACCCCACCGATGCGGCCTGAGCCCGAACGCCTCTTGCCGACTGGGTCGCCGCTGCGAACTGCGCGGGGGCGCGAAGGCTACGTGAAGTCGGTGCTCGAAACGCGTGCCTTGTAGAATTCACCGTCATACCCCCAGTTCATTAGTCGTTTGCTGAAGGCCGGCTGGGTGTGGTCGGCGACACTGAAGAAGTCCACGCGGTCGCTGACCCAACTGCGGAAGACATCGCCGGGCAGACCTGCGTTGATGTTGGTTGTGCGGTCCGTATCGTCGTCCTTCGTCGACTTCACCCAGAAGGACTCGCCGGAAGCGACGCGGGAGTAGGACTTCACACCGCGTCTCGGGGTTACCGGCTCGAAAATTCTGGTCGCCTTGTGAAATCTCCGGACGGTGCTGCCCTCGGCGATCAGCAGATACCTGGAGTCACTGTAGTCGGCGTCGAGGCTGTGGCCGCCCTGGACACCGATCTTGGCGCCGACTCGCTTGAGCCGGGTCGTGAGGTGGTGGCCGACGATCTCGTACTGGGTGAGGCTTTCGGAGCCGAGCGCCCATAAGTGGCTGCCGTCATACCAAAGACCGTGTGCGCCAGGATACTCGAACTCGTCGACCCTGGTGAGGGTCATGGGGTCGTCGGAGTCGGCGGGCCCGTAGACAGTGAGGAAACCTCCACGGGGATTTGCGGAACTCTTGGGATGGCGAGGTCCGCCCAACTCCGACGGGGTGTCCCAGTCATCGCGCGCGGACGCGGTCACGATGGCGCCGATGTTGGGGATGCGTTCGATCGCGTGCGGGTTGCCGTAGGGCCTGGCGGACCAGAGCAGGTCCGCAACGTCGGCATACCGCTTTCTGCTCGTATCGATGTCCACGATGCCGACCTTGCCACCGGATGCTGTGACCAGGGCCACCCAGCCGTACGCGCTCGTCTCGCGAAACTTGATGTCGGTGAGGTCGACCCACGTGTCGAGGCCAGGCGGCGTCCATCTCCAGACCAGGTTGCCCCGGTCCCACACCGCACCAACCGGAAAGATCTTTATCGTATTGCTGAATTGCTCGCACAGGGCGACATGGTAGGTGCCGGCATGCGCTCTGCTGGGCGCCTCCAGCGGTCCGGTGACAGCCGCGGCGACGGCACCCTTCAACCATGTTCTGCGGTCCATCAGGTCCCCTCAGATTGTGATGGCACCGGGTCTTGGCCATGCCGAGTAGGTGCCATATCCATCGAAATCCTCGGCTGTCATCCCGTCCTGCCGGGATGACGGGTCACTGAGGTCAGTCGTCAGCCAGCTGGTCGGCTGCGTCCCGTCCGGCGACGGTGGCACGGCGCAGGAAGTCGGCAAGGAATTCGAGCTCCGCGTCGCTGTATCCGTCGCAGATCTGGTCCATCGAGGTGTTCATCCCTTTGTAGAGCTGGAACATCTCGGGGCTCCGGCCGCGTAGGGCGCGGATAGTGACGGCGCGGCGGTCGCACGCCTCCGGGTCGCGCTCGCGGACGACCCAGCCGCCGCGTTGCAGTCTGTCGAGAATGCCGGTCATGGTGGCGGGGTGCAGCCCGGCGAGCCTGGCGAGGGAGCTCGGGCTGAGCGGGCCATGCCGGTTCACCAGTTCGAAGCAGAGGAAGTCGACGTCCTTCAGGTCGACATGTGCGCTGACCTGATGGTTGAGCAAGGAGAGCTGAGTGTTGAGCTCCCGCAGTGAATCCTTGATCGTCGCGGTCACCCGTCGTCGACGTCGCGCCACATCGGCATTCTCGGGCGTCGGGGACGTCATACGTCATGCCTCCAGAGCTCAATTATACGAATTTGATATTATATGCTCCAAGAGCAATATGATAGCCGTCAACCGTAGCCCGGAAACAAGGGCTCATCATGGCCACTGATGGCAGCGGCAAGGCCATGACCAAGGAGACCCCGTGCCGATCACCCGTATCGAACACTTGCATTGAGCTGCTCTCCCCAGCACGCTTGTCCCGCTGAACGGAACGTCGCTGACTCGGCTGTCGCCCGAGTGTCGGCTGTGCTCGGCGCCTTCGACGCCCACCACCCGGAGTTGCGGGTGCTGGAGATCAGCCGCCCGGTCCGGGCTGCCGAAGGCGACCACCTCACGGCTCGTCAGGGAACTGCTGGAGTACGGTTTCCTGGAACGCGACGGGTCCCGGCTGCATATGGGGACCCAGCTGTTCGAGTACGGCGAGCTCGCCTCCCGGCACCGCAACCTGAGAGCGGTCGCGCTACCGTACATGGCCGACCTGCGCCAGACGGTGCACCTGGCGGTGCTGGACGGCCATGACGTCGTCTACGTGGAGATTCTGCGTTCCAGGGACGACCGCTGGCGCGACAACGCGATGCGCAATGTAGGGCTCTGACCAGCCGGTACGCGCAGAATCGGTCGGCAGAAAGAGGCGAACCGTGTCGGGGACTGTACGGTCACTGGTGTAACTCCTGATCAAGGAGAACACACCTGATGAGTAATGTGATCCAGGCATCGACGGAGATCGACCTGGAGGACG
>NZ_JBSFVA010000092.1:0-7220 GCF_053592075.1 Nonomuraea sp. NPDC002799
CTGTACAAGGAACGCAACACCGCCGAGCGCTGCATCAACCTGATGAAGGAGTGGCGAGGGCTGGCCTTCCGCTTCGACAAGACCCCGGAAAGCTACCTCGCCGGGCTCCACCTACGAGGCGCCATCCTATGGATCCGAAGCCTTGAACCCGCCTGAAGATCCGAACTCAGAACAGGCCCTAAATGCGGGACTGCGCCGGCTGAAGCTGGCCACCATGCGCCGTCTGGCCCCCGAACTGCTGCTCACCGCCAAGACGCAGCGCTGGAATCCCGAGGAGTTCCTGCGCACCCTGCTGGAGGCCGAACTGGCCGCCCGGGATGAGTCCAATGTCCGCACCCGGATGAAGGCCACCGCTTTCCCGGTGATCAAGACGATCGAGGAGTTCGACGTCGGATCATCATCGATCCCGCGCCCGACCTTCGACTACCTGGCCTCGCTGGAGTGGATCCGCGCTGCCGAGAACTACTGCGCGGTCGGTCCGGCGGGCACGGGCAAGAGCCACAGCCTCATCGCCTTCGGCGTCGCTGCTGTCCACGCCGGCCACAAAGTGCGCTACTTCACCGCCGCCGAGCTGGTCGAGACGCTCTACCGCGGCCTGGCCGACAACTCCGTCGGCCGCGTGATCGAGAACCTGCTCCGCAACAATCTGGTGATCATCGACGAAGCAGGGTTCGCCCCGCTGGATGACACCGGCGCGCAACTGCTGTTCCGCCTGGTGGCCGCCGCCTACGAACGCCGCGCGCTCGGCATCGGCTCGCACTGGCCCTTCGACCAATGGGGACGCTTCCTGCCCGAACACACCACCGCCGTCAGCCTGCTCGACCGGCTCCTGCACCACAGCGTCGTCGTGACCACCGAGGGCGAGTCTTTCCGCATGAAACAGGCACGAACCCGGACAGGCCGACGACTCACCAAGAAGTAGTCAACTGCGAAGGCATGGGGACCTCGACTTGGCCACCAGCGGCGACACGCACTCGACCGTTGACACTGAATTGACCCTGGCGTGACGACGTCACATGCTTTGCGTCAGAGCCACTTTTTTACATGGCCACGGACAGGCGCCTTAGCCGGTAGAGCACACAGCGGGCCACCCCGCTCTCTACGGGCACCCCGGGATGGTCGAAGTCCTCTTCGGGGTCACGGGTCATGCCGAGGCGCTCCATCACCGCACGAGAGCGCATGTTCCGTTCGGTTGTGATGGAGATGAGCTCGTCGAGGCTCGCTTCCTCGAAGGCGTAGGCGACAGCCCGCCGGGCGGCCTCGATGGCGTATCCGTGGCCCCAGGCGGGGCGCGCCAGTCGCCAGCCGATCTCCACCGCAGGTAGGAAAGGCGCGTTGAAGGTTTGCAGGATCAGGCCGGTGAACCCGATGAACCGCCCGCTCTCCCGTTCCTCCAGCGCCCACCAACTGTAACCGTGCTTCTCGAAGTGCTGCTCGATCCGGTCGACCAGGCGGTCGCTCTCCGCCTGCGTGAGCGTCGCGGGGAAGTGCTCCATCACCTCGGGGTCGGCGTTCATCGCAGCGAAGGGCTCCCTGTCCTCCTCGCGCGACCTGCGCATAATCAATCGTTCTGTCCGCATCCGACCTACAATACGAGGTCTTTGCGCCTCAGCAAAGATCGCTAAAAGCAAGATGATCACGGTGTAACTCTAATCTTCTGAAGATTGTCTTTCCTCGCCTGGCCGGGGCGGTGCTGGTCGACCGGGTGGCGGTCGAGGGCCAGATCGTTCGGGTGACGGCGCAGGTCCGTCCCGACCCGGTGGCTTGCCCGGTGTGCGGGAGCCCGTCCAGCCGTGTGCATGGCTGGCACTGGCGTCGCTTGCATGATCGACCTGTAAGTGAACGGGCGATGATGTTGGATCTTCACCTCCGGCGGTTGGCCTGCGCTGAGGTGGCGTGTCCACGGCGGACGTTCCGCGAGCACGTTCCGGATCTCGCGGTGCGATATGCGCGACGAACCCCGTCCTTGACAGCGTTGATCGGCGGTCTGGCGGTCAAGTTGGCCGGGCGGGCCGCAAGCGCCGCGCTCGCGCGCCGCCGCCGTCCACGACCGGCGCACCGCCGCGTTGGCCGCCGCCCAAGCCACCCACCCCGAACGCTTCGCCAGCGGCGGCATCGCCACCCCGCCCTGCCCGGCCCCGCCTGGATCAACAAGCCCAAGACCGAGGGATTGTACTAAGCTAGTGTTGGGCTATCTTCCGATCCGCGCAGGAGAGACCGCGTGATTTCTTCACAATTCGACGAGCTCTGCAGCGAATTCGCAACTGGTTGGCGAGCTTCAATGGATAACCCATCAGATAATTCGACGACTCGCGACTCATCTCCGCATAAGCCATCCTGGCAAGAGCAAGTGATCGGCGTCCTATTTGAGGGCCAGGACGCTAAGGTGGCTGAGAATTGGATTCGACAGATGCGGAGTGAGCTCCGAAGGCTGGCCGGTCTAATGCCTTTCAATGTTGTATACGACTGGCATGCCCATACCGTTTCACCACTAATAGATGAGGTAATCGAGCGACGAGGCGGGTCCGGGGAAGCGCACAAAATGGTTCAGCGATTGCACAGTCGTGCGCTGGCTGGGGAGATGATCGTTGCATCTGAATGGGCAGCAGTTCTCGAACCAGCCTTGTGGGAGATCTATCGTCACGCTTATCCGGATGCCATAGTATATTCTGCAACTTTCGATAAAGCCGTAGCCTTTGCAAGAGGGAAAGGCTACACCAAGGACGGTGCGGCCGAATATGCTCGTAAGTATACTAAAACGCGAACCGCCGCCCAAGGACGGTCCTTCGCCGATAGTAACGCAAGCGCGAACGCCCGAGCGTTGGCCTCTGCATATGCAGAGGCCAACGCTCGGGCTTATGCTAGGGCGATGCCGTTCGCCCAAGTGCACGCCTTTGTCTATGCGTGTGTTGATCAGGACGAACCTTCAAGTGTGGCTGTGGCACATCGGGCGTGCTACCGGCGTTTAGCTAATGGACTTTCTGATTGCCTGGCGCGAATACGGGCCTGAACTGTACCTGTTCGGTCGAGACAGGAGGCGGTATCGCGTCGCCACCGGTCCGTTTCCCCGAGTCTCCTTCGAACCAGACATGCGGTGCGAGCGAACCCTCAGCGGAGCTTGCCCTACGCCTTCATCAAGGAACCCGCGAATCCCCTAGCGAACAGAGTCAATAATCAATAGGCCGGATCACCCTGCATTCTAAGTCGATACGAGCGCTTGCCGAAAGTAAAGCAATTCATATCATCTCGCTAATTCCTGATTGGAGATATTGTGGCGGAATCACTGTGGGGCGATGCCATCGATCATGCTGAGCAATTAATGCAACAATGCATCGAGATACTTGAGGCATCAGGCCTTCAAAAGGCAGAACATGTCGAAACATCCCCTTTTGACGTCAAAATAGATCATCTGAAGGAAAGAGTTGGGGATGGAGAGCAGCCCGATCGATTTGAGTCCTGGCTGTGCGCCCAACTGCAGCGAATGGGCCATAGGGTAAATCGCCCAGTAGCTATACGCGCAGGCGGGGTTGCTGAAATTACTCAAACTCTAACAAAGTTCGCATTCGATCAAGCGGCGAATGAGCAGGGCGAGGACCCGGCAGTCCGGACATGGTATCGGGGGACCATCATGGATGGCCGAGTCGTTGAGCATGCTGACGGCACAGTGAGAGGCACGTTGAGATATCAACATTTTTCTGCCCTGTACCGTATAATCAAGACAATGGACCGTGCGCTGGATCTTGAGCAGAGCATACGCTTCGACTGAAAATCTTATTGACAGTTTCGGTCCTCAGGGACTCTGACGGTCGCCGCCACAGCATCTGATCAGACTGTACGCTTCCCAAACCAGATGACACCCAGGGCGACCCGCAAAGTCATTTCCGCAGGTAGACAGCGATGAGAGGCTCGTCCGGCAGGCGTGGTTGGGAAGGCCTGGGTGTGTCCGGTTCTCGCGGGGATCGGTCACTGTGTGTCATGAACGTGAGCGGGACGCGCGGGTGATAGGAAGCGGCGCTGGTCACCGGCAGTAGCTGGAGTTGGAGGACAGACACCCAGAAGATCACAGGTAGATGTCGGCTCGGTGTGTCGCCGTGCGTGAAGCAACGAAAACCCCGTAGGAGCGGAGGTTCCTACACGCGCCGTCCCCAGGGGGTTTTCGTTGTCTGCAAGGTACTGTCCGCCGGTTGCCCGTGTCGAGTCCGAGGTAGTGCCCGAGGTAGTGCCCGAGGTGTGTGCGGGCGGATTGGGCGAGGTCGTGGAGGTGTTGCGGGAGCGCTCTTGTCAGGTGGCGGCGCTGGGCGGGGTCCAGGCCGACGGCCTGCTGGCGTGCCTGGCCATGATTCCCGACCCGCGGCATCGGCGTGGTGTGCGCTACACGCTGGCCTCGATTGTGGCGTTGTGCCTGGCGGCGATGTTGTGCGGGGAGAAGACCAGAACCGACATTGTGGCGTGGGCGGCTGCGGCGCCGCGCTGGCTACTGGCAGCGGCCGGGGTGCGCATGCGCCGGGGAGTGCTGCGTGCCCCGCACGCCGATACCGTGGAACGGCTGCTCCTTCGCGTGGACGGCCAGGCCGCCGATGACGCGCTCGGCGGTTGGTTCGCCCTGCGCGCGGGCCTGGGCATCATCCCCGGCCCCGGCCCCGGGCCGCGAGCGGAGAGGGAGTCCGAGACGGAGCCGCCGCCGGTGTTGCTGGTCGATGGGCAGCCGGCCGCCGTGGCGGTGGACGGCAAGGCGATGGCCGGCGCGGGTCGACCCGGTCAGCGGTCGGGCGATGTTCCTGCTCGCCGCGGCCACGCACACCGCCACCAGCGTCCTGGCCCAGCGTCAGATTGGCCCCAAGAGCAATGAAATTCCCAGCTTCGCGCCGCTGCTGGCCGGGCTGGAGCTGAGCGGGGTGGTGCTCACCATGGACGGCCTGCACACCCAGCGCGCGCACGCCCGCTTCCTCGTCGAGGTCAAGCGCGCCCACTTCGTCATGATCGCGAAAGACAACCAGCCCCGGCTGTTCGACGCCCTGGACGCCCTGGCCTGGAAGGAGGTGACGATCGGACATCGAAGCCAGGAGACCGGCCACGGGCGGCACGAGGTGCGCACCATCCAGGTGAGGGACGCCCCCGACGACCTCGATGTCATCTTCCCCCATGTCAAGCAGGTGTTCCTGGTCGAGCGGCACGTCACCCGCAGGGTGCGCTGCCGCCGCCGGGGCAGCGGGAAGTTCTACACCAAGGTGGTCAAGACCGCGATCGCGGTGCTCGGAATCACCAGCCTGACCGCCGGGCAGGCCAATCCCGCCCAGCTCGCCGCGCTGGTGCGCGGCCACTGGTCGATTGAGGCCATGCACTTTGTCCGTGATGTCACATTCCGTGAAGACGCCTCGACCATCGCCACCGGCTCCCGGCCCCGGCTCATGGCCACGCTACGTAACATCAGCATCGGACTCATCCGTCAATCCGGCACCCGGCGCTGGCGCGGCAGCCGGGTGCGCTGCCGCAGCCAGGTCGCTGGATGCGCGTCGGTGAGCGCGTCCCAGGGCGTCGGGCCCAGGACCCGTGCGGCCTCCTGCCGGTGGTCGATCATGAAGGCCATCAGATCCACCACGGACCCTAGGTCAATATTGATCTTTCGTGTGTTCACGGTCTCGGGTGAGCGGTTGACCGAGGAACGGTTGGCCGGCTCGAGGGCTCAGCGCCGGAACGCGGCGGCAAAAACGCCGATTCGAGAGGCGTCCTGGATCATCGCGGCAGGGTCGGGCAGGGTCTCCAGCCAGCGCGCGAAGTGCAGGAGGGAGGAGCTGCGCTGGTTGGTCAAGGTGGTCCAGGTCAGCGTTCCGGACTCCAGCAGCATCGCCATGTGCCACTTCAGAGCGTTGCTCATCCAGGGCAGCCGGGCATCGGCGGGTGAGCAGCCGACCGACCGGGCGGGTTCACGTTCGCGCAGCGGGGGTGCCTAGCCCCAGCTATTCAACCGAGGCGGTAGCTGTGTTCTAGATCATGAGAAAAGGTGCCCCTGAACTGCAAGGATTCGGGTGTCGAAGCCATATCCGCTGCAGAAGCAGGTGCACCTTTCTGGTGAGTGAGCGTACCGGGTGGGACCGGCGGTTGTCTGTCACCGCTGATGGAAAAGGGCTGGTCGGGCATGCGGGCGCGGTGCTGTTGCATAAGATCGCCGATCGGGTGGGGCTGACCGAGGAGCTCGGCGAGCTATGGCCGGGCGGGCAGAGCGCCACCTGGCGGAATCGCGCGCACGTGCTCCTCAGCCTGGCCACGGCGATCGTGTGTGGTGCGCGCAGCGTGCTGGAGGCCGAGCGGCTGCAAGCCCATCAGACGGCCCTGCTCGGGGCGATGCCGTCGGACTCCACCACCCACCGCACGCTGGCCGGCCTGGACGAGGCGATGCTCGCCCGCTGGCCAAGGCCAGGGCGAAGGTGCGGCGCCGGGTATGGGGGCTGTTGCACCTGCGCCCGGGTGGCTTCCCCTGGCTGACGGTGGCGGGCAAACGACTGAAAGGGTGGATCGTCATCGACATCGACGCCACCATCATCACCTCGGCCTCCGACAAGAGCGGGGCGGCGGTCACGTTCAAGAAGACCTATGGCTTTCACCCGCTGGCCTGCTGGTGCGCCAACACCCAGGAATCGCTGGCGATGCTGCTGCGCCAGGGCAATGCGGGCAGCAACACCGTGGCCGACCACCTGCGGGTGCTCACCGACGCACTCACCCAGATCCCGAACTCCTGCCAGGCCAAGATCCTCATCCGGGTGGACGGCGCGGGTGCCACCCATGACCTGCTGAGGCATCTGGAAGGGCTGAACACCACCCGCCGCACGGTGCGGTACCTGGTCGGCTGGACCATCACCGACATCGACGAGCAGGCCATCGCTCTGCTGCCCGCCACCGCCTGGGCCGACTCCCTCACCCAGGACGGCGACCTGCAACCCGGTTATCACGTGGCCGAACTGACCGGCCTGAACCGGCGCACCGGCTGGCCCGGCGGCATGCGCCTGCTGGTGCGCCGGGTCCGCCCCTCGGCCCGCCACCGCAAGAACCTCACCGTGTTCGAGATGCGGACCGGCTGGAAGTACTCGATCATCGTCACCAACATCGGCCGCATGTGGGGCATCGCCGGCTCTCAGAGGGCATTTGGTTTGCCCATGTTTGTGTTAGTACGTTCCTCGCCAGGTTGGTGTCGCCTCGTCCGTTATGCGCTTGCTGGCATTGTC
>NZ_JBSFVA010000093.1:0-7183 GCF_053592075.1 Nonomuraea sp. NPDC002799
GTCCGGCACGCCCGCCTCGAAGCCGCCGCGCACCTGCTGACGGGCACCTCCCTGCCGGTGCAGAGCATCGCGGCGCGCTGCGGCTTCGGCAACGCCGAGAGCCTGCGCCAGGCGTTCACCGGCAAGTACGGCATCGCGCCCTCCCGCTACCGCCAAGCTCACGTTCGTGCTGGTTAAAACGTTCAACATCTCGGCGGAGGCCGGACACCCTGGAGCGCGGCAAGATGGCGCCGTGTAACGCCCAGTTAACGGGCTATTGACACGTCACAGTGCCCCGATCTACCGTCTGGGCACCTTAAAACGTTTTGCCGCAACGGTCGTTGGAGGGCACGTGACCGACCCGCCTCCCATCCTGGAGTTACGGAACGTGAGCAAATCGTTCGGCGCGGTGCCGGCGCTGCGCGAGGTCCGGCTCGACCTGCGGGCCGGCGAGGTCCACGGCCTGGTGGGAGAGAACGGGGCGGGCAAGTCCACCCTGGTGAAGATCCTGGCCGGCGCCCATCCGGCCGACGAGGGAACGCTGCTCGTGGACGGGAGGGCGCTGGCGCCGGCCGGGCCCGCGGACGCCCAGGCGGCCGGCATCGCGGTGATCTATCAGGAGCCGACGTTGTTCCCGGACCTGTCGGTGGCCGAGAACATCTTCATGAGCCGCCAGCCGCTGCGCGGCCTGCGCCGCATCGACGCGCGGGCCATGCGGGCCGCCACCGCCGCGCTGTTCGACCGGCTCGGCATCCCCCTCGACCCAGGCCGCCCCGCGCGCGGGTTGTCGATCGCCGACCAGCAGCTCGTGGAGATCGCGAAGGCGCTGGCGTTCGACGCGCGCATCCTCATCATGGACGAGCCGACGGCGGCGCTGTCCGGGGTGGAGGTCGAGCGATTGTTCTCGGTCGTGCGCTCGTTGCGGGACGCGGGCGCGGCGGTGTTGTTCATCTCGCACCGCTTCGACGAGATCTTCGCGCTGTGCGAGCGCGTCACCGTGCTGCGGGACGGCCGCTGGGTGTCCACCGATCCGGCCGCCGCCCTCACGGTCGACGAGCTGGTCCGCCGGATGGTCGGCCGCGAGGTGTCCTCCCTGTATCCCAAGACGGACACGGCGGTCGGCGAGCCCCGGCTGGAGGTGCGCGGCCTGACCAGGCGGGGCGTCTTCGCCGACGTGGGGTTCACCGTGCGCGGCGGGGAGATCGTCGCGCTCGCCGGTCTCGTCGGGGCCGGGCGCAGCGAGGTCGCGCGGGCCGTGTTCGGCGTCGACCGTTACGACGCGGGGGAGGTCCTGGTCGACGGCAAGCGGCTGCCACGGGCGGACACGCCCGCGGCCATCGCCGCCGGGCTCGCGCTCGTGCCGGAGGACCGCCGCCAGCAGGGCCTGGTGATGGAGCTGTCGGTGGAGCGCAACGCGACGCTGACCCGGCGCTGGTCGCTGAGCAGGCTGGGCCTGCTGTTCGGCGGCGCCGAGCGCCGGACCGCCCGCACCTGGAGCGACCGGCTCCAGGTCAAGACCGCCCGGCTCACCGACCCCGTCTCCGCCTTGTCCGGCGGGAACCAGCAGAAGGTCGTCCTGGCCAAGTGGCTCTCGACCGAGCCGCGCGTCCTCATCGTGGACGAGCCCACCCGGGGCATCGACGTGGGCACCAAGGCCGAGGTGCACCGGCTGCTGTCGGAGCTGGCCGGGCAGGGGGTCGCGGTGCTGATGATCTCCAGTGAGCTGCCCGAGGTGCTGGGCATGGCCGATCGGGTGCTGGTCATGCACGAGGGCCGGCTGGTCGCCGACATCCCGCGCGAGCGGGCCGGCGAGGAATCGGTGATGCTCGCCGCCACCGGCCAGGGCGGCCGCTGATGGCGATCCTGGAGAACGAGAGCGCCGCCCGGCCGCGCCAGGAGGACGGCTCGCGCCTCATCCACCGGGTCTTCGTGATCAGGGAGATGGGCATCGTCATCGCGCTGGCGCTGCTCGTCGTCGTCACCGTGATCGTCAACCCGCGCTTCCTGACCGCGCAGGGGATCAAGGACCTGCTGCTCGGCTCGACCATCCTGGCCGTGCTCGCGGTCGGCCAGAGCGTCGTCGTCATCACCCGCAACGTGGACCTGTCGGTGGGGTCGGTGCTGGGGTTGTCGGCGTTCGCGACGGGCAGCGTGTTCGTGGCGAACCCGGGCCTGCCGATCCCGGTGGCGCTCGTGCTGGGCGTGCTGCTCGGGGCGGCCTGCGGGATCCTGAACGGGGCGCTGATCGCCGCCGCCCGCGTCCCGGCCCTGGTGGTCACCCTCGGCACCCTGTACGTCTTCCGCGGCCTGGACTACACCTGGGCCACCGGCCGCCAGATCAACGCCGCCGACATGCCGCCCGGCTTCCTGCGGATGGGCAGCACGACCATGCTGGGCGTGCCGGTGCTCGCGCTGTACGCCGTCGTCGTGCTGGTGGCGGCCGGCTACTACCTGCGCACATACCGCAGCGGCCGGGAGTTGTACGCGATCGGCTCCAGCCCCGACGCCGCCCGCCTGTCCGGCATCCCCGTCGGCAAGCGGGTGTTCACCGCGTTCGTCGTCTCCGGCGCGCTCGCGGGCCTGGCCGGGGTCCTGTACGCGGCCCGCTTCGGCACGCTGGACGCCAACGCCGGCAACGGCTTCGAGCTGAACGTGGTGGCCGCCGTCGTGGTCGGCGGCGTCGCCATCTTCGGCGGCAGCGGCTCGGTCTACGGCGCCGCGCTCGGCGCGGTCCTGCTCACCACGATCAGCAGCGCCCTGCCCGTGCTCGGCGTCAGCCCGTTCTGGCAGCGGGCCGCCGTGGGCGCCCTCATCCTGGCCGCCATCGGCATCGACAGGGCGCTGGCCGTCCGGCTCGCCCAGACTCTCAGAGGAAGGAGCGCGCATGGCTGAGCGGACGGCGCGCCTGCGGTCGCTCGTCGGGTCCTGGGACGCTGTCCTGCTCGTCGCCCTGGTCCTGGTCGTGGTGGTCGGCGCGGTGACGATCGAGGGCGTGGCCAGCCCGCGGTTCTGGCGGTTCGTCACGCTGGAGGTCATCCCGATCGCGCTGATCGCGCTGCCCATGACGCTCGTGGTCATCACCGGCGAGATCGACCTGTCGGTGGCCAGCATCCTGGGCCTGACCTGCACGGTCATGGGGCAGCTCTGGTTGTGGGGCATCACCTCGCTGCCGGTCGTGATCGCGGCCTGCCTGCTGCTGGGCGCGCTGCTCGGCGCGGTGAACGGCCTGTTCGTGACCGGGTTCGGCCTGCCCTCGCTGGCCGTGACGATCGGCACGCTCGCGCTGTACCGGGGGCTGGCCTACGTCGTGCTCGGCGACCGCGCGGTGGCGGACTACCCGCCGGAGTGGACGACGGGCGCGATCACCGCGATCCCCGGCCTGACCATCCCCTGGATGATCCTCCTCGTGGCCGCGCTCGCCGCCGTCTTCGGCGTCCTGCTGCACGCCACCCCGATCGGCCGCGGCCTGTACGCGATGGGCAACAACGCCGAGGCCGCCCGCTTCACCGGCATCTCCGTGGCCCGCACGAAGTTCTGGTTGTTCGTCGCCACCGGCGCCATGTCGGCGCTCGCCGGAGTGTTCTGGACGCTGCGTTACGCCAGCGCCCGCGCCGACAACGGCCTGGGGCTCGAACTCGCCGTCGTGGCCGCGGTCCTGCTGGGCGGCGTGTCCATCTTCGGCGGCCGGGGCGGCCTGATCGGCGTCATCGCCGCGGTCATCCTGCTCGGCACCCTGCGCAACGCCCTGCAACTGGCCTACGTCCCGGCCAACACCCTCACCATCATCACCGGATCCCTGCTCATCGTCTCCGTTGTGGGACCCAATGTCGCCGGCATGCTCCGTGAGCGGCTGCGCCGCCGGCGATCCGTCACCCCCTGACCCGGCCGCGGGGCCACGAAAGGACAGACATGGCAGCGACAAGCCGAGGAGGCGGAGCCATCGCGCTGGCGATGCTCGCCGCGCTCAGCCTGGCCCTCACCAGTTGCGCGAGCCAGGAACCGGCCGCCACCCAGCCCACCGCCGGCGGCGGCTCCAGCGCCCCCGCCGCGGCGACGATCAAGGAGGGGCTGAAGATCGCCTTCCTGCCGAAGCAGGTGAACAACCCCTACTTCGACGCCTCCGACAACAAGGGCGGCAAGGTCGCGGTGGCGGAGTTCAAGGGGGTCTACAGTCAGACCGGCCCGTCGGAGGCCAGTCCGTCGGCGCAGGTCAGCTATATCAACACGCTGTCGCAGCAGGGCACCGACGTCATCGTGGTCTCCGCCAATGACAAGGACGCCATCTGCGGGGCGCTGAACGAGGCCCGCCAGGCCGGCGCGAAGGTCGTCACCTATGACTCCGACACCAACCCCACCTGCCGTGACGCCTTCATCAACCAGGCCAGTGCCGAGGGGATCGCCGCGTCTCAGATCAAGCTGATCTCCGAGGCGGTCGGCGCGGACGGCGGCGAGATCGCGATCTTGTCGGCGACGGCGAACGCGACGAATCAGAACGCCTGGATCGAGATGATGAAGACCGAGCTGGCCAAGCCGGAGAACGGCAAGCTGAAGCTGGTGGCCACCGTCTACGGCGACGACGACGACCAGAAGTCCTTCCAGGAGGCTCAGGGCCTGCTGGCCAAGTATCCGAATCTCAAGGGCATCATCTCGCCCACCACGGTCGGCGTGGCCGCGGCCGCCCGTTACCTGTCGGGCTCGGAGTACAAGGGCAAGGTGCAGCTGACCGGGCTGGGCACGCCGAACCAGATGCGTGCCTACATCAAGGACGGCACGGTCAAGTCGTTCGCTCTGTGGAACCCCTCCGACCTGGGTTACCTGGCCGCCTTCGCCGGTGGTGCGCTCGCCTCGGGGATGATCACCGGCAAGGAGGGTGAGAAGTTCACCGCCGGCAAGCTCGGCGAGTACACCATCGGCAAGGACGGCGCGATCCTGCTCGGTGATCCGTTCGTCTACGACAAGGCCAACATCGACGACTTCGACTTCTGAGGCCCGGTCGGCGTCGCGGCTCCCGCGCTCCCGGCGCGGAGCCGCGACCATGACCGAAATCCGGTGAACCTTCCGGTCACAGCACTAGTCGCCGCCGAGCGGGGCAGAAGAACGCCCCGTGACAAGGCAGGGAAGAGAGCATTGTGACCGACCGAGACGACAGCCCCCTCGCGACACCGGATCGTGACCGTTCCGACGGTGCCGCCCCCTCCGCCTTCCGGCACGGCGACCGGTCGGCGACGCACGAGACCTCCGCGCGCACGGCGGACCAGCCCTTCGGCAAGCCGGGCCGCCCCATGGGCAGTCATCCGTTCACCTTCGGCTTCACCGCCGCGCTCGGCGTGCTGAGCGCCTGGTTACTCGTCCAGGCACTGGCCGCCACCACGTCGGCCCTGCTTCTCATCGTGGTCTCCTTGTTCCTGGCGATCGGGCTCAACCCGGCCGTCGTGTGGCTGCAGGACCGGGGGCTGTCCCGGCGCCTGGCCATCGCGCTGGTCTTCATCGCCGTGATCGGCTTCTTCGTCGGCTTCGGGCTGACGATCGTGCCCGCGCTCACCACGCAGTCCAGTGAGTTCGTCCGCCAGTTGCCGGCCTACATCACCGAGATCCAGAACCATCCCCAGATCCGCGAGCTCGACCAGCGTTACCAGGTGCTGCAACGGCTGCAGGAGTATCTCATCAGCGGCGACCTCGGCAAGCAGGTGTTCGGCGGCCTGCTGGGCGTGGCCGGCGTGGTGGCCAGCGCGGTCTTCTCCGCCCTGACCGTGCTCATCCTCACGCTGTACTTCCTGGCCTCGCTCCGCTCGATCACCAACCTGGGCTACCGGCTCATCCCCGCCACCCGTCGCACCCGGGCCCGCCTGCTCGGCGACGAGGTCATCAAACGCATCGGCGGGTACGTCGCCGGCAACCTGTTCATCTCGCTCATCGCCGGCGTCACCACGTTCATCTTCCTCATCATCCTGGACGTGCCCTACGCCCTGCCCCTGGCCATCATCGTCGCGATCACCGACCTCATCCCGCTGGTCGGCGCCGGCATCGGGGCCGCGGTCGTCACCGTGGTGGCGTTGTTCACCTCCGTGCCCGCCGGCATCGCCTGCCTGATCTTCTTCATCGTCTACCAGCAGGTCGAGAACTACCTGATCGCTCCCCGGGTGATGAAGTCGTCCGTCGACGTGCCCGCGGCGGCCACCATCATCGCGGCCCTGCTCGGCGGCGCCCTGCTGGGCGTGGTGGGCGCGCTGCTGGCCATCCCCGTCGCCGCGGCGATCCAGCTCGTCCTGCACGAGGTCACGCTGCCCCGGCAGGAACGTAACTGAATTAACCGGATATGTCGTAATTGGGGCTGTTCTACCCCAGGGTGGGCGGCAGCGGTACCCTGGGTCCGGGCGGGGAGAGTCCACCGGGTTCCACGCCCTCCGGGCCGGCTTGAGGTGGGCGGAAGCGATGCGTCAGGTCAAGGATGTACAGCTCGGAGACCACTTATGCCTGGCGTTCACCCATGAGGCCGAGCAGCGTGAAGTGGCCGCCGCCTTCATCACGGCGGGGCTGGAGCGGGGCGAGCGAGTGCTGTACGTGACCGACGGCCGCGCGACCGAGCGGGTGCGCGCGTGGCTGAGCGCGGCGGGCGTGGACGCGGCCGCCGTCATGGCGGCCGGGCAGTTCGGGGTGCACTCCGCCCAGGACGGATACTTGAGCGCGGGCCGGTTCGACCCCGATGAGATGATCAAGGCGTTGCGTACCGAAGTCGATGCCAGCCTGAAGGCCGGATTCTCCGGCTTCCGCGTCAGCGGAGAGATGAGCTGGGCATTGGCCGAGGCGTCCGGCGCCGAGCGGCTGGAGGATTTCGAGCGGCGTGTCACCGCACTGTTTCAAGAAGGGCTGTCCGCGGCGATCTGCCAGTACGACATGCGGCTGTTCCGCCCCGACCATCTCGCCGATCTGGTCGGCTGTCACTCCGGCAGGGTCCAGATGAACGCCATCTTCCAGCAGGGATCGCTGCACGTGCTGCCCGCCTTCGACGCTGACGGGGCGCTGGTGCTGCAGGTGATCGGCGAGATCGACCGCACCACCGCCGGCACGTGGAGCGCCGTGCTGGAGACGGCCGGGGAAGGCGACGGCGACGTGCGCATGGACCTGGTGTTCAGACCAAGGGAGGCGAACTGCTCGAACGGCCGGTGGTAACCGCGCTCGATGTGGTGCACGCCGCGCAGCGTGG
>NZ_JBSFVA010000094.1:0-6984 GCF_053592075.1 Nonomuraea sp. NPDC002799
TGTTCGGCCGCGCGAACCTTGACCTACTCCGCAAGCGCGTCCTGCTGGCATAGCTCACTCAATGTGACCGCATCACGATCTTTGTGCCAGAGCCGAATTTCTCCAGGTGGGCGGCCAGCATGATCCAGGCTGGCGGCCTTGAGATTTCCAGGCGGACGGTCATGCGGCGTCTGGGTGGGCGGACAGGTCGGGATGCTTTCGACCGAGTGTGGTGGAACCTACCCAGCGGTCGAGGTGTTTGCGCTGCGGACCCGGCGGGCGTGGTTTTTGATGAAGCAGAGAGCCCGAGGAGTGGGGTGGTGGCTGGGCGAGGATGTGGGATGAGGGCATCGGCGATGAGATCAAGCGGCGCGAGGCATGGCTGGATCGGCCATGGCGCGGTCATCGAGGCGGCGCTGAGCGCACCGTAACCCCCTGTTTCATCTGATCGGGCCTCATTCCGGATGAATCGTCACTACGTTCCAGCGTGCTGGCATGCCGTCGCCATGGCACTCCACCGCGGTCGCTGACCTGGCGCGATCAGCATGCCGCCATGAGGGACGAGCTCTATGATCAGTTCGTCCTGATCGTTGAGAGTCGGAGAAGATGTCAATCTCATGCGCCGCGCCATGGTCCTTCTGGGTGGCGTCGCCCTCGCCGTCGGCGCGTTCGCTCTCTTCTACCGGGGCCCGGGACAACCGTTCATCCGCGGTTACGTGAGCGACGTCGGCGCCACCATGCTGGTCTACGCGTTCTTGGGGCTGCTGTGGCGCACCACCGCCGCACGCCGCACCCTGGCCACGGCCGCGATCGCCGCCGCCGTCGAGTTCTACCAAATAGTCGGCATGACCCCGCCGGGCATCGGCGGTGTCCTGGTCGGCGCGTTCCCCGACCCATGGGACCTGGTCGCCTATGCCATCGGTGTGGTCGCGGCCCTGGCCTGGGAACGCCGATCGGTCCGATCCGGTGATCAGACCGGCTGACTCTCGGACGCCACCCCACCGGCACGCTGACGGTACGGATGCCCTCACAGGGGTGAGGTCATGATCGCGGTACGGTCATCGCTGCCGTCGTAGGTGATGAAGCGGTGCTCGATCCCGGAGACGATGAGCTCCAGCATCGTGCTGACGTCCCACGCGTTGACCACGTCCACCAGCGGGTAACGGCTGAATTCGACGTGCTCGCCCTCCTCGGCACGGGCGCGGTCGAGCAGCGCGGCGTCGCGAGGCGGGTAGTCGGCGCCGCTCCGGGAGCGCATGAACCCGGCACGGTCGAACTGGACCATGCCGATCGCGCCGCCGTCCTCCTGCTTGTCGGCGGTGATGACGAGGCTCGTACCGGTGATCGTGGTGGCCGGCCGGCCGCCGGTCACGGTCGCGGTCGCGCAGGTCCCACCCGTCGCCGGTGATCGCCCGCCAGCGGGGGACGAACGTGTGGCGGGGCGTGGCGGCGATCGGCTCCCGCCACCGCGACCCGGGCGGGGTCACCGCGGCGGGTGTCAAGTTACAAGTTTTGACATCTGTTACCAACCTAGTTAGCGTCTGTCTTATGGAGCAGAGAACACTCGGTGCCGACGTCTGTGTGGGGGCGGTCGGGCTTGGTTGTGCAGGCATGTCCGGCGCGTACGGACGCAGCGCCGACGAGCAGAGCATCGCGACGCTTCGCAGCGCGCTCGACGCCGGGATCACGTTCATCGACACGGCCGACCACTACGGGATGGGGCACAACGAGACGCTCATCGGGCAGGCGCTGCGACCCGCCGCTCGCGACCGCGCCGTGGTGAGCGTGAAGTTCGGCGCGTTGTTCGGTGTGGACGGCAGCGTGCGCGGCATCAACAACCGACCTGACGCGATCCCGACCTTCCTGGGCTACTCGCTGCAGCGGCTGGGCACCGACTACGTGGACATCTATCGCCCGGCCCGGCTGGACCCCGCTGTCGCGATCGAGGAGACCATCGGAGCCGTCGCCGAGATGGTGCAGAAGGGCTACGTGCGCGGCATCGGGCTGTCCGAGGTCGGCGCCGAGACGATCCGCCGCGCCCACGCCGTGCACCCGATCACCGACGTCCAGATCGAGTACTCGCTGTTCAGCCGCGGCGTCGAAGACGAGATCCTGCCCACCTGCCGCGAGCTGGGCATCGGCGTCACCGCCTACGGGGTGCTCGCCCAAGGAATGCTGACCGGGATGTGGCGACCGTCGGCCGACGACGCACGGCATCGCGGGCACCTGCCCCGCTTCGCCGCCGGCAACATCGAGACCAACCTCGCGTTGGTCGAGCGGCTGCGGAAGATCGCCACCTCCCGCGGCGCCACGGTCGCACAGCTCGCGATCGCATGGGTGCTCGCGCAGGGGCGCGAGCACCGCGACATCGTCGCGCTGGTCGGGGCCGGCCGACCGCACCGCATCACCGAGGCGGTGGACGCCGCCGGCCTGCGGCTGACCGAGGACGACCTGGAAGCGGTCGAGCATGCCGTCCCCCGAGGGGCGGTCGCGGGAGAACGCTACGCCCCCGCCCTGCTCGCGCTACTGGACAGCGAGCGAACGGGCGGCAGGCGCTGATGCCCGCCCGAACCCCGCTGGACGCGAACGCCATCCTGGCGGCCACCGAGGAGATCCTGCGCCGCTACGGACCGGACAAGGCAACCGTCGTCGACGTCGCCCGGGCACTCGGGGTCAGCCACGCCGCCGTCTACAAGCACTTCCCCTCCAAGCAGGCGCTGCGCGAGGCCGTGACCCGGCGCTGGCTCGACCACAGCCGCGACGCCCTCGCCGTCATCGCCGCCGACAGCGCGGTCCCGCCGGCGCAGCGCCTGCGTACCTGGCTGCACGCCGTCCTGGCCGGGAAGCAGGCCAAGATTCGCGAGGACCCGGAGCTGTTCGCCGCCTATGGAATCCTCGCGGCCAGGCACAGCAGCGTCGCCACCGACCACGTCGCCGACCTCTTGGGCCAGCTGACGGCCATCCTCGCCGACGGCGCCGCCGACGGCAGCCTCCCCACCGTCGACGCGGAGGCCACCGCCCGCGTGGTCTTCAACGCCACCGCCAAGTTCAACCACCTCGCCCACGCGGCCGAATGGCAGAACCCGGGCATCGGCGCCGAACTCGACGAGGTGTGCAGCCTGCTGCTCGATGGTCTTCACACCCCCACACAGCCGTAGCAGAACCCGGCCGGGCACACACCGCGACTCGTCAGCGGCGCGGTCGGCCCTGCCCATCGCCACCCAGGCGGCAACGAATAAGGAGGGACGAACGACCATGGTTCAAGCAATCGGAGTGACGCAGCCAGGCGGACCGGACGCTCTCGGCGAGCTCGACCTGGCGGCCGAACCGATCGGTCCCGGTCAGGTCAGGATCCGGGTGAGCAGCGCCACGGTGAATCCGACCGACGCGATGATCCGTTCTCGTCCACGGCAAGACGCGGCGGGCGCGGTGCGAGTGCCGGGCATGGAGGTAGCCGGCGTGATCACCGAAATCGGCCCCGCCGTCGACCGGCCCTTCGCGATCGGGAACGCCGTCATGGCCATCGTGGTGCCCTCAGGTGAGCACGGCGGCTACCGGGCAGACCTCGTCGTGCCCGCACGCTCGGCCGCGAACATCCCGGCCGGGCTCTCGGACGTCCAGGCCGCCACCCTCCCGATGAACGGGCTCACCGCCCGGCTCGCACTCGACACACTGGCGCTCCCGGCCGGCGCGACGGTCGCCGTCACCGGGGCCGCCGGCACCGTCGGCGGGTACGTCGTCCAGCTCGCCAAGCAGGCCGGGCTGGTCGTCATCGCCGACGCCGCCCGGCAGGACGAGACCTTCGTCCGCGAGTGCGGAGCAGACGAGGTCGTGCCACGGGGGGACGACTTCGCGGCAATGGTCCGCCGCCACCGCCCGGACGGCGTCGACGGGCTCGTCGACGCCGCCGTGCTGGAGGCCACCGTGCTCCCTGCCGTCAAGGACGGCGGCACCGTCGTCACCGTCCGCGGTTACCAGGGTGACGGGACCGACCGGGTCCGCGTCGCCCCGATCTTCGTCCGCGACTACGTCGAGGCCGCGGCCGAGCTCGACCGGCTCGCCGAACTCGCCGGTGAAGGACGGCTCACCGTCCGCGTGGCCGGCGAACTGCCCGCCTGCCGAGCCGCCGACGCGCACCGCTCGCTCGAACGGCGCGGCGTTCGCGGGCGGTTCGTCCTGCGGTTCGGCTGACCGATCCTCGCGAGGCGACCGAGACGAACCTGCTGCTCGTGCAGCAGTGACAGCGCCCGTGGGGCGGCCACGCAGACCCGCGTGTTCGATCTCGCCGAGATGGCGCTGGAAGCAGCTGTATCGGACGCGACCGAGACGGGCGACCGCATCGAGGCGGCATCGGCCGTCATCACCCTCTGCTGGCTGCTCCTACGGGAACGCCGCCTCGATGAGGCCCGTACGCGCGCCGTTGACTGGGCTGACGAGATCGAGCCGCGCATGTCGAGGGCGACCAACACGGAGCTCTCCGCGTGGGGGTGGCTGCTCTTGCGCGGCAGCGCGGCGGCGATCCGCGACAACCGGCCGGACGAGGCCGATGAGATGATGCGCCTCGCCCTGTCCGGCGCTGTGCGCATGGGCGACGAGCACGGCAGCTATCACGAATACTTCACGACCTTCGGCCCCGCCACGGTCCAGATGAAGCGCGTGGAGAACGCCATCATTGAGGCGCAACCCGAGCGCGCCCTGCAGCTTGCGCGGGAAGTGCCGCCCGGATTGAAGCCGACGAGCGATAACCGGAACCGGCATCTACTGGACGTTGCGAACGCCCGCGTCATGCTCCGCGAATACGACAAAGCGCTTAATATCCTGGCGCAGCTTGCGCGTGAAGCGCCAGAATGGTTGCCGAATCAGCAATACGCCAAAGACATGCTCAAAACGATCCTTGGCAAGCGGAGGACCCTGACAGCAGAGATGAGAGCGCTAGCGGACGCGGTTGGCCTGGAGCCGTAGCTTGTGGCACTTCCGGCCTCTTATACCTAATATGCCCTTCGGGTACGAGTCGTACATCGCACCCAAAGCATTCTCGCGCGTTTACGAGGAATGGCGAGGTGTATACATAAGATCGTGAAGCATCTCTTCATGCCACCTAATATGTCTCGATATTTGATATGCATATCAAACTCGACCAACCGGTGCAATGCTTCGCCAGTCCAAAAGCTTGCGTAAATCAGACGGTAATCAGCTTGTGTCGCGGGCGGCGAACCACGGGTAGAAGAAGGGATCCTTCTTGTCAACCTTGATCAGCGTCTCAACGACCGTGCCCTTGAGATTGACGATGCCGTAACCTTGGCTCACGGGCGCGAGCAGATGCTGCTCGTCATACCAGCCGAGCACGTAATCCCGTCCGAGCACGTGCTCGGGTCGCGGGTCGGCCAACTTGATCTTGGCGACCGGCTTACCGGTTGCCGTGTCCCATACGCAGGCCACGCGCATGGATGACCCGCATGCGGTGACGAAGCGGCGACCCGAAGGGGCGAACGTCCCCAGTGCGTCGTCAACCGGGTAGCCAGGCACCCCCCAGGTACGTTTGATCATGCCCTGGAGGTCGAACTGCCGGATAACGGACTTGCCGCTCGTGCCCCACTGGGCCACGATGCCCTTGCCGTCGCGGGTCCACTGGAAGCCGCTGTTCGAGAGGAGGGCGTTCTCAACGCGGACGAACTTCGGCTGCAACGATGGTACATCGATGAGCACGACTCCCTCCGAACGGTCCGCATAGCCGCGCCTCCAGGGTTTGAAGACGTTCAGCAGTAGGTGCTTGCTGTCTGGAGACCAGGTGGGCCAGGCGGCGTTCAAATAGAGGCTCGTCGACTCGGGATCAACAGAAACGGGCAACTCGACGTCTGTCGAGTTGCCCGTTTTGCGATCTAGCAAGCGCATTTTGGGTGGAAGATCGGCGCGGAACGATGCATGGGTAACCTGCCATCGCTCATCGGGGGACACGGTCACGGGCCCGGCGTACGTCTTGACGAACGTGCGCTTGGCCGGGCTCCAAACCCATCGGCGGAGAAGATCGTACCTGGAGCCTGCCTTGACGCAACAGTAGGAGGTGAGCTGGACCGGCCGACCCGCCATTTTCGCCACGATCTCGGCCTTGGTCTCCGGTAACCTGCCGACCGGCGGTTGGACAGGCTGCGCACCGAGTACCGCGGCCAGCGCCAACGCAACTCCTGCATTCACGATCAAATCGACTCCTGAATCAGACTGATCAACTGAACACTTCAAAACCGGGGCTGGTGACTGGCTGGATGGTATCTGTTCCCGGCTTCATAGCAGCTTCATCACCGCTTCAGGGACGCGACCGGCTCTTCAGGCAACGCCGGCGGCATTCGCCATGACGGCGGGCGGCCTGATGTATGCGCGGGCGCGGCGTTGGGCGATCGACGCGCTTCTTCTCCCAAAGATCACGGAACAGAGCCGGAACGGGAGATCTTGAAGGGTGCTCCGCCCCTGGTCAAAGGGGGCAGAGTGTGACGAGTCGGCCTGTAGGCCGGGTTCTGTCCTTCTGATGAAGGGGCGACCATCCATCTAGGGCCGTCGTTGCCGGCGGCCTCAAGCGGTCTACCCGCGCGGCTCGGGCGGGCAGCCCTCGAACGTCGCGCGCGAGACACTCCGAAAAGTGTCCCTTCTTGACCTTGCTCCGGGTGGGGTTTACCTAGCCGCCCACGTCACCGTGGGCGCTGGTGGTCTCTTACACCACCCTTTCACCCTTACCTCCCGGCGAACCGAAAGGCGGTCTGCTCTCTGTGGCACTGTCCCGCGGGTCACCCCGGGTCGGCGTTACCGACCACCCTGCCCTGTGGAGCCCGGACCTTCCTCGGCGGGCCCGGAGGCCCGACGCGGTCGCCCGGCCGACTCGTCTGATGGAGAGTATCAAAGATCAAGCCATCCCCAACCCAACGACAAGATCGACTCGCTGGAATGGGCAGGTCATCGTCTGAGGGGGATGGTGGCGCTTCGCGGTCGTGCCGGATGCCGTCAAAGGCATCCGGC
>NZ_JBSFVA010000095.1:0-6700 GCF_053592075.1 Nonomuraea sp. NPDC002799
GGCGGCGCGAGTCGGTGATCCGGTCGAGCACCTGCAGCAGCGACACGATGGCCCGCCGCGCCACGTCGTGCAACTGCCGCACCCGGGGCACGCCCCCCGCAGCGGGCGCGAACCACGACCGCAGCCCCTCCCACCTGGCCGCCCTGGCCGCCAGCCACGGCGTGGCGTGATCGGTGCCCGGCACCCGTGGCAGGTCGGCGCCGTCGAGCGCGCGGGCGTGCAGCACGCTGACGCCGTGCCCGGCCACCCCGGCCAGCGCGGCGGCGATCGTGTCGCCCCGCTGCTCCAGATTGGTCACGAACTCCTGAAGGTAGGCCACCGTGGCGGCCTTGACCTCGTGGAACGTCGTCAGATCGGCGCCCTCGACGCGCAGCAGCCGCTGCAGCTCGCCGTTGAACTGCTTGGTGTTGTTACGCAGCCCGTCGAGATGCCCCTCCAACTCCTGCAGGCTGCTGAAGACGCGCCGGTTGCGCCCGGGGTCGGGGTCGCGCAGCAACTCCTCCAGCTCCCCCAGCCGGTCGGCGATCGCGTCGAGCACCGCGGTCTGCAGCGCCCCGGCCGACGCCAGCATCGCCATGGCGTGCTGCACCCCGGCGAACGCCGCCTCGCCCCGCCTGGTCAGGGAGTAGTGCAGGTTCTTGCGTTCGTACTCCTCCGCGGTGGCGAAGCTGCCCGCGTGGTTGAAGATCACGTCGAGCAGTCCCCAGCCGACGAGCTGCTTGAGCGGACCGGCCAGGTCCTGGTCGCCGATCGGCGCGTACCACCCCACCGCGCGCAGCCGCTCGCGCACCTCGTCGACCGTCAGCGCCGTCTCCAGCCGCTCGTTGGCCTCGCCGAAGGCGTAGAGGACCGCGGTGTGCAGATCCGCCCGATCCGTCGTCGTGAACCGGAACATCTCCTGCGGCACCCGTGGCAGCTCCGCCATCCCGCTCCCCCCGCCGCACGATTACCGCCCACGGCAACCGTAGCGGGATACCCCGACAACCCGACCGCTGTTTGCGCGCAGATCACGCGGCGAGTGCGGCGGCATGGAGAACGGGGGCCGGGGAGCGGAGTTCGAGGTACGGTTTCCCGGTGCTGCTCACTGGCTCGCCGGACACCGTCCTCATCGTCGTGCGCGGCAACTCGGGTTCGGGCAAGTCCACCGTGGCGCGGACCGTGCGCGAGGCGTACGGCCGTCGTGGTCTGGCCGTGATCGGCCAGGACGTCGTGCGCCGCGACATCCTGAAGGAGCTGGACCGTCCCTGCGGTGTGAACATCGGGCTCCTCGACGTGATGTGCCGGCACATCCTGGACGCGGGCTGTCACGTGCTGCTGGAGGGCATCCTGACGCGGAGCCGGTACGGCGAGATGCTGGAGGGCCTGTGCCGCGGCCATCGCGGGCGGACCTGCTGTTACTACCTCGACGTCTCCTGGGAGGAGACGCTGCGCCGGCACGAGACGCGACCGCAGCGGTCCCGGTTCGGCGCCGAGGAGATGCGGCAGTGGTACGCGAGGGCGGACGTCCTGGCCGGCGGCCGGGAGACGGTCGTCGGCGAGGACGAGACCCTCGACGGCATCGTCCGGCTGATCCTGCGCGACACCGGCCTGGCCGCCGATCCGGACGGGAGTTCCGCGCTTCCCCACGGCGGCACGGACGGGACGTTCACGGAAGCGGACCCGGCGAGGTAGACGGACCTTCCACTGCGTTACGTCCCGCAAGCACCAGTCGAGGACCTGGGTCGTCATCAGCTCGAATCGCACTCCGCCTACTCTTCGTAGGTGTTTTCGAGACACTGACCGTGATCGTTCGATAACTTTACGTGCATGCCATCCCCCCAGCACGAGATGCTCCATCGCATCTTCCGCGACAATCCGGAGCTTTACGCTCGTGCTTTCAAAATGCTCGGCATCGACTTCCCGGCTCCCCGGGATCCGAACAAACGGAAATAGGCCTCGGGGACACTGAAGCCCGGCAGATATGGAGACGGCTGATCCTCATGCAGAACTACCGGTACAAGTCGGAATTCGCGCAGATGCTCCGGACCGAAGGCGAAGCGATCGGCAAAGCGAGGGGTGAAGCGATCGGCAAAGCGAAAGGTGAAGCGATCGGTGAGGCCAATGCCGTCCTGCAAGTTCTGGAGGAGTGCGGCATCGTCACCTCTGAGCCGGTTCGTGAGCGTGTCATGTCCTGCATGGACATCCCGCTGCTTCGGAGCTGGCTCACCAAGTCGCTGCATGTGACCAGCGCGGAACAAATCTTCGACTGAGCGGGCATCAGAAGCTGTCGCGGGTGGACCACAAGGGTGCCACCCGCATGGGCACGCGAAGTGTCAACTGCCGGGCGATTTCGCGCCGCTCAGGTGTGGTCGAGGGGAGCGTCTGCTCCGCTGATGTAACGGTTACTCGTTCATCCGGCTGGTCACCGTCGAGGGGTCCGGCGCCTTGATCGACACTTTGGCGCCCCACCCTGTGAAGCGGCTGTCGATCGTGATGGTCTTGCCGTCGTATCCGTTGGCGTCGATCACCCCCGTCGCCGCGTACGAGCTCTTCACCCTGTTCACGAGTCCGGCGGAGGTGAGGGTGAGGGTGTAGGTGACCTTCGTCTCGTCGTGCATGCGCAGCGGGACCGAGGAGCCGAACCAGGGCGACACCTTCTCAAGCTCCTTGAAGGTGATCTTGCCGGTGATCGTGTTCCTGGTGTGCCGGCCCTTCTTGATCAGCGCGGCTAACGTCTTCGGCTCGGCCGGGTTGATGACCTGCCCCTGGAAACCGCCCGCGCCGCCGGACATGCCGCCGGTCTTCAGCCAGGTCGTGCCTGCGCCGAGGCCGCTCGCCAGGATGCCGCCCTGGGTGTAGCTGACCTTGCCGACGCTGATGGTCCGCTCACGCTCGCTGTGGATCGCGTTGGTCGTGATGTCGGAGGCCGCGATGCCCTTGGCGTTGAACTGGAAGGTTCCCTTGCGGCTCTGCAGTTTGACCTTGCCGCCGCCCACGAGGGTGCTGGTCTCGGTGAACCGCACGCCGTGCCCGGAGGTCAGTTTGCCCTTCAGGGCGCGTACGGGATCGTTGGGCGCCGCCTGGGCGGGAGCGGCGGCCACCAGCAGGGCGCCACAGGCCGTCAGGGCCGTGATCGTCTTCTTCATGAGCCATGATCATGCCGGAAGCGGATCACGAGCGCATGGGGTGACAGACGGAGAACGGCCCTGCGGCGGTGGTGGCGGGTCAGGCCCTCATGGCAGGGGGGCCTGACCCACCAGGAGGCGCCGCCGATGCGGCGGGCACCTCGCGGGAGCGGTCGTTCTCCGGCGGCCGGCCACCGGCCCGCCCCGTACGGCGGAAGACGTGCCGGTCCCGGTCGTCACCGTGCGCGGGTGGCTCCGCGCCGGGCCGCTCATCCGATCCACTCGTCGCCGGCCGGGGCGACGCCGCCGTCGATATGCCCGGCCACAACGCCGTCGTAGTGGCCCGAGGGGGCCACGTCACCGCTCGCGACCATGACGCCCACACCGGCACCGCTGAAGGCCAGCACCGCGCCCACCACGATGGTCCCCGCTGAGAACTTCCTCATATCGCCTCTCCGTTCGACCGTCCAGGCGGTGCGGGTCGTCCCACACCGCCCTTTTCCGTGTCGAGGCCCACTCTCTTATTCGAGCGTCGGGTGAGGCGCGCGTGGGGGTGAGGGCGGCCGGAATTCCGGCATGTCTGGCTGATTCCCGGGGATCACCACCGACCGGGGCACGTTCGCCCTGGCTTCTTGCAAGTGATCTATTCCAGCGCCCTTAAAGGGGATCGCAAGGATTTGCGCGCATTTTCAGAGCATGCGACGTTTAATCACGATCATTGCGCCTGCCCTCGCAGGCTTGACAGCCGTGGCCGGTCTGACCGGCACGGCCGCCGGGGCGACGGAGCCCGGCGGTCCCGGCGGCCAGTCCGAGCAGCGGCTCGGCGCTTATTACGGCCAGCGGCTCGCCTGGTCGAGCTGTGGTGGCGGATACGAGTGCGGCACGTTGAAGGTGCCACTGGACTATACGAAGCCGCGCGGCAAGCAGATGAAGATCAGCATGATTCGGCTTCGGGCCGGTGGAAAGAAGATCGGGTCGCTGGTGCTGAACTTCGGGGGCCCGGGAATGTCCGGGGTCGATTCGCTGAAGGCGAGCAAGTCGGTGGTCTCGGCGTCCCTGCGCGAGCATTTCGACGTCGTCAGCTTCGACCCGCGGGGCGTGGGCGGCTCCTCCCCCGTACGCTGCCTGGGCACGCTGGGCCTCGACACGCTGTTCTCCGCCGACCCGACCCCCGACACGCGTACGGAGGTCAAGCAGGCCAAGGCGATGTCCAAGGCGTTCGCCGGCGCCTGCGCGCGCAACGCGGGCAAGCAGTTGCTCGGGCACGTGAGCACCGCCGAGACCGCGCGCGACATGGACGTGATGCGGGCCGCCCTGGGCGAGCGGCGCCTGACCTACCTCGGCTGGTCCTACGGCACCTACCTCGGCGCCCGGTACGCCCACCTGTTCCCGACCAGGATCCGCGCCATGGTGCTCGACGGCGCCGAGAACCCCGGCCAGACGGGCCCGGAGTTCGCCAGGTCGCAGGCCACGGGCTTCCAGGTGGCGCTGGGCTCGTTCCTGCGCGACTGCTTCAAGCGCAAGGACTGCCCGTTCAAGAAGCGCACGGTCGGCGCGGCGGTCCGCAGGCTGGAGGCGCTCTACAAGCGGGCCGACCGGGCGCCGCTGCGCAACATCGCCGACGGCCGGCAGGTCAGCGAGGCCGTGGTGCGCACCGGGGTGCAGAGCGCGCTGTACGCGACCGCCAGCTGGCCGTTCCTGCGCCAGGCGCTGGGCGCGGCCTTCAAGGGTGACGGCACCTACCTGCTGATGAGCGCCGACGCCTACAACGGGCGCAAGGCCGACGGCACGTACGTCAACCAGCTGGAGGCGCTCATGGCGATCAACTGCCTCGACCATCCCGAGTCGCGCTGCCCGTACTGGCCGGTGAAGGGCAAGCGGTTCACCCAGAAGGTGCGCGCGGCCGGGTCGCCGCCGATCGTGGTGGTGGGGACGACCCGCGACCCGGCGACGCCGTACGCGCTGGCCAAGGCGCTGGCGGCGCAGCTCGACAAGGGCGTACTGCTGACCAAGGACGGCGACGGCCACACCGCGTACCAGGGCGGCTCGTCCTGCCTGGAGCGGCAGATCGACCGCTATCTGCTCACGGCGAAGGCGCCGCGGCCGGCCGCCTGCGCCAAGAGCTGAACGACCACGAGCTGAACGACCGCGAGCTGAACGACGGAGCCGGTCCCGCACCAGTGGAGGGTGTGGGACTGGTGACGTTCGGGTCAACCCTGGCCGTGCCTGCGCGGCACGTCCGGGGCGGCGGGAGAGATTGGGCGGACGTAACCGGAGATTCCCGCCCGAGGAGCCCATGGAGTCACTGCTGGTCCTGCACGCGGTGGCCGCGGTCTGCGCTCCCTGGCTGACCGCCCGCATGGGCCGGACCTCCTTCGCGCTGCTGGCCGTCCCGCCGGCCGCCGCCTTCGCCTTCGCCGTCTGGCTGGCGGTGCGCGGGCTGCCCGCGCGGGAGAGCACCCCCTGGGCCCCCGTCATGGAGATGGAGCTGGCCTTCCGCGCCGACGCGCTGACCCTCCTGATGATGGCGCTGGTCACGGGCGTCGGCGTGCTGGTGTTGTGCTACAGCATCCGCTACTTCCCCAAAGGCGACAGCGGACTCGGCCGGTACGGCGGCACCATGGTCGCCTTCGCCGGCTCGATGCTGGGCCTGGTGACGGCCGACAACCTGCTCCTGCTGTACGTGTTCTGGGAGCTGACCACCGTCTTCTCCTACCTGCTGATCGGGCACGACCCGCAGAGCCGGATGAGCCGGCAGGCGGCCATGAAGGCGTTGTCGATGACGACGTTCGGCGGGCTGGCCATGCTGGCCGGGTTCGTGCTCCTCGGGCAGGCGGCGGGCACGTACCAGATCTCGGCCATCGTGGCGCGCCCGCCGGACGCCGGCGCGGTGGCGCTCGTGCTGATCCTGACCGGCGCGCTGTCGAAGTCGGCGATCATCCCGTTCAGCGGCTGGTTGCCGGCGGCGATGGCGGCCCCCACGCCCGTCTCGGCCTACCTGCACGCGGCCGCCATGGTCAAGGCGGGCGTCTACCTGCTGGCGCGGCTGGGCCCGGCGTTCGGCGATGTGACGTTGTGGCGGGCGGTGGCGATGCCGCTGGGCCTGGCGACCATGCTGGCGGGCGGCTGGCGGGCGCTGCGGGAGCCGGATCTGAAGCGGCTGCTCGCCTACGGCACGATCGGTCAGCTCGGCTTCCTCGTGGTGCTGTTCGGCGCCGGGAACGCGGGCGCGGCGCTGGCCGGGGCCGGCATGCTGCTGGCGCACGCGCTGTTCAAGGCCGCGCTCTTCCTGGTGGTGGGGGTCGTCGACCACGCGGCGGGCACGCGCGACCTGCGCGAGCTCAGCGGAGTGGGCCGGGCGATGCCGTGGGTGTGCGCGGTGGCGGTGCTGGCGGGGGCGTCGATGGCGGGGGTGCCGCCGCTGCTGGGCTTCGCGGGCAAGGAGGCGGCGCTGGAGTCGCTGCTGGACCTGCCCGTCGTGCTGGCGGGGGTGGTGGCCGGGTCGGCGCTGACGGCGGCGTACACGATCCGGTTCCTGTGGGGGGCGTTCGCCGGCAAGCCGGGGATGGCGGCGCGGGAGGTGCACCGGGCGCCCG
>NZ_JBSFVA010000096.1:0-6244 GCF_053592075.1 Nonomuraea sp. NPDC002799
GGGAGTGGGCGTGCCCTGGGAGCAGCCGCCGAGGGAGAGGAGAAGCACCACGCCGATGAGTCGTGCACGGTTCACGTAGCGGACTATATCCCACTATTTATGCATGTAATGTAGGCTTTTGTCCCATGACGTACCTGACCGTGTACAGCGACGGCGACCAGCCCGACACCCTGCTGAAGACCGAGGACGCCGCGGAGATCGCGGCCACGCTCAAAGAGATCGACGTCGTCCTGCGCCACTGGCAGGTCGCCGAGAACCTGCCGCCCGACGCCGGCCAGGAGGAGATCCTCGCCGCCTACCGGACGGAGGTGGACCGCGTCATCGCCGAAGAGGGCTACACCTTCGTCGACGTCGCCCAGCTCCACGCGGACGGGAGCGCCGACTGGCCGGAGCGCGCCGCGGCGGCCCGGCAGAAGTTCCTGGCCGAGCACACCCACGACGACGACGAGGTGCGTTACTTCGTCTCCGGCTCCGGCATCTTCTACCTGCACGTCGGGGGCAAGGTGCACGCCGTGCTGTGCGAGCCGGGCGACCTGCTCAGCGTGCCGAAGAACACCACGCACTGGTTCGACATGGGCACCGACCCCGACTTCACCGCCATCCGCTTCTTCCACGACGACGACGGCTGGGTCGGGGACTTCACCGGCGACTCGATCGCCGGGCGCATCCCCGACTTCGACACGATCGCGGCCGGCCGCCCCAAGGCGTAGGCCCGCCTCAGCCGGGGGCGCTCACCCCTGCTGCCTCGGCAGGCCCGGCGGGTTGACCCGCGACTCGGGCACGGCCTCGTTGGCCAGACCCCAGCGTTCCAGCACCTTGAGGTACGCGCCGTTCCCGATGACCGTGGTCAGCGCCTCGTTGACCGGCTTCACCAGGCCGTTGCCCTTCTTCGTCATGGCCGCGATGAGTCCCTGCAGGTCGGGTCCCGCGCCGGAGGCGGTGCCCACGATGCGGGAGCCGCCGCTGACCGCGATGTTGTAGGCGATGGCCGGGTTGGGGCCGAAATAGGCCTGGACGCGGCCGGACTTGAGCGCGAGCAGCACGTCGCCGTACTTCTGGTAGTACTGGATCTCGGCCGGCTTGAGCCCGGCCTCCTGGTTCTGCTTGTCCCAGTCGAGCAGGATCTTCTCCTGGTTGGTGCCCGAGCCGACCGACACGCGCAGCCCGGCGATGTCGGCCGGCTTGCCGATCACCTTGATCGGGCTGGAGTCGACCACCTGCCAGCCGAGCTGGTCGATCCGGTAGGTGGCGAAGTCGTAGATGTCCTTGCGCTCCTCGGTGACGGTGACGTTGTTGAAGACGGCCTCGTACTTGCCGGACTTGGCGCCGAGGAACAGGTTCTCCCACGAGGTGTTCTCGGGCTTGAGCTCCAGGCCGAGCACGTCGGCGACGAGCTGGGCGATGTCGGTCTCCACGCCGATGAGCGTGGTGTCGTCGGTGGCGGGGAAGACCAGCGGCGGCGATCCCTCGCCGTTGAAGCCGATGGTGAGCTTGCCGTCCGCGGCGATCGCGGCGGGCACCTGAGCGGCGATGGCGTCGACCTTCTGGGCTCTGATCCGCTGCTGGTCGGGGCCGATGTCGATGGTCTGGCCGGACGTCGTGGACGGCGTGGCCCCGCTCTTGGGCGCGAGCGCGGGTTCGGCGCCGCAGGCGGCGACGGCCGTCAGGAGCAGGATCGAGGACAGCCCGCTTAAGAGGCGCATACGTGGTTCCAAGCCTTTCAGAGGACCTTGCCGATGAAGGCGCGGGTGCGTTCGTGGCGGGGGGCGTCGAGGACCTGGGACGGCGGGCCCTGCTCGACGATGCGGCCTTCGTCCATGAACACGACGGTGTCGGCCACCTCGCGGGCGAAGCCGATCTCGTGCGTGACGACGATCATGGTGGTGCCGCTGCGGGCCAGGTCCCGCATCACTTCCAGCACCTCGCCGACCAGCTCGGGGTCGAGGGCCGAAGTGGGCTCGTCGAACAGCACCACCTTCGGCTCCAGGGCCAGCGCCCTGGCGATGGCGACGCGCTGCTGCTGGCCGCCGGAGAGGGTACGCGGGTAGGCGTCGGCCTTGCCGGCCAGGCCGACGCGGTCGAGCAGGCGGCCGGTGAGCGCGCGCACCTCGGCGCGCGGCCGGCGCTGGGCCGACAGCGGCGCCTCGGAGACGTTCTGGCTGACGGTCAGGTGGGGGAAGAGGTTGAAGCTCTGGAAGACGAATCCGATCTTGGTACGCTGGCGCAGGATGTCGCGTTCCCGCAGCTCGTGCAGCCGGTCGCCGGTCCGGCGGTAGCCGAGCAGCTCACCGTCCACCGAGACCGTGCCGCGCTCGATCTTCTCCAGGTGGTTGATCGTGCGCAGCAGCGTCGACTTGCCCGATCCGGACGGGCCGAGGACGACCGTGACCTCGCCCTGACGTACGCGCAGGTCGATGCCGCGCAGGACGTGCAGGGCGCCGAAGCTCTTGTGCACGTCGGCCAGCTCCACCATGGCGGTCACGAGCGCCCCCTGCCGTAGTGGCGCTCCAGGTAGTACTGGCCGATCGAGAGCGTGGTGGTCAGGATCAGATACCAGATGGTCGCGACCAGCAGCAGCGCCATCACCCGGCCGTTGCGGTTGTAGATCACTCGCACCTGGTAGAACAGCTCGGGCAGCGCCATGATGTAGACCACCGAGGTGCCCTTGACCAGGCCGATGATCTCGTTGCCCGCGTTGGGCACGATGGTGCGCATGGCCTGCGGCAGGATGATCCGGAACAACCGCCGGGCCCGCGGGATGCCGAGCGCCGCCGCGGCCTCGCGCTGGCCGGGGTCGACCGACAGCAGGCCGCCGCGGACGATCTCGGCGGCGTACGCGGCCTGGTGCAGTGCGAGCCCGAGCACGGCGGCGGTGAGCGGGCCGATCAGGTCCATGGTGCCGAGGTCGAAGAAGCCGGGCCCGAAGGGCACGCCGAACGACAACCGCGGATAGAGCAGCGCCAGGTTGTACCAGAACAGCAGTTGCAGGATCAGCGGCACCGACCTGAACAACCACACGTACCCCCAGGCCACCGAGGACAGCAGCGGGTTGGGCGACAGGCGCATGAGCGCCAGGACGGTCCCGAGCGCGAACCCCAGCACGATGCCGAGCGCGGTCAGCTCCAGCGTGACCAGCACCGAGCGCACGACCGACGGCGCGAACAGGTACACCCCGACGACGTCCCACTCCCACGCCGGGTTGGTGACCAGCGCGTTGACCGCCATCGCCAGCAGCACCAGCACGCCGAGCGCGGCCAGCAGACGCAGGGGGTGGCGGGCGGTCACCACCTGCGGCGCTGCGGGCTGCTGCTGCGCCGGCGCGGCCCGGATCCGCGACAAGGTCACGACAGGCTCGGCACGGCGGCGGGGTCCGGCACGACGGCCAGGGCCGGCGCGGCAGTCGGTGCGGGGGTCGCGGTCGATGCGGCGGTCGCAGACGGTGCGGCGGTCGCAGACGGTGCGGCGGTCGCGGCGGTGCGGTCGCGCCGGGCGATCTCCTCCCTGACGAGCGGGATCACGTGGCGGCCGAAGTCGATCGCGTCGTTCAGGAGGTCGTAGCCGCGCGCCGAGAAGATCTCCACGCCCAGGTCGTAGTAGTCGAGCAGGGCGGCGGTGACCGTCTCGGGGGTGCCGACGAGCGCGGTGGAGTTGCCCGCGCCGCCGGTGGCCTCGGCGGTCGGCGTCCACAGGGCCCGGTCGTGCCGCTCGGCCCTGGACGCCACCTCCAGCAGCCGCTGGGAGCCGGCGTTCTGCGGCGGGCCGGACACGCGGCGCCGGTTCGCGCCGGCGCGCCGCAGGTCGCCGAGGATGCGGTGGGCCTTCTCCCAGGCCAGCTCCTCGGTCGGGGCGATGATCGGCCGGAAGGCCACCTGGATCTTCGGCACGTCGGAGCGTCCCGCCGCGAGCGCCACCGCCCTGACCGAGGCGATCTGCTGCGCGGTCTCGGCCAGCGGCTCGCCCCACAGGCAGTAGATGTCGGCCTCCGCCCCGCCGGCCGCGTACGCCGCCGGCGACGAGCCGCCGAAGGACACCTTCGGCCGGGGCCGCTGCACCGGGAACACGTCGGAGACGAAGTCCTTGAAGGAGTAGTGCTCGCCCGCGTGGTCGAAGGGCTCCCTGGAGGTCCAGCCGCGCTTGACGATCCCGATGTACTCCCTGGTCCTGGAGTAGCGCTCGTCCTTGGTCAGGACGTCGCCCTCCCTGCCCTGCTCGTGGTCGCTGCCGCCGGTGATGAAGTGCACGGCCAGCCGGCCGTCGCTGATCTGGTCGAGGGTGGCGAACGTCTTGAGGGCGTACGTCGGGTAGGAGACGTTCGGCCGGTGGGCGAGCAGGATCTGCAGGTCCTCGACCCGGCCCGCCACGTAGGCGGCGACCTGCGCGGGTTCGGGCGACCCCGAGCCGTAGGCGAACAGCACGCGGTCCCAGCCGTACTCCTGGTGGGCCCGCGCGAGCCGGAGCGTGTACTGCTTGTCGAACGAGGGGCCGGAGCGCGGCGAGGTCTCCGAGCCGTCGTTGGTCCCGCCGATACCGAGAAACTCCACAGGCATGGGTCGAAGCCCTTTCTCGTGTTCCTGAACGGTTTTCAGCTCAGCACGGTTGATCCATTCCGTCAAGACCTACCAATTTAGTTGGTTATTTGGACCGGTATCGAGCAGGACCATAAAGGGTTTTCTCAGCAGGCCGAGACGCGAGCGCCCAGCTCCCGGGCGTGTTCCGCCGCCGCCGGGCCACGGCTCGGGTCCGGGGCCTCCGACAGGAACACCAGGGCCAGCATCAGCGCGGTGTCGAGCCGGCCGGCCAGCGTCGCGGGGCCCTCCGGCGGCGGAGCCGCCCGCACGCTCGCGTAGCCCGCCCGCAGCGCCGGCAGGTCGAGGTCGTTCTCGGTGTACCTGGCGTACTCGGCCAGCCGGGCGAACTCCACGACCGCGTCGCCGATCAGCGTGTTCGACCAGTCGAGCAGCCCTGTGGGGCGGCCGTGCCGGCGGCGCAGGTTGGCGCTGCGGACGTCCAGGTGCAGCAGGCTCCGGCCGGTCGTGCCCGCGAGCACCCGGTCGAGGACCGCGCGGGACGGCGCCTCCGGCCAGCCGGTGACACGCCTGCCGACCTCGGCCCAGCGGCGGCGGATCCGGGCGGCGAGCACGCCTCTGGTGGGCATGCCCTCCGACGCCACCGGCCGCAGGCGGGGCGGCGGCAGCTCGTGCAGGCGGGCGAGGAGCCGGCCCAGGGCGTAGCCGTCGAGGGGCGAGCCGTCGTCGGGCAGGTAACGGGAGATCAGCACGTCCCGAGAGGACGGCCGCTCCGCGAGGACGAGCTCCACCGGCTCCGCGACCGGGAAGCCGTGCGCCGACAGGTGGCGGGTGATCCTGTGCTCCTGCACCAGCAGGGCGCGGGTGTCCACGCCGGGGTCGTTGGCGTTGGAGTCGAAGCGCCGGTGCGCCACGCGCAGCGCGACGGGCCGGCCGTCCCGGTCCAGCCCCCGGTAGACGGCGAACTCCAGGCCGCTGCCAACGAACTCCAGCCGGCCGATCCCCCGGCGTTCGGCAAGATCACGCATCGTCGGTCCCCCAGTGCTCGGTAAGGTCACCCATCGTCGATCCCCCAGCGTCCGGCACGGTCACACACCCCCAGCGCTCAGCACGGTCACACACCATCGGTCCTTCCGCGCAGGGCCGGGGCGACGGCCACGGTCAGGGCGAGCAGCGCGGCGCCCCCGGCCGCGAACGCCGTCCGAGGCCCCCACAGGTCGCTCATGGCGCCGAAGAGCAGGGCACCGGCCGGCATCGTCCCCCAGGCGAACAGGCGGTAGACACCCGTGGCCCGGCCCAGCAGCCGGTCGGGGATGACGGCCTGCCGCATGGAGACCGCCACCACGTTCCACGCCATGAGGCCGGCACCGGAGGCGAAGTAGGCGGCGGCGACGACGTACGGGCTGGTGGTGGCGGCCACGGCGAGCCCGGCGGCGCCGATCAGGGCCAGCCCGGCGAGCAGCGAGGGGACCCGGCCGATCCGCGCGCTGACACGGCCCGCCGCCATGCTGCCCGCCGCCCCGCCGGCGGCTCCGGCCGCCAGCAGAGCGCCGTACGCGGCCGGCGGGAGCCCCAGCACGTCGCGGACGAGGATCACGAAGACGGCCACCTGCCCCAGGTAGACGGCGTTGATGAGCCCGGCGGCCACGGTCAGGACGCGCAGCAGCGGATCGCGCGCCACGTAGCGCACCCCCTCCGCGATCTGCCCCCAGAGCCGC
>NZ_JBSFVA010000097.1:0-6227 GCF_053592075.1 Nonomuraea sp. NPDC002799
GCCGCCACGATCGCGCTGACGCCGCGTCACGACGGCCCCAACGTGTTGTCGGTGCGCAGCAAGGACCGCGCCGGCCAGCTCGGCCCGATCCGCACCTACGTCTTCAACGTCAACGTGGGCCAGGGCCCGGCCGGTCACTGGCCCCTGGACGAGGGCCAGGGCACGACGGCCGCCGACGCCGCGAACGCCCGTCCCGCGACCCTCTACGGAGCCACGTGGACGACCGGCAGGACCGGCATGGGGCTGCGCCTGGCGAACACGTACGCGTCGACGTCGGGCCCCGTCGCCGACACCGGCCGCAACTTCACCGTCAGCGCCTGGGCCCGCCTGACCGGCAACGCGGCCACCGCCACCGTCGTCACTCAGGAGGGCGCCAAAACGGGCGCGTTCTCCCTGCAGTACTCCAAGACCAACGACCGCTGGGCGCTGACCCGGGCCGCGACGGACGCGGACGGCGCGGCCATCGTGCGCGCCGTGTCCGCGGCGGCGCCACGGCTGAACGAGTGGACCCACCTGACCGGCGTCTACGACTCGGCGGCCGGCCAGATCTCGCTCTACGTGAATGGCAAGCTGGAGTCCACGGTCGCGTACACCCAGCCGTGGACCGCCAACGGGCCGCTCACGATCGGCCGTGGCAAGGTGGGCGGCGTCGCGGCGGAGCCCTTCGCCGGTGACGTCGACGAGGTCCGCGTCTACGGGCGGGCGATGTTCGCCGACGAGGTCGCCGACCTGGTCAACAGCGCCGCCACGCTGGTCGGCCACTGGAAGCTGGACGAGGACGCCGGCGTGAGCGCCGCCGACTCCTCCGGCAGGTCGACGGCCGCGACCCTCGCGGGCGGCCCTGTGTGGACGTCGGGCTGGCTGGACGGCGCGCTCGCGCTCGACGGCGTCGACGACTACGCCCAGACCACCGGGCCGGCCGTCAGCACCAGGTCGGGCTTCACCGTGGCCGCCTGGACGCAGCTCGACTACCTGCCTGCCCGTGACGCCGCCGCCGTGGCCCAGCCGGGCACCAGGGCGGCGGGCTTCCAGCTCGGCTTCGACAAGGAGCAGGGCCGGTGGACGCTCGGCATGGCCGCCGCCGACACCGACACCGCCGCCCTCGTGCGGACCCGGTCCGACGCCGTCGCGGTGCCGATGGAGTGGGCCCACGTCGCCGGTGTCTACGATCCGCTGGCCGGCGAGCTGCGCGTCTACGTCAACGGCCGCCTGTCCACCACCACCGTCACCTCACATCTGAGTGCTTGGAACGCCACCGGCCCGCTGCAACTCGGCCGGACCAAGACCGCGGGCGTCTTCACCGGCTTCTGGCCGGGATCCATCGACGACGTCCGCACGTACGACGGTGTGCTCAACGCCGAGCAGATCGCCCAGCTAGCCGCCCAGTAAATCCCTGACCAGCACCCCCGACTGGGAGAAGTCATGGACCCGAGTGAGTTAGAGCTGCCCGAATCCCGCTGGAATCGTGCGCCGGAACCGGAGACGGAAGACACCCCAGACCCCTACTGGAATCGTTTCGTCCAGCCCAAGCCCGAGTCGGCCTGGCCGCGCCGGCTGGCGGCCATCCTGGCGATCGTCCTCGTCGCGCCCGTGGCCTACGCCATGCCCGCCTCGGCCGCCGCCCGCCCGGCGCCGGCCGTGCAGAAGGAGACGCCGGTCAAGGGCGGGAAGGTGTCGGTGCTGCCGCCGCTGGCCGACCCCGTGCAGAAGCAGGCGTGGAAGACGCCCCCCGCCGTCACCTGGCCCGCACCTCAGAAGGCCGAGCTGGGCGGCGCCGAGGCCAAGACGCTGGCGGCCGGCTTCCCGGTGAAGCTGGCCGCGCAGCAGGGCGTGGCAGCCAAGACCGCGGCCGCCGCCGACCCGGTGCAGGTCGAGCTCCTCGACACCGCCGCGACCGGCCGGCTCGGCCTCGTGATGCGGGTCTCGCCGGGCTCCTCGGCCCAGGGCGTCACGGCGGCGAAGGCGGCCGCGAAGACGAACCTGGAGATCGACTACTCCAGCTTCCGCTACGCCTACGGCGGCGACTACGCCTCCCGGCTCCAGGTCGTCAAGCTCGAAGAGTGCGCACTCGACGCCAAGGCGACCACCTGCGCCCAGCCCCAGCCGGTCAAGAGCGACAACGACACCAAGGCGGGCACGCTGACCGCCGAGGTCTCGACGTCCGGCCTGTACGCCGTGGCCGCCGCCGCCTCGGGCCCGGCCGGCGACCACGGCGCCACCGACCTGGCTCCATCGGCGGGCTGGAGCGTCGGCGCCCAGTCGGGCGACTTCACCTGGAACTACGACCTCCGCACGCCGCCCGCGCTGGGCGGCGACGAGCCGGAGTTGTCGCTCGACTACTCCTCCCAGAGCGTGGACGGCCGCACCGCCTCCACCAACAACCAGCCGTCCTGGGCCGGTGAGGGCTTCGAGCTGAACCCGAGCGGATACGTCGAGCGCCGCTACAAGTCGTGCATGATCGACGGCAAGAAGACCGGCGACCTGTGCTGGGACGGGGAGAACGTCACCCTGTCGCTCGGCAACTCGGCCATCGAGCTGGTCAAGGACGCCACGACCAAGCAGTGGCGGCCCAAGCGCGACGACGGCACCCGGATCGAGGTGCTCACCGGCGCCACCAACGGCGACAACAACGGTGAGTACTGGCGTGTCACCGGCGCCGACGGCAACCAGTACACCTTCGGCCTGAACCGGCTGCCCGGCTGGGCGACCGGCAAGGCGGAGACCAAGTCGGTGCAGACGGTGCCGGTGTTCGGCAACAACAGCGGCGAGCCCTGCTACAACAGCACCCCGGCCAACGCCTGGTGCCAGCAGGCCTACCGGTGGAACCTCGACTACGCGGTGGACACCCACGGCAACGCCACCACCTACTGGTACGCCCAGGAGAAGAACTACTACGGCCGGAACATGAAGCCCGAGCTGGGCACCGTGTACGACCGGGCCGGTTATCTCACCCGCATCGACTACGGCTACCTGCAGGGCGAGCTGTTCACCAAGGCCCCGGCCTCGCGCGTCGTCTTCGAGACGGCCGAGCGCTGCCTGCCCAGCGGCACCATCACCTGCGCCGCCGACCAGCTCAAGAAGGAGACCGCCAGTTCCTGGCCGGACGTGCCGTTCGACCAGATCTGCGACTCCGGGGTCAAGTGCACCGACCGTCTGGCGCCGACGTTCTTCACCCGCAAGCGCCTGGCCAAGGTCACCACGCAGATCCTCAACGCCGCCGGGGCGTACTCGGCGGTGGACTCCTGGACGCTGACCCACCAGTTCCCGGCCTCGGGCGACGGCATGAGCCCGGCGTTGTGGCTGGCCTCGGTCCAGCAGAGCGGTCACGTGGGCGGCACGCTCACGCTGCCCAAGACCACGTTCATCGGCGTGCAGCTCGCCAACCGGGTGGACGCGAACGAGGGACGCGCCCCGCTGGTCAAGTGGCGCGTGCAGGCGGTGAACAACGAGAGCGGCGGCGAGCTGCGCGTCAACTACGCCGCCACGGACTGCAAGCCCGGCGACGTGCCCACCGCGGACAAGAACAGCAGGCGCTGCTTCCCGCAGCGCTGGTCGCCGCCCAACGAGGCCGAGGTCGTCGACTGGTTCCACAAGTACGTGGTGACCCAGACGATCGAGGTCGACCGGGTCGCGGGCTCGCCGAACGTGGTCACCGACTACGAGTATCTCGGCGGGGCCGCCTGGCACTACGCCGACACCAACCTGGTCAAGGCCGAGCACCGCACCTGGGCGGACTTCCGCGGCTTCGGCCGGGTCCGGGTGCGCCAGGGCGACGGGCAGGACACCAAGCGCACGCTCACCGAGTTCCGCTACTTCCGCGGCATGCACGGCGACAAGCTGGCCGACGGGACCAAGCGCACCGCGCAGGTCGAGGACACCGAGGGCGTCAAGCTGGACGACCTGGACCAACTGGCCGGGTTCGAACGCGAGGAGATCCTGTACGACGGTGACGGCGGGGCGCTGCTGACCTCGACCACGGAGGAGCCGTGGTCGCTCAAGACCGCCGAGGGCACGCAGGGCGGCGTCACCAAGGCCGCCCACGTGGTCGAGCCCAAGTCCATGGTCACCCGGTCCGCGTTGCCGGGCGGCACCTGGCGGCGTACCGGCGAGGAGCGCTCGTACGACGCCAAGGGCCTGCTCACCCAGGTCGACGAGAAGGGCGACCTGGCCACCGCGGCCGACGACGAATGCACCCGCTACACCTACGCCCGCAACGACACGACCTGGATGCTCGACTACACCAGCAGGATCCAGAAGGTGGCGGCCGGTTGCGGCACCGCCGTGTCCACGCTGGCCGCCGGCGAGGTCATCTCCGACGAGAAGGTGCAGTACGACGGCAAGGCGTTCGGCGCCGCCCCGAGCAAGGGCGACGTGACCACCGTCCAGCACGTCGTCAGCGGAGACGGCACCACGATCACCGAGAGCACGCACACCTACGACGCCTACGGTCGCGAGACCAGCGAGACCGACGCCGTCGGCACCAAGTCGACCACCGCCTACACCCCGGCGGCGGGTGCGCCGGCGACCGAGATCACCGAGACCAACCAGCTCGGCCACGTCGACCGCACGCTGCTCGAACCGGCCTGGGGCGAGCCGTTCGCCGAGGTCGACGCGAACAACCGCCGCGTCGACATGCAGTACGACGCACTCGGCCGGCTGGTCAAGGTCTGGCAGGCCGACCGTAGCAAGGCGGCGGGGCAGTCACCCAGCACCGAGTACGCCTACACGATGCGCACCGACGGCCCCAGCTTCGTCACCACGAAGACGCTGAACGCGGACGGCACCTACAGCGCCAGCCACGAGCTGTACGACGGCCTGATGCGCAAGCGCCAGACCCAGGAGCCCGCGCCCGCGGACGACCAGACGCAGGATCCCGCGCTGCGTGACGGCCGCACGATCACCGACACCTTCTACAACTCCCTGGGTGAGGCGACCAAGTCCAACACCGGCTACTTCGCCACCGGGACACCGGCCACCGACCTGTTCGCCGCCGCCGACACCGACGTGCCCACCCAGGTGGTGTCGACGTTCGACGGCACCGGAGACGTCAACAGCCAGATCCTCAAGGCGAAGGGGGTGGAGAAGTACCGGGCCACCTCCAAGCAGGAGGGCGACCGGATGCACGTGACGCCCCCGCCGGGCGGCACGGCCACCACCCGGATCGGTGACGCCGAGGACCGGCTGATCGAGTTGCGCCAGTACAAGGGCGCGACCCCGACCGGCGAGTACGAGGCCACCAAGTACGCCTACGACTACGCCGGCCGGTTGTCCACGGTGACCGACCACGCGGGCAACGTGTGGCGCCACCACTACGACATGCGCGGCCGCGAGATCAAGATGGAGGACCCCGACAAGGGCGTCACCACGATGACGTACAACGACGCCGACGAGCTCGTCAGCACCACCGACGCGCGCGGCAAGACGTTGTTCTACGTCTACGACGAGCTGGGCCGTAAGAAGGAGCTGCGCGACGGCTCGGCGACCGGCACGCTGCTGGCCGAGTGGAAGTACGACGCGCTGGCCAAGGGCCACCTGAACGCCAGCATCCGGTACACGGGCGGGCAGGCGTACAAGGCCGAGATCAACGCCATCGACACCGACTACCGCACCCTGCGCCAGACCGTCACCGTCCCGGAGCGCGAGGGCAAGCTGGCCGGCTCCTACGTGCTCAACACCCGCTACACGATCGACGACCAGGTGCAGTCGGTCAGCTTCCCGGCGGGCGGCGGGCTGGCGGAGGAGTCGGTCGTCTACTCCTACGACGCCCTCAGCCAGCCGACCAAGGTGACCGGCCTGTCGGCGTACGTGAGCGCGACCCGCTACTCCAAGCTCGGCGAGACCCTGCAGTACGAGCTGGGCTCGGGCAGCAAGCGGACCTGGCTGACCTACACCCACGACGAGTCCACCCGCCGGTTGAGCAGGATGCGAGTGGACAGAGAGGGCACGGCCGCCGCCGATCTCGACCTCAACTACACCTACGACGCGGTCGGCAACATCACCAAGATCGCGGACCAGGGGGCGAGCGGCCAGGACACGCAGTGCTTCAAGTATGACCATCTGCGCCGCCTGACCTCCGCCTGGACCGGCACCGACGAATGCGCCAGCGGCCCGGCGGGCGGCAAGATCGGCGGTGTGGCTCCGTACGCGGTCAGCTACGCCTACGACGCCATCGGCAACCGGGTGAAGGAGACCAAGCACGCCTGGGGCGGCGCGGCGGAGACGGTGCG
>NZ_JBSFVA010000098.1:0-5854 GCF_053592075.1 Nonomuraea sp. NPDC002799
GCGATCCGGCTGATCAGCCGGATCAAAACCACGCTCGGAGTCCAACTCAACATCCGAGACCTTTTCGACAATCCCACTCCTGCCGACCTGGACGCACTGGTCGCTCACAGCCACTCTCTGAGTAAAACGGATCCGCTGGCACCGCTGCTTCGATTGCGTGGCGGCCACGGTATCCCGCTCTTCTGCGTGCATCCAGGGGCCGGCCTCGGCTGGGCCTATTCTGGGCTCCTTCGTTTTCTGGACGCTCGACCTGTCTATGCCTTGCAAGCACCCGGGCTTAGCGATCCCGAGAGAATAGCGCGCTCTGCGGAAGACTTGGTTGCGGATTACCTTAGGCAAATTCGAAGCGCGCAACCGCAAGGCCCTTATACGCTGCTCGGCTGGTCCATCGGCGGGATCATCGCACACATGCTCGCGGTCCGCTTACAGGAGGAAGGCGAGGAAGTCGCCCTACTCGCGCTGCTCGACAGCTATCCGAGGATAGGACCTAAGGGCCACCTTGCGGATGCGAGGAGAGCTGACGATGTACGCGAGATCGGCCGCTCTATCGGACATGAAATCTCCGTAGATGGCTCGCTTCATGGCGTGGCCGACGTAAAGCTATCCGCACTTGTGAATGTGTTTGGGAACATGCGTCGTACCTTCTCCGATGCTCCATTAGCCGTTTTCGACGGTGACTTGCTGCTGTTTGTGGCGACGGCATCCAGGCCAGAAAATTCTCCATATGTGCCGGAACTCTGGCGTCAACACATAACCGGCGAAATAGACGTTCGATCCTTGAATTGCGCACACGGAGAAATGGCCCAACCTGGTCCACTGTCGCGGATCGGTCCAGTCATCAACGAGAGGCTTTCGCGCGCACTTAGGCGAAGTGTTGATGAGATGCAAATAGGCGAAGAGTAATCGTGAATCACGATATTTCAGGGCGACGGATCAAGAGATAGCCAACCATCGAAGGCAGGAACCTTACAGTGGCGAAAATAATCGTTTTCAACTTCGACAACATCTCGCCGAAGGCTATCTACCGTCATCTATGGCTAATGGGTGAGGGTGACATTATCGTCAGCCCGATAGAGATCGACGAAGAGTACCTCCAGTACGTCTGCGAGATGCTGGGCTTTAGCGCCGAAACAGTTTCGATCGTAGCCGCCAATGAGCGGCTGACGGACGAATATCTTTCTACAGCATCCGCGGATATTGCAGCGAAATTGAAAGTCCTGATAGCCCGCTCCCCAACCTGGGAGGTGGAACCATGCAACTACACCACTGGAGTCGCGGACCTAGCGCGGCGGCTGGACTTGACTCTCGATGTTGGGTTGCGCTTCGCAGCTCAACGTGGCCCAGATCTTCTCAACCGGAAGTCACACTTCCGTCAGCTGGCTGTCGGAGCAGGACTGCCCGTAGCGGATGGCTCGATTGCAGTTACACCAGAAGCGCTGGCCCAAGCCATCGAACGTCATCTGCCGGAGACTGGGACGGTGATCGTGAAGCGAGACGATGGCAAGGGTGGAAAAGGAAACGTCACGCTCACCACAGCAATGGCCGCTCCTTTGCCGGGGACTCGAGAGACCCGTCATTTAGACGGAGACTGCCGAACAGTGGCGAAGGAGTTGTGGGAGGGGCTGACTGATGACCGGAACCGAATGGTCGTGGTGGAAAGCTACCACGAAGCTTCGCACAGCTTCTATTTTGAATACCTGATTGATTCGCGGGGTTGCCATGCATTTCTAAACAGCGGATCCTTTCGCCGCAGACTAGACAGTAATCCCGCAGCAACGCAGCTGGTGTGGGTGGGGCTCGACCTTCCTGCGGAACTGCCGCCATCATCAGCGGTGAATGCCTCGCATCTAGCGGCCCAGCTTGTCCACCTGGCCGCCAAAATCGGATACCGAGGCTACGTTAACATCGACGCCATCCTTACCTCAGGGAACAATATTCTCTTTAACGAGATCAACGGGCGTTGGGGCGGTGGTCTGGTCTTGCATGCGATAGGCGATCGGCTGGTCGGCAGGGAATACGCTGACACGCACGTTGTCTCCGGAATCCTGGACATAGAACCCATGACTTTCCAAGAAGCACTGGGGATAATACAGAATCACGGGCTCCACTTCTCGTCAGAGCGCCAAGAGGGTGTTGTCATTCTTGGCTACGACAAACTCCTCCAGAGAAAACTAGAATGCGCGGTAGTTGCGGCAGACCGGCCTCGAGCGCGTCAGATCGAGAATTGCTTGCGTGAAGCAATCCGAAAAGACTTGAATCGATAGTTGCCGAGTCCTGCGGCGAAGGGCGTAGCCAATCTGGAAATGGTGATGCCTTCAGAGTACGGCCTTGAATTTCAACCTACTCACGAGCTTTCGAGCTAGTCGTGCATTCCCCTCCCTCCCGAGTGCTACCTAAGATACCGCACCGCATAGCTCGATGCTCCCGAGAGATTGGAAACCTAGGATTCGTGGCAGCAATGCGGTTGGTACGTGGATCTCAGCGCTAATGATGACACACGCCCAGTTAAGGGCAACACGATAGCTACTAAAAGCAATGGCGGTCGAAAGGTGAACTGTGACTACCTCTACTACCGGTCAGAAACCTGCAACTGTGGAGGGCGGCGGTATTCGCGTCGACGCATCCGAGCCCTATCCGGAGAGCAGCACACCGGAAGCCCTGGTCTGCTCCTACAATGAGTGGGATCCGCTAGAAGAGGTCATAGTCGGAATCGTCGATGGCGCAAGCTTTCCGTCATGGCACATGTCGCTAGAACCGGTTCTGCCGGAAAATCAAATCGAGACATTCCGTCGGCAGGCGGGGCGACCCTTCCCTCGGCATCGTGTGGAAGCCGCCCAGAAAGAGTTGGAGGAGTTCGTCTGCATACTCGAAGGTGAAGGTGTAACGGTTCGTCGGCCGGAGCCCATAGCGCAACGCCAACCTTACAGCACGTTGGATTGGGCCAGTACCGGTATGTACGCGGCCATGCCTAGGGATGCGCTCCTTGTAGTCGGAACCGAGATAATCGAGTGCCCGATGGCATGGCGGTCCCGTTACTATGAGTCGTTGGCCTATCGCCCGTTGCTGAAGGAGTATTTCAAGCGGGGGGCGCGTTGGAGCGCTGGACCGAAGCCAGAATTGAAAGACGAGCAATTCGACCAGGAGTGGAGCTTGTCCGATGCGGATGAGCCTCCGCGGCTAGTGGTTACAGAGTTCGAGCCGACATTCGACGCTGCAGACTTCACCCGGTGCGGCCGAGACATTATCGCTCAAAAGAGCAACGTTACCAATGAATTTGGTATCGAGTGGCTCCGCCGCCACTTGGGCGATGAGTACCGCATTCACGTATTTGACTTCAAGGATGCGCATCCAATGCACATTGATGCGACTCTGGTGCCAATGGCGCCCGGCAAGCTACTCATCCATCCCGACCGGGTGCAGGAGGTGCCCAACCTGTTCAAAGACTGGGATGTTATGGCAGCCCCGGCACCAGTCATTCCTGACACACATCCGCTATATATGACCAGTAAGTGGATAAACATGAATATCCTGATGCTCGACCATGATCGGGTGCTGGTTGAACGACAGGACGAGCCTATGATCAAGGTTATGCAAAAGTTTGGTTTCACGCCGATCCTGTGCAATTTTCGGAACTTCAACAGCTTCGGCGGTTCGTTTCACTGCGCCACGCTGGACGTGCGACGGCGTGGAGTTCTCGAATCGTACTTCTAAGGAGCAAGAATGCGAGTCTGGAGAAACTCTCCCAAGGATATAATCCTGGTGATGATCAGTGTCGCGCATCTTGCTATCACATTACTCATGGCTGCGACCTGGGATTCGGCCTCCGTCTCTGTACGGGCTGTAGGTGGAGTGCTCGTGGCGGTACTCACTGCGTATAACATTATCGTCATCTCCCATCTGTTCACGCACGTCCCATGGTTTGTTGACGATCGACTCAATGCGCTGGTATCGATACTGAACTCGGTTAACATCGGGCAGTCTGTACAGGCGTATCAGTTGACTCACGTGCGTAACCATCACCGCTTCAACAACGATCGGCAAGCACTCAGCGGCACCACACAGGACACGTCGTCGACTTACCGCAAGGGCAGGAACGGCGATCACGAGCCATTGCTGGCCTACGCCCTTGGGGGAGCGGTGGCTGCTCTGCTGCAGCGTGTCATGGTGTTGTTCGCAGTAGCCCGTCTGTGGAAAGTCGGTCAATACGAAGATGAGTTGTTGTCCTTGGCCGCTCGGTTGGAACGCCGAAGAACGCGGGAGCTTCGTCAAGTTCGGCTGGACCGGGCTGCACACTGCTTGTCGCTGGTATTGTTCGCCGTAATTTCCTGGCAATGGACCCTGCTGTGCTACATCCCGGCATTTTTTGTAGGACTAATTATGGTCAACGTGCAGAATTACTACCGGCATTTCGGCGCGAATCCTGATGAGCGTACTGCGGATTCGGTTAGCTACTATGGCCGCTTCTATAATCTCCTAACCTTCAACGATGGATATCATCAGGAACACCATCTTGCGCCGGGAACGCATTGGTCGAAGTTGCCGGAGATTCGAAAGCGCTACCATGTCAAGCTCAATGGGCAACCTCGTGTCGTCAGTCCGGTTCCAGCCATGCTGGGGTTTCTCGACCGCAGTCGCCCTTTGCTTCACCGTGGCAACGATTCAGAAAGGACGTCATGAGCACAGATTCGAGCCAGCACTCAGTCGCATTTTCTGCGGAAATTATCACAGGTCGCTCCCTGTCAACGGAACAGTTTCGTGTACACCAAACATCTGGGTCAGTCGATGCACATGCTGTGTTGCAAGTGCTAAAAGGAGAGCTCGCAGCCTGCCGGGTGACGGATTTCCTGTCCGTTACTGATCGCGCGCGGATCGCAGGCAACTTCTGGGGGTCAGATCATCTTGTCCCTCGATATGGGGAAGGCGCTGAAGGTGTCGAGGCATATCTCATTGGATCCTCCCATATTGATAAGACCACGGAGGCGTATTTGGATGAGGTCGAGAAAGTTACTGCCGCGATGCATGAATTGTATCGGGATTCCATTAATCCGGTCGCAGAGGTGCGCTCGCTGCTGGTCGACGAGGGCGCGATCGCCGGCGCCCGCCCCGCAGCTCACCTCGGCCGAAAGGCTGGCGACTCGAAAGCGGTCTACTGGAACCAGACCGGGGCTTTTAGTCTGATGCCGCACGAGGACCTAGCCCAACTGAGTGACCCGTTGCAGGACGGGTTCGAGATTCAGCGACTGCGTCGGGTGATGGCAATCAATGTATATCCTCAAGCTTCCGCTAGCGGGGGCAATCTGAAACTTTGGAACATCGAGCCTGATAACCGCACCCGCCGCGCTCTGGGCCTCACCACGAGTGGCTTCCCCTACCCGCCGCACCTGCTGACTGGGTTCCCCAGCATAACGATCGATATCGCGGCTGGTGACCTCTGCGTAATCAACGGCAATCTAGTTCACGCGGTCCTGGGCGGGGTGCCAGCGGATCCAGCGACGAAGCGACTTCTGCTTACCTGTTTCACCGCGCTTGACGAGTACGGCGAGCTTATTTGGTGGACGTGAAAGCGCCGAGAAGGTCGTCCGTGTCCGCAGTGGTGGCAAAAGGATGGTGGCGCCAGCTGAAGGTGCGGGTGCCGATTAATCATCCTGTGGGGCTCATAAATAGGATGCGGTGTCTGACCTGCCGGTTCTCGGGTGGTGTCAGCCGGCATCTGATCAGCTGGCGATCCGGTACTCGTTGATGAGGCCGCCGAGGATGGTTCTGCCGTGGACTTGATGGTTGGCCAGGTCGATGGGGGTTGGCGGTTCGGTTTCGGCTTGCGATGGGGCCAACTGCCTGATGCCGCGGTGAGGTC
>NZ_JBSFVA010000099.1:0-5077 GCF_053592075.1 Nonomuraea sp. NPDC002799
CGGGCACGAATCTGGCGCGGCCGTCCGGGGTGGCGAAGGCGTCGAGGAACGGCCGCGGCGTCCCGGACGAGGTGCTGCGGGTCCTCGGCCACCGCACCGCCGCCGACGGCGTGACCGGCTACTACCCCGCCTTCGACGTGACCCCGCCCGACCTGGTGACCCGCATCGTGACCGCACGAGGCGCGCACCTGCCCGACCGACTGAAGGAGAGCCTGTGAGACGCGTCGTGGTCGACACCGACACCGGCATCGACGACGCCCATACCCTGCTGTACCTGGCAGGGCGGGCCGACGCCGAGATCGCCGCGATCACCTCGGTGTTCGGCAACTGCACCGAGGAGGACGCCACCCGCAACATCGGGTACGTCGCCCGGCTCCTCGGCCTCGACGTCCCCATCGCGCGCGGCGCGGCGGAGCCCCTGCGCGGGGCCGCGCGCATCGCCGGGTACGTGCACGGCAAGGACGGACTCGGCGACCTGGGCCACGAGCGCCCGCTGCCGGCTGTGACCGGCGAAACGGCCGCCGAGCTGCTGGTGCGGCTGGCGAACGAGCAACCGGGTGAGCTGGACCTGCTGGCGCTCGGCCCGCTCACCAACCTCGCGCTGGCGCTGCGCCTGGATCCCGGGTTGTTCACGAAGTACCGCTCGGTGGTGCTCATGGGCGGCTCGGGCCCCTACGCCGAGCCTGGCACGCTGCTGATGATCGACGCCAACATCGACAACGACTCCGAGGCGGCGCGGGCGGTGTTCGCGGCGCCGCGAACGGAGCTGGTCATGGTCGGCGTCAACGTGACGGCGGCCACCATCCTGGACGAGCGCGCCATCGCCGCCCTGCGCGCCACGCGGACGCCCGCCGCCCGGTTCGCGACCGCGATCCTGGACGCCTACCTGGACTTCTACCAGAACGAGTGGGGCCGCCGGATCATCCCGCTGCACGACCCGCTGGCGGCGGGCATCCTGCTGGACCCCACGTTCGCCACCGCGCACACGGACGGCCCCGTCAACGTGCGCACCGACGGATTCCTGTCCAGGGCGCGGCTGATGCGCACCCACGACGGGCTGCCGCCGGCCTTCCCGTACGAGCCCGCGCCGGACACCCGGGTGATCACCGCCGTGGACACGGCCAGGTTCGTCGCCGACTTCGTGGAGGTGCTCACCCGATGACCATCGTGCTCGACATCGAGGGAACGACCAGCTCGACCGAGTCGGTGCACACCGGCCTGTACGACTACGCCCGCCCCCGGCTCGGCCCGTGGATCGCCGATCACGCCGGCGACCCGGAGGTGCGGGCCGCGCTGGCGCAGATCGGCGCCGCGACGACGGAGGAAGCCGTCGAGGCGCTGCACGCGTGGATGGCCGGCGACGTCAAGGCCACCCCGCTCAAGACGCTGCAGGGGCAGATCTGGGCGGCGGGCTTCGCGGCCGGCGAGCTCACCGCGCACTTCTTCGCCGACGTGCCGCCGGCGCTCCGCGCCTGGCACGCGGCCGGACGCGAGCTGGCCGTCTTCTCCTCCGGCTCGGTCGCCAGCCAGCGGCCCTGGTTCGCCCACACGGCGTACGGGGATCTGTCCGTCATGATCGGCCAGTGGTTCGACACGGTCAACGCGGGTCCCAAGCGGGAGCCCGGCTCGTACGCGCGGATCGCCGAGGCGCTCGGCGAGCAGCCGGGCGAGCTGCTGTTCCTGTCGGACGTCCCCGCCGAGCTGGACGCCGCGGCGGCGGCCGGCTGGCGCACCACCGGGGTCCGCCGGCCAGGTGAGCCGAACGGCGTCGTGCCGTTCGGCCCGCATCCCGTCATCACGTCCTTCGAGGAGATCTCTTGAGCATCGACACCGATTCGGTCGCCGAGCACGTGCACGCGGCGGGCGGCAGACTGGCGGTGGAGGCGGCCCGCTTCACCGGCATCGGCTGGATGCGCGGCACTTCGGGCAATCTGTCCGAAGTGGTGTCCCGTGACCCGCTGCGCCTGGCCGTCACCGCCAGCGGCCTGGACAAGGGCGAGCTGCTGCCCACCGACGTGGCGGTGGTGGGCGCGCGCGGCGAGCAGGTCGCGGTGGACGGGGTGGCGCCGCTGCGCCCGTCGGCCGAGGCCGGGCTGCACGCCCGGGTGGCCCTGCTGACGGGCGCGGACGCCGTGGTGCACGTGCACGCGCTGAACGCGGTGGTCGCCGGGCACCGCTGGCCCGGCGGGGTACGGCTGCGCGACGTGGAGACCCTCAAGGGCATCGGCCGCCTCGCGCACGACGACGAGGTCACGATCCCGGTGATCGGGAACAGCCAGGACATGATCGAGCTGGGCGACCGGTTCGAGGAGTCCTACGATCCGCGCACGCCCGGGGTGATCGTGGCCGACCACGGGCTGTACACGTGGGGCACCGACCTCAAGCACGCCCGGCACGTCACCGAGTGCGTGGAATGGCTGCTGGCCTACGCCCTCGCCATCGCCTGAACGGGTGGTGACCGCCCCACTCGCCGGCCACCGCCCGTGCCCTGGCGGGAGACGCGTGACGGCGGCCCCATGACGGCGGCCCCATGACGGCGGCCCCATGACGGCGGCCCCATGACAGGGTCGCTGTCCTGGGGCCGTCGTCAGCGACCTCGTGTCAGCGGGCGGACGACTCCGCCAGGATCTGCCCGACCCGGTCGAACAGCGGCTTCGGCTCACCCTGCCCGGCCTGACCGGTGAGCAGGTGCCCGGCCGCCGCCAGCACCGCGCGGATGGCGCGGGCCCGCAGGTCCTCGGGCAGGGACTCGATGTCGCTGACCCGGGAGAAGCCGATCACCCGGCGGGTCGCCTTGGCCGCCGTGAAGGCGACCGCGTCGGCGTACACCTTGGCCAGGTAGGGGTCGAGGTCGATCACCCGCGGATCGGCCCGCCCCGGCCAGAGCGCGGCGAACTCATCGGCGAACGCCTGCCAGGTCTCCGCCGCCTGCGCCAGCACCCAGGCCGCGTGCCCGTCCTCGCCCAGGACGAGGGCGCGGGCGGCGGCCAGCACGTAGTTGCCCCAGAGGGCGCCGACGTCGAAGCCGACGGGGCCGTAGAAGGCGAACTCGACGTCGAAGGCGCGGGTGGAGTGCGGCTGCGCGCGTACCAGGACGGAGCCGGTGTGCAGGTCGCCGTGGATGAGCGCCTCGGCGTGCGTCATGAAGACCAGCTTGGCGGCGCCGATGGCCGCCCTGACTCCGGGATCGCCGGCGTAGGCGGCCACGTCGGCGGCGTTGGCGGGCAGGATCCGGTTGTGCTCGTGCGTGATGTAGGGCTCGGTGAAGACCAGGTCCTCGGTGATCTCGCACAGCTCCGGGTTCGGGGCGGCGGCGAGGGCGGCCTTGTGCGCCTTGGCCCCCAGCCCGAACACCGACGTGCCGAATCCGGCCTTCGCCACATAACGCCCCAGATCGGCGGCGACGCCCTCGTGTCGCAGGCCCTCGTTCAGCGCGCCGCGCCACACCCGGTGGTCCGACAGGTCCTCGATGACGATGACGTGCCGGGCCGGGTCGGCGTCGTAGATCTCCGGAACGAGACCGGGCGCGACCTGGTTGTGCACGCGCAGCGCCCGGCCCTCGATGCCGTTGCGCTCCGCGGTGATGGGCCAGGTCGGGTCCACCCTGACGTACGGCAGGGCCTGCTTGAGCACCAGCCCGCCGCCGGTCGCCTCGACCACGAAGACCAGGTTGAGGTTGCCGTCGCCCACCTCCCGCACCCGTGTGACCTCGCCGAACCGGGCGAGCTCCGGCCGTGCCGCCACGTAGCCGGGCACCGTGTCCACCGTGAGCACCTCGTAGCTCAACGGATCCTCCTGAGCGTGTAACTGGTCACCAGCGCGCCGACGAGCAGCGCGCCCTGGACGAAGGTCTGGGCGTAGTAGGGGGCGTTCAGCATGGTCAGGCCGTTGATCACGACGCCGATGAAGAGCGCGCCGACGACCGTGCCGAGCGCGTTGGGGCGGTTGGCGCCCAGCACCGCGAAGCCGATGAGCGCGGCGGCCACCGCCTGCAGCAGGTACGGGTCCCCGGCGCCCACGTCGCCCCTGCCGAGCCGGGCGGAGAGCAGAATCCCGGCGACCGCCGCGCACACCCCCGACACGGCGTAGGCCAGCGCGCGGTACCGGGCCACGCGGATGCCCGCGAGCCTGGCCGCCTCGGCGTTCCCGCCGATCGCGTACAGTGCCCGGCCCCACCTGGTGTGGTTGAGCAGCACGTACACGGCGGCGGCCAGCAAGGCGAAGACCACCACGGGAACGGGCACGGAGGCGATCGTGCCGCCGCCGAGCCAGGCGAAGCCCTCGGTGTAGCGGCCGGGCGCGGGCGCGCCGTCCACCGTCATGCCCGGCGCGACCGACTGGCCGCCCGTGACGATCAGCGCCAGCCCCTGGAACAGGAAGAGCGTGCCCAGCGTGGCCACCAGATCGGGCACCTTGGCGACGACGGTGAGCAGCACGTTCACCCCGGCCACGAGCAGGCCGGTGAGCAGGCCCGCGACGACCGCCGTGGCGCCGGTGAGGTTGTACTTGACCATGGCCAGCGCGGTCACCATGACGACCGTGCCCACGCAGGCGCCGGCCGACAGGTCGAAGCCGCCCGTGGTCATGGAGACGGTCACGCCGAGCGCGACGATGCCGAGGACGGCCACGGACTGCAGGACGACCAGGGCGTTCTGGTAGGTCGGGAACGCCGGTCGGAGCAGGGCGAACAGGACGAGCAGGGCGACCAGGACGGCCAGCAGGCCATAGCGGTAGGCCAGCGCCGCGGCGCCGGCGGTCACGCGGCCGGCCCTGGGCGCGGTGGCGCGCTCGCCGCGTGCGGTGGCGGTCATACCGAGCCTCCTGCGCCGCTCGCGATGGCGGTCATTCCGAGCCTCCTGACATCAGCACGGCCAGGCGTTCCGAGGTCGCCTCGGCGATCGGGAGCTCCCCGGCGAGGCTGCCCTCGTGCAGGACGAGCACCCGGTCGGCCAGCTCGACCAGCTCCTGCGGGTCGGAGGAGGCGACCACGACGCCCATGCCGCGGGCCTGCTGCCGGACGACGCGGCCGATGTCGGCCCTGGCGCCCACGTCCACGCCGCGGAAGGGCTCGTCGAGG
>NZ_JBSFVA010000100.1:0-4725 GCF_053592075.1 Nonomuraea sp. NPDC002799
ACGAGTCCGTCATCATCAAGCACAACTCAGCGTGACGCCACAGCACGATCCGTCACCACCGAATCCGAGACAGAGCCACTGACTGGACACACCCCGTTCTCTGGCTGATCACCGAGGAGGCCGGGCTTCACCATGATCACTTTCTAAGTGACGTGAGTCACATGGCGACGGCCCTCCCGGTTTCGTTTGGCGGCGAGTTCGGGAGGGCCGTGCGGGCGGACAGCCGACACGAACCGCTGGTGCCCGATATTCTTGATGTTGCGACTGGCGTAGCCGGATGTGACCGGCGTGGAGCGTGTGAGCGACATCGACCGCCTGGGTGTCTCTCGGTCATCGAACCGGAGGGACATCATGTATTTACGGGATGAACCCGCATCAAGCGGTCCAGGTGGTCGGAGGCGATCCGCCCTGTGGGGTCGTCGCGTGACGGCGGCGTCGGCACCGAGCGGTGTGTTCCCGCCGATCTCGGCTGGGGTGGTTTCGGCACTGGTCGGGTTCACGAGCGCCTTCGTGGTTGTCCTGGCCGGCCTCGCAGCCGTGGGCGCGGATCCGGACCAGGCATCGAGCGGGTTACTCGCGGTGAGCGTCACCATGGGCCTGTCTTGCATCCTGCTCGCGTGGTGGACTCGGATGCCGATCACCGTTGCCTGGTCGACGCCTGGTGCGGCACTACTCGCTACGACCGGGGCAGTAGAGGGAGGGTGGCCCGCCTCGGTCGGCGCGTTCCTCATCACCGGCGCGCTGATCGTGCTCACCGGGCTTGTGCCGCAGCTCGGCGCGCTCATCGCCCGCATCCCCGCCTCGGTCGCCCAGGCGATGCTCGCCGGTGTGCTGCTCCAACTCTGTCTCGGACCGATCACCGGGCTGGCGACGAACCCGCTCCAGATCGCGCCGGTCGTAGCCGTCTGGCTCCTTGCCACGCGGTTCCTGCCACGCTGGGCAGCCCCCTTCGCTTTCTTGACCGCCGCGATCGTCATCGGCGTCCACGTCGCAGCCTCGGGGACCGCGGTCGACCCCGCGGCGCTCACGCCGCGGGTGGAGATCACAACGCCCATCTTCACGCTTGCCGGAGTGATCGGCATCGCTCTGCCGCTCTGGCTTGTGACGATGGCCTCGCAGAACGTCCCCGGGGTCGCCGTCATGAAGGGTCTCGGTTACGAGGTGCCATGGCGGAGATCGATGCTCGTAACCGGCGTCGGCACCGTCCTCGGCGCGCCGACCGGCGGGCATGCGATCAACCTGGCCGCGATCAGCGCGGCCCTCGCGGCCGGACCGGAGGCAGGCGAAGACCACTCGCGGCGCTGGATCGCGAGCGTGACCGCGGGCATCGTCCTCATCGGGCTTGGCATCGCCTCTGCGGCATTCGGCGCCCTCGTGTCCCTGGCCCCGGCCGGGGTCATCGCCGCCGTAGCGGGACTCGCCCTACTCACCACATTCGCCGCCTCCCTGAAGGCGGCGCTCTCAGAGCCGAACGAGCAGATACCCGCCGTCGTCACCTTCGCGACCGCCGCATCCGGCATCGCGATCGCCGGGGTGAGCGCCGCCTTCTGGGCACTCATCGCCGGACTTGTCGTCCGCTCCACCCTCCGACTCGGAAGGCGGCCAGCCTGACGATCCGCGCGGCGGCGCCTCTGCCACAGCGCACGAGCTCGGTGAGTCTGACTACCTGCTCCTCCACAGCGGCGGACCAGACGTTTGGCGAGGAAGAGCAAAGCCGAAATCGGCGCCCGCCCTGGCCGAACTGTGGAGGACGTGCGACCTGGCAGCCTGGAAGGGGTGCCGGTAAGAAACGTGTCAGTGCGCCATGGAAAGCGCTGTTTGTCCGAACGGAGGTGGAAGACCACCGTCGCTCTGCCGTCGTAGCGGTGGGGTGAAGCAGGAGGCAGCCTGATCCGGGGATCACCGGGGAGGGCGGGAGCAGCCTCGACAAAGTCGGGTCGGTTCAGCACTACCGGATGGGCCGGGCTCGGTGAGCGAGACGGGAAGGTATACGCGAGGAACCGGTGTCTTACGCCTCTTGAATTCTTGCCAGCTCCAACCCGGTGGATGTGGGCTGGTCAGCGGTGCGCACTCGCCTCTCATCGCGGGCGGGGAACTTCCGGTCGGGTATTGGCAGTCTGGGCTGGGAGGCCACGGCGAAGGACTACGGCGTAGCCGTGGCGAAGGACTACGGCGTAGCCGTGGCGAGGCCGCAGGGGTAGAGCCGGGTGCCTAACCCGTCGATCGGACAGCAGTGAACATGGGAACCGCTCGGGTTCGCTCTCCTGCTGCTTGCCTTCCAGGCGGGCGGCGGGAGATAGGCGTGATGCCCGCCGAAGGCGCGAGCGGGGCGGAGCCGCCGTAGTACTCGGAGCCGGGGAAAGCCCGGCGCGTGGGGAAGGGCGGCAGCGTGTCAGTCAAGGAGAAGAGTGCAATGTCCGAAGACGCGCCGGTGAATACCGGCGCCGTGAGGTGGCCGGATGCTGATTCGGCTTACTTGGCGGTACGGAGGATGCAGATCAAGTTGCACCGGTGGGCGGTCGAAGACCTTGACCGCCGGTTCGGTGACCTGTTCAACCTCGTCTATGACCCGGCGTTCCTGATGCACGCGTGGGAACGCGTGTCCACCAATGCCGGAGGACGAACTCCGGGAGTCGACCGGGTCACAACCTTCCAGGTCGAGACCCGGATCGGGGTCGAGGCTTTCCTGGCGCAGATTCGCACCTCGCTGAAGTCGGGCGAGTTCGAGCCTGCCGAGGTGCGGCAGGTGACGATTCCCAAAGCGGGCCGCAAGCTGGGTATTCCCACCATCGCCGGCCGAGTGGTTCAGGCCGGCCTCAAGGCGGTGCTGGAGCCCATCTTCGAGGCGGATTTTCTGCCGTCCTCGTATGGGTTTCGCCCTAACCGGCGAGCGCACGACGCCGTCGCCGAGATCCATCATCTGTCCTCGGGCTCCAACAAGTACCACTGGATCCTGGAGGCCGATATCCACGCCTGTTTCGACGAGATCGAGCACACGGCGCTGATGACCCGGCTGCGGGCGAGGGTCTCCGACAAGCGCGTGAACACGCTGGTGAAGGCGTTCCTGAAATCCGGGGTCATGACGACCATCGGAGATTGGGAAGCGACACCGGCCGGAACACCCCAGGGCGGCGTGCTGTCTCCGCTGTTGGCCAACATCGCCTTATCCGCGCTGGACGAGTACTTCGACCGGCAATGGAAGCAGGAGATGCGGACCGACAAGCGGCGGGCCAGGCGCAGGAGGAACGGCCTGGGCAACTGGCGGCTCATCCGATACGCCGACTTATGCCGAGCTCGGCATAAGTCCGCGTAGCGAACTAATCGCCAGGTCGGCAGGCCCTGATGGCGGCGTCGTTCGCGGTCCCGCCGGGTCGCCATCGCCGTTGCCCAGTGTTCGGCGGCAAAGTCGTCGAGCACCGACAGCGCGATGTTGGCCAGCAGGGGAGACAGGATGCCCCCTTGCGGTGTTCCGGAGACGGTCTCGTCCCGCTCGCCGAGTTCGGTCATGATCCCGGCTTTGAGGAACGCCTTCACCAGCGCCAGCACCCGCTTGTCCTTCACTCGCGCTCGGACGCGGTCCATCAGGGCCGCGTGATCGATGCGGTCGAAGCATGCCTCGATGTCAGCGTCCAGCACCCAGCGGTATCCCTGGGAGCCGAACAGGTGAATCTCGGCGATGGCGTCGTGCGCGCCGGTGAGGCCGGAACCCATACGAGCACGGACGAAAGTCCGCCTCGAAAATAGGCTCCAGGACCAGCTTCAGCGCGGCCTGGACCACCCGGTCGGTGATGGTCGGGATACCCAGCCGGCGCAGTTTCCCGCCCGGCTTGGGGATCATCCGTTCTCTCACCGGCAGAGGCCGGAAGGCCTCTGTCCGCAACTCCGAACGAATGCGGTCCAGGTGCGCGGTCACCCCGGACGTTTCGACGTCGGCGGCACGCATGCCGTCCACGCCCGCCGTCCGAGCTTCGGCGTTACTCGCGACCCGTTCGAAGGCCATCATCAAGGTGGCCGGGTCGCAGACGAATTTGAAGACATCGTCGAACCGGAAGCCTGATCGGCTAGGGCCTGTTCGAAGTTGAGATCATGAGGTTGTGCTGCGCGATGCTGTCCGGCCTTGATAGGCGAAGGGGTATGGCGCGTGGTGACCTCACTGATGATGAGTGGGCCTTGGTCGAGCCGTATCTGCCGCTGGGTGAGCGGGGGCCGATCCCGGATCTGCGGCGGCAGTTCAATGCCGTGATGTGGCATTTCCGCGTCGGCGGCCCGTGGCGGGGACCTGCCTGCGGAGTACGGCTCGTGGTCCACGGTCTATGACCGCCTTCGTTCGTGGGCGGTCGCGGGCGTTTTGCAGAACCTGATGGAGGCCATGATCGGTGAGGCCGCCGCCCGTGGGCAGGTGGACCTCGACCTGGTCAGCGTGGATTCCACGACGGCTCGCGCCCACCATCATGCCGCGGGGATGGCGCTCGATCCGGCGTTGCTGCGGGAGTTGGAGAAGGCTGCCGAAGAGGAAAAGGGGATTCGAGAAAGGGGCAAAAGGCCCAAAGCGCGGAGCTGGGCGCGGATGGGGAAGGCGAACACGCCGGACGCCGGCGGCTGAGGCGACGGCGCCGGGTGCGGCTGAAGACGGCCGGGCTGGGCCGCTCCCGGGGTGGTCTGAGCAGCAAGGTGCACCTGTCCGCCGACCGGCGCTGCCGTCCGTTGTCGTTCCTGCTCACCCCC
>NZ_JBSFVA010000101.1:0-4607 GCF_053592075.1 Nonomuraea sp. NPDC002799
CCCGCCTCGGCCGCCGCCCGCCCGGCGCCGGCCGTGCAGAAGGAGACGCCGGTCAAGGGCGGGAAGGTGCCGGTCCTGCCGCCGCCGGCCGACCCCGTGCAGAAACAGGTGTGGAAGGCGGCCCCCGCCGTCACCTGGCCCAAAGCCCAGAAGGCCGAGCTGGGCGGCGGTGCCGCCACCACCTTGGCGGCCGGCTTCCCGGTGAAGCTGGCCTCTGGGCAGTCGGCGGCCAGAACGGCCGCCGCGCCGGTGAGCGTGGAGCTGCTCGACACCGACCGGCTCGGCCTGGCGATGCGCGTCTCGCCGGGCTCCTCGGCCCAGGGCGTCACGGCGGCGAAGACGGCCGCGAAGACGAACCTGGAGATCGACTACTCCAGCTTCCGCTACGCCTACGGCGGCGACTACGGGGCCCGGCTCCGGATGGTCAAGCTGGAGGAGTGCGCGCTCTCCGCCGCCGCCACGAACTGCGCGCCGCCCGAGCCGGTGAAGAGCGAGAACAACGTCAAGGACGGCACGCTGACCGCCGAGGTCGAGACCGGCGCGGTGTACGCGCTCACGGCCGCCGCCTCCGGTCAGTCCGGCGACCACTCGGCCACCTCACTGTCCGCCTCCGCCGACTGGAGCGTCGGGACCCAGACCGGCGACTTCACCTGGGGCCAGGAGATGCGCACGCCGCCCTCGCTGGGCGGCGACGAGCCGGAGTTGTCGCTCGACTACTCCTCCCAGAGCCTGGACGGCCGCACCGCCTCCACCAACAACCAGGCGTCCTGGGCGGGTGACGGCTTCGAGCTGAGCCCCGGCGGCTTCATCGAGCGCCGCTACAAGTCCTGCACGCTCGACGGCAAGAAGACCGGCGACCTGTGCTGGGACGGGGAGAACGTCACCCTGTCGCTCGGCAGCAACGCGGTCGAGCTGGTCAAGGACGCCACGACCAAGCAGTGGCGGCCCAAGCGCGACGACGGCACCCGGATCGAAGCGCTCACCGGCGCCACCAACGGCGACAACAACGGTGAGCACTGGCGGGTGACCAGTCCCGACGGCACCCAGTACACCTTCGGCCTGAACCGGCTGGACGGCTGGGCGACCGGCAAGGCGGAGACCAAGTCGGTGCAGACGGTGCCGGTGTTCGGCAACAACAGCGGCGAGCCCTGCTACAACAGCACCCCGGCCAACGCCTGGTGCCAGCAGGCCTACCGGTGGAACCTCGACTACGCGGTGGACACCCACGGCAACGCCACCACCTACTGGTACACCCAGGAGAAGAACTACTACGGCCGCAACTCCAAGCCGGAGCTGGGCACCGTCTACGACCGCGCCGCCTACCTCAATCGCATCGACTACGGCTACCTGCAGGGCGAGCTGTTCACCAAGACCCCGGCCGCCCGCGTCGTCTTCGAGACGGCCGAGCGCTGCCTGCCCAGCGGCACCATCACCTGCGCCGCCGACCAGCTCAAGAAGGAGACCGCCAGTAGCTGGCCGGACGTGCCGTTCGACCAGATCTGCGACTCCGGGGTCAAGTGCACCGACCGCCTGACGCCGACGTTCTTCACCCGCAAGCGGCTGACCAAGGTCGTCACCCAGGTCCGCGACACCGCCGGGGCGTACTCGGCGGTGGACTCCTGGGCGCTGACCCACCAGTATCCCGCCACGGGTGACGGACTCAGCCCGTCGTTGTGGCTGGCGTCGGTCCAGCAGAGCGGTCACGTGGGCGGCACGCTCTCGCTGCCCAAGACCACGTTCATCGGCGTGCAGCTCCCCAACCGGGTGGACGCCACGGAAGGCCGCGCCCCGCTGGTCAAGTGGCGCGTGCAGTCGGTCGACAACGGGACCGGCGGCGAGCTGCGGGTCAACTACGCCGCCGCCGAGTGCAAGCCCGGCGAGCTGCCGGCGGCCGACAAGAACACCAAGCGCTGCTTCCCGCAGCGCTGGTCCCCGCAGAACGAGAGCGAGGTCGTCGACTGGTTCCACAAGTACGTGGTGTCGCAGACGATCGAGGTCGACCGGGTCGCGGCTTCGCCGAACGTGGTCACCAGTTACGAGTATCTCGACGGCGCGGCCTGGCACTACGCCGACACCAACCTGGTCAAGGCCGAGCACCGCACCTGGGCGGAGTTCCGCGGCTTCGGCCGGGTCCGCGTCCGTGAGGGCGACGGGCAGGACACCAAGCGCACGCTCACCGAGTACCGCTACTTCCGCGGCATGCACGGCGACAAGCAGGCCGACGGGACCAAGCGCACCGCGCAGGTCGAGGACACCGAGGGCGTCAAGCTGGACGACCTCGACCAGTACACCGGTTTCGAGCGCGAGGAAGTCCTCTACGACGGTGACGGCGGCGCCCTCCTGAAGGCGTCCGTCGAGCAGCCGTGGTCGCTCAAGACCGCCGAGGGCACGCAGGGCGGCGTCACCAAGGCCGCCTACGTGGTCGAGGCCAAGTCCATGGTCACCCGGGCCGCGTTGCCGGGCGGCACGTGGCGGCGTACCGGTGAGGAGCGCTCGTACGACGCCAAGGGCCTGCTCACCCAGGTCGATGAGAAGGGCGACCTGGCCACCGCGGCCGACGACTCGTGCACCCGTTACACCTACGCCCGCAACGACACGACCTGGATGCTCGACTACACCAGCAGGATCCAGAAGGTGGCGGCCGGTTGCGGCACCGCCGTGTCCACGCTGGCCGCCGGTGAGGTCATCTCCGACGAGAAGCTGCAGTACGACGGCAAGGCGTTCGGCGCCGCCCCGAGCAAGGGCGACGTGACCACCGTCCAGCAGCTCGTCTCCGCCGACGGCGCGAGCATCACCGACAGCACCCACACCTACGACGTCTACGGCCGTGAGACCAGCGAGACCGACGCGATCGGCACCAAGGCCGTGACCGCCTACAGCCCGGCCACGGGCGTCCTGCCGGCCGAGATCACCGAGACCAACCAGCTCGGCCACGTCGAGCGCACGATACTCCAACCGGCCTGGGGCGACCCCATCGCCGAGGTCGACGCGAACGACCGCCGCGTCGACATGGAGTACGACGCGCTCGGCCGGCTGCTCAAGGTCTGGCAGGCCGACCGCAGCAAGGCGGCGGGACAGTCGCCGAACACCGAGTACTCCTACGTCATGCGCGCCGACGGCCCCAGCGTCGTCACCACGAAGACCCTGCGCGCCGACGGCGGCTACACCGCCAGCCACGAGCTCTACGACGGCCTGACGCGCGAGCGTCAGACGCAGGAGCCCGCACCGCTCGACGACCAGACGCAGGATCCCGCGCTGCGTGACGGCCGCACGATCACCGACACCTTCTTCAACTCCCTCGGCGAGGAGGCCAAGAGCAACACCGGCTACTTCGCCACCGGGACGCCGGCCACCGCTCTGCTGGCGGTGGCGGACACCGACGTGCCCACGCAGGTCGTGTCCGTCTTCGACGGCGTCGGAGACGTCAACGCCCAGGTCTTCAAGGCGAAGGGCGTGGAGAAGTACCGGGTCACCACCAAGCAGGAGGGTGACCGGATCCACGTGACGCCGCCGCCGGGCGGCAGCGCGACCACCCGGATCGGTGACGCCGAGGACCGGCTGATCGAGCTGCGCCAGTACAAGGGCGCCACCCCGACCGGCGAGTACGAGGCCACCAAGTACGCCTACGACTACGCCGGCCGGTTGTCCACGGTGACCGACCACGCGGGCAACGTGTGGCGCCACCACTACGACGTCCGTGGCCGGGAGATCAAGACCGAGGACCCCGACAAGGGCGTCACCACGATGACGTACAACGACGCCGACGAGCTCGTCAGCACCACCGACGCGCGCGGCAAGACGTTGTTCTACGTCTACGACGAGCTGGGCCGCAAGAAGGAGCTGCGCGACGGCTCGGCGACCGGCACGCTGCTGGCCGAGTGGAAGTACGACGCGCTGGCCAAGGGCCACCTGAACACCAGCATCCGGTACACGGGCGGGCAGGCGTACAAGGCCGAGATCAACGCCATCGACACCGCCTACCGTCCGCTTCGGGAGACCGTCACCGTCCCGGAGCGCGAGGGCAAGCTGGCCGGCTCCTACGTGCTCAACACCCGCTACACGCTCGACGGCCAGGTGCAGTCGGTCAGCTTCCCGGCGGCCGGCGGGCTGGCGGAGGAGTCGGTCGTCTACTCCTACGACGGCCTCAGCCAGCCGACCAAGGTGACCGGCCTGTCGGCGTACGTGAGCGCGACCCGCTACTCCAAGCTCGGCGAGACCCTGCAGTACGAGCTGGGCTCGGGCAGCAAGCGGACCTGGCTCACCTACGCCCACGACGAGTCCACCCGCAGACTCACCAGCATGCGGCTGGACCGGGAAGGCGCTGCGGCGACCGACCTGGATCTCAACTACACCTACGACGCGGTCGGCAACATCACCAAGATCGCCGACCAGGGAGCCGCCGGCCAGGACACGCAGTGCTTCAAGTACGACCATGCGCGCCGCCTGACCTCGGCGTGGACCGGCACCGACGACTGCGCCAGCGGGACCCCGACGGCGGGCAAGATCGGCGGCGTGGCTCCGTACGCGGTCAGCTACGCCTACGACGCCATCGGCAACCGGGTGAAGGAGACCAAGCACGCCTGGGGCGGCGCGGCGGAGACGGTGCG
>NZ_JBSFVA010000102.1:0-4340 GCF_053592075.1 Nonomuraea sp. NPDC002799
CCCCTCCGGGGGCCCCCCCCCCCCCTCCGGTTCGGGGGCCCGCGCTTCCCTGTGGGATCGGAGCGTCTAGGGAGACGTCCCGTCCGTCCTGCTCGACATGTTGGCCGCCATCCGGTCCGAGGACTCGGACGTGCGTTCCGCCTTCTCATTGACCCATCGCGAGGCATCAGAGGCGGAATCCTTCATGTGCTCGGTCCACTGCTGAGCGTTGCGGCGGTAGAACATGTAACCGATCGCGCCCACCGCGAGTCCGGTCAGCAGTACGAGCGTCGGCCACCGCCGAGAATGCGACGGCTTGGGATCGATCTTCCTGGCCGCCGCGGACAGCATTGAGCTGACCTTGGGTGCGACCTGGTCCTCGAACCCGTGCGCCGCAGACTCCAGCCTCGGGGCCGCCCAGTAACGGGCGTCCTCGAAGCGCTGGGCGGCGACCACTTTGGCCTGATCCGCCACTGGCGCCATACGGTGACCGGCATGAACGGCCTGGGCCTTCACACGGCCCATCCACGTGGCGGGTACCTCTATGGCCACGCGGCGTTTTCTCAGTGTCAGGGACACAACAACCTCCCCTGTCGATGGGGCCCCGAGCCTGACCTTCCCAGGACAAGGCGGCTCAATCATGGCCACTCGTGGGAGGATGGCTCTGGAGGCCGAACGGCCATAGTCCTCAAAACATCACGAATTCGACCCTGTGCATAGAGGGGGGCAGCGTCTCGTGGCTGAGAAGCTGATCGCAAATCTGAAGACCAATCGCGGCGATATCAAGGTAGAACTCTTTCCCAACAGAGCGCCGAAAACGGTGCGAAACTTCGTCGAACTGGCTGAAGGCACCCGCGAATGGACACATCCGGGCACCGGTGAGAAGAGCACGGATCGTTACTACGACGGCACGGTCTTCCACCGGGTGATCTCCGGTTTCATGATCCAGGGCGGTGACCCGCTGGGCCAGGGCGTCGGCGGTCCTGGCTACGAGTTCGACGACGAGATTCACCCCGAACTGTGGTTCAACCGTCCCTACCTGCTGGCCATGGCCAACGCGGGCATCCGCTTCGGCAAGGGCACCAACGGCTCGCAGTTCTTCATCACGGTGGGCCCGACGCCGCACCTCAACGGCAAGCACACCATCTTCGGTGAGGTCGTCGAAGGCAAGGACGTCATCGACGCCATCGCCAAGACCAAGACGGACCGCCGGGACCGTCCGGTGGAGGAGGTCGTCCTGGAGTCGGTCACCTTCGAGCGCGTCCAGGACTGATCGGGGCACGCACTGCTTCGCGGAACGGCGGTCGTGCCTTCGCACGACCGCCGTTCGCGAGCGGCACAAACACCGAGGCCACCCGCCATAGGCCACACCACCGCACAGCTACCGGCACGGGCATCGCACAGCGACCGGCACGGGGACCGCACAACCACTGGCACGGGCATCGCACGGCCACTGGCACGGGCGTCGCACAGCGACCGGCACGGGGACCGCACAGCCGCTGTCAGGGCCACGCGACACGCCGCCGCAAGCCATAGGCTTTCGGTCATGACCAGCCAGCCGCCCAGCCCGCCCCCGCAGCCAGAGCAGCCCGCTGAGGCCGTGCCCACGTGCTACCGGCACCCCGACAGGGAGACCTGGGTCCGCTGCCAGCGCTGTGACCGCCCCATCTGCCCCGACTGCATGCGCGACGCCGCGGTCGGCTTCCAGTGCCCCGAATGCGTGGCAGCGGGCAACAAGGGCGTCCGCCAGGCGAAGTCGACCTTCGGCGGCAGCGTCGTCCGCACGCCGTACGTCACGTACGCCCTGCTGGCCGTCAACATCCTGGTCTTCGGCGCCCAATATCTGCTGAGCGACAGCATCACGCTGGAGCTGGCCATGTGGCCCAACGGCGTGGCCCGGCTCGACGAGTACTACCGGCTGATCACCGCCGCGTTCGTGCACGGCAGTGCCTTCCACATCCTGTTCAACTGCTGGGCCCTCTACGTCGTGGGCCCCTACCTGGAACGCGCCTTCGGCCACGTCCGCTTCTCGGCGATCTACGTGATCAGCGCACTCGGCGGCTCGGTGCTCGGCCTCTGGCTCGACCCGCTCAACCAGCCCACGGTGGGCGCGTCGGGAGCCATCTTCGGCCTCTTCGGCGCCGTGTTCGTGGTCGGCCGCAAGCTCAACATGGACGTGCGCGGCATCGCCGTGCTCATCGCCATCAACCTGGTGATCACCTTCGTGGTCTCCGGCATCAGCTGGACGGGACACGTCGGCGGGCTCATCACGGGATCGCTGCTGGCGGGCGCGCTGGCCTACGCTCCCAAGACCAACAAGCCCCTGTGGCAGGTGCTGACGATCGTGGGAGCGTTGGCCGTGCTAGCCGTGCTCGTGATGGCCAGGACATCGGCGATCTTGAGCGGCGCGAGCTGAACCTTCCCCAGGCTGTGGAAAAGACTGTGGAAAAAACTAACGCCAGCGGGTGGAAAGCACCACACCGAAGATGATGAAAACAAACCCGATCAGCAGGTTCCAGTTCTGGAGGTCGCTGAAGAAGGGCGCCTGCGGGGCGACATAGTAGATCGCGATCCACAGGATGCCGATGATCCATGACACGACCATCGTGGGCGCCAGCCAGCGGGGGCTGACCTTGACCTGCTGGGACCTCTGCGGCGGGGTGTAAACCGCCTTCTTGCGAGCGTTGGACTTGGGCACTGGATAACTCCTGCTGAGGGCCTGGGGCATCCGGATCGTCCGCAGGCTCTTCGTTAAGCGTAGTCGTAGCGTGCCCCAGGATAGTCGCCACGCGCATGACATGGCGATCCCCAGTGGCCGCTTCTGTCCCGAATACGCTGATCCCATGCGGGCCATGCTCCGGGCCGTGGGGGAGACCAGCATCACCGCGGGCCTCATTCTCATGCTGTTCTGCGCCTACCTGCTCTGGGGGACCGGCGCGTACACCCAGAGCCAGCAACTGCTGCTGCGACGCGAGCTGGCGGCCCGGCAGGAGGGGCGCCTGGACCGGATCGACCTGGGCCGGGCCGTCGCCCTGCTGCGCATCCCCAAGCTGGGCCGCGACTACCAGTACGCCGTCGTCGAGGGCGTGGACGCCGAGCACCTGAAGAAGGGGCCGGGGCACTACCCCGACAGCGCCCTGCCGGGCCAGGTCGGCAACTTCGTGGTGTCGGGGCACCGCACCACGTACGCGGCGCCGTTCAACGAGATCGACGAGCTCGAACGGAACGACGAGATCGTCGTGGAGGCCCGCGAGGCGCGCTACACCTACCGCGTGACCTCCCAGGACGTCGTCAGCCCCGACCAGATCGAGGTGCTCGCCCCCGTGCCGGGAAAGCCGGACATCCGCCCCATCCGCGCCTTCATCACGCTGTCCACCTGCCACCCCGAATACTCCGCCGCCGAGCGCCTGATCGTCTACGGCGTGCTCAAGGAGACCGAGCCGAGGAAGGAGTGAGGTGTACGCCTGGTTGTGGCGCAGGCTGCCCGGCAGCACCCGCGCGAAGGCCGTGACGACCGTCGTGCTGGCCGCCGTCGTGGTGGCCGTACTCTGGTATGCCGTGTTCCCGCTACTCGAACCCGTGGTGACGCTGGACGAGGTGACCGTACGATCATGAGCCGCGTGCTGGTCGTGGACAACCACGACAGCTTCGTCCACACCATCGTGCAATATCTCCGCGAACTGGGCGCCGACTGCGACGTCCGGCCCCGCGACGACGTACGCGTGCGCGACGCCGAGGGCTTCGACGGCGTCCTCCTCAGCCCGGGCCCCGGCACCCCGGAGGCGGCCGGCGTGAGCGTGCCCCTGGTGCGCCACGCGGTCGCGCACCACCGGCCGCTGCTCGGCGTCTGCCTCGGCCACCAGGCCATCGCGGTCGCCTGCGGCGCCACCGTGTCGCGCGCGCCCGAGCCCGTCCACGGCAGGACCAGCGCCGTCTCCCACGACGGCAAGAGCGTGTTCGAGGCGCTGCCCTCACCCGTGCGGATGACCCGCTACCACTCGCTGTCCGTGCTGCCGGAAAGTGTCCCCGACGTGCTCGACGTGAGCGCCCGCACCGAGGACGGCATCATCATGGGCCTGCGTCACCGCACGGCGCCCGTCGAGGGCGTCCAGTTCCATCCCGAGTCCGTGTTGTCCGATCACGGCCACCGGCTGCTCGGCAATTGGTTGCGCGGGATCGTGTAACAAACCTCATGTACGCCGCGACGTACAGGTGAGCGTCCCCGCCGTTGCCCCCGAGCGGCGGGGGCGTTTCTCGTGCGCACCCACGCCGGCCCGCGAAGCCGAAGGGCCGCCCAGCTTGTCCGCGAAGCCGAAGGGCCGCCCACTCCCCGCGCGGGGAGTGGGCGGCCCGTCGCCGTG
>NZ_JBSFVA010000103.1:0-4331 GCF_053592075.1 Nonomuraea sp. NPDC002799
GAACACGACCAATGGCCACTCGGCCCCGACCTCCACGCCACCTGGGAACCCATCGACACCGGCACCGCCAAATTCGACCTCACCTTCAGCGTCCTCGCCGCCGGCCACCGCATGTGGCTGGAGCTTGAGTACGCCACCGACCTCTACGACCCCGGCACCATCAGCCGCTTCGCCGACCAGTGGCTCACCCTCCTGGACCGCGCCCTCACCAACCCGGCCAGCCCCCTGATCAGCATCAGCAGTGACCTGGGCGGCGAGAACGCGTCCGCGCCCGCAGCGGCCCTGATCGGCGCCGTGGCGCCGTCGCTCTACGTGGAGCCGCGCTCGGAGACCGAGCGGGTGCTGGCGGGGATCTGGGCGGAGTCCCTGGGTGTGGATCGTGTGGGCGCCACCGATCGCTTCTTCGCGGTGGGTGGTCACTCGATCCTGGCGGTTCAGGTCGTGGCGCGGGTGCGGGAGGTGTTCGGGGTCGAGCTGGGGCTGGACGACCTGTTCCAGGCTCCGACGCTGGCCGACTCCGCCGCGCGGATCGATGCCGCGGAGCGGGGATCGGGCGGGGTCGCGCTGGTGGCGCGAGAGCCTGACGCGCCGCTGGTGTTGTCGTCCGGTCAGGAGCGGTTGTGGTTCCTGGACCAGTGGCGGCCAGGCAGCGCCGCCTACAACGTGCCGATCGTGTTGCGCCTGAACGGCAGCGTCGACAACGACCGGTTGCGTACGGCGGTGGAGACCATCGTGCGGCGCCACACGGTGCTGCGCATCGGGCTGGCGGTGAGCGACGGTCGCCCGCTTCCGGTTCCCGGCGATCCGGGTGTGCCCTGGCAGCAGGCGGACGCGCGCGCCGATGGCGAGGCGGGCGCCTGGTGGCAGGTGCGGGCCGGGCTCAGCGAGCCGTTCGACCTTTCCCGTGGGCGACTGCTGCGTGCCGGGCTGGTCCGTTACGCGGCCGACGGCTGGCTGCTGTGGCTGTCGGTCCATCACAGTGCCTGTGACGCCTGGTCCGTGGGCGTCATACTCGACGAGCTGACCACGGCCTACGCCGGAGGCGACCTGCCCGCCCTGCCGGTCTCCTACGCCGACTACGCCGCCTGGCAACGCCGCAGCGTCGACGGACCGGCTCTGGCCGCCGGAGTGGAGTGGTGGCGCGAGCACCTCGCCGGAGCGCCCGCGCTCACCGGCCTGCCCGCCGATCGCGCTCGGCCGGCCGCCGGATCCTGGGCAGGTGCCACGCACCGCCAGGCGATCGATCCCGCGCTGGCCGAGCGGATCAGCACATTCGCCGCGGCGAACTCCTACACCGTCTTCCAGGTGCTGTTCACCACCTTCGCCATCGTGTTGTCCCGCTGGAGCGGCCAGAACGACACGGTCATCGGCACTCCGGTGGCCGGGCGGTCGCGGCCGGAGCTGGACGGGCTGGTCGGGTTCTTCGTCAACACGCTGCCGCTGCGCAGCCACCTCGACGAGCAGGCCGGCTTCACCGAGGCGCTGGCCGCGGCGAAGACCGCCGCGCTGCAGGCGCAGACGCATGCGGACATCCCCTTCGAGGCCCTGGTCGAGGCGCTGGCGCCGGAGCGCGAGCTCACCCACTCGCCGCTCGTTCAGACCGTTTTCGGCCTTTTCCACCTCCAGCACGACCAGTGGACGCTCGGCTCCGACCTGCACGCCGAGTGGGAGCCGGCCGACACGGGCACCGCCAAGTTCGATCTCACCTTCAGCGTGCTGAGCACCGATCGCCGCATGTGGCTGGAGCTCGAGTACGCCACCGACCTGTTCGAACCCGACACCGTCCGCCGCTTCGCCCAGCACTGGCTCACCCTGCTCGATCGCGCCCTGACCAGCCCGACGGTTCCGCTGGCCGACCTCAGCAGCCTGCCGGTGGACGAGCAGCGGCAGTTGCGACGCTGGTCCAATGACCGGCCTGCTCCCGCCCCGGTCCACCGCACCGTCGACGACCTGGTCGCCGAGCAGGCGCGCCGCTCTCCCGATGCCGTCGCCGTCGTTTCCGGGAAGGTTCGGCTGACCTATGCCGAGCTCATGGATCGGGCGGAGGCGCTGGCGGTCGAGCTCGGCCGTCTCGGGGTCGGCCGGGGGGATGCGGTCGGTCTCTGTTGTGACCGGTCGGCAGATCTGGTGGTCGGCATGCTGGGCATCCTGCGGGCGGGTGGCGCTTATGTGCCGCTGGATCCGGATTATCCGGCCGACCGGCTGGCCTTCATGCTCGACGACAGCGACGTCCGGCTCGTGCTGGGCCACCGGCACCTGCTGGCGGCACTGCCGGCGGGCGAGCGGCTCGCCGTACCGATCGAGGAGATTCCCGAGACCGCCGAGCGTCTCGCCCGGCCGGCGGCGAGCGGCGACGACCTGGCCTACATCATCTACACCTCAGGATCCACCGGCCGGCCCAAGGGCGTGATGGCGCCGCACCGTGGCGTCGTGCGCCTGGTCCGCGACACCGACTATGTACGGTTGTCGCCGCAGACTGTGATCCCCCAATTGGGCCAGGCCTCCTTCGACGCCATCACCTTCGAGGTGTGGGGGCCGCTGCTCAACGGCGGCCGAGTCGTCATCGTGCCGAGCAACATCGTGCTCTCCCCCGCCAAGCTGGCGTCGCTGTTGCGCACCGAAGGCGTCACGACGGTCTTCATCACCACGGCGCTGTTCAACGCGACCATCACCGAGCAGCCCGACGCCTTCGCCACGGTCGACCAGCTCTACTTCGGCGGAGAGCCGCTCAACACGAGCAAGGTGGCCGGCGCGCTGGCCACCGGCGGACCGGCCGAACTCCACAACATCTACGGACCCACGGAGACCACGACGTTCGCCACCTACATGCCGATGCTGGTGGAGCCGTCGAGCACGGGGCTGATCGGCAGGCCCATCTCCAACACCCACGCCTGGGTCCTCGACCCCCAGGGCAGGCCGAGCCCCATCGGTGTCCCGGGAGAGCTGTACCTCGGCGGCCTGGGCGTCGCCCTCGGCTATTGGAACCGGCCCGAGCTCACCGCGGAACGCTTCCTCCCCGACCCGTTCAGCAGCGTCCCTGGCCAGCGCCTGTATCGCACCGGCGACCTGGCCCGCCGGCTGCCCGACGGCACCCTGGAGTTCCTCGGCCGCAACGACGACCAGGTGAAGATCCGCGGCTTCCGCATCGAACTCGGCGAGATCGAGACCGTCCTGGCCGCTCACCCTGGCGTAACCGCCTGCCTCGTCACGGCCCACCGCCCCGACGACGGGCCCACCCAGCTCGTCGCATACCTGCAACCCGGCGACGCCACGGTCACCACCGACCACATCCGCGGCCATCTGGCCGAGCATCTGCCCAAGTACATGGTGCCGGCCATCATCATCATGCTGGACGACCTGCCGCTCAATCCCAACGGCAAGATCGACCGGCATCGCCTGCCCGCACCGGACGTGGCCCGCGGCCCGGCACCTCCTACGCCTCCGCGCAGTCCTCTCGAACAGCTCATCGCCGGCATCTGGGCAGACGTTCTGGACCGGCCCGGCATCAGCATCCACGACAACTTCTTCACCCTCGGCGGCCACTCGCTCGCCGCCGTCAAGGTGACTTCCAGGCTCGAACGGGTTCTGCCCGCCGAGGTGCCGATCGGGCGGCTCTTCGAGCATGCGACCGTCGCATCACTCGCCCGTTTCCTCGAGGACTCCACGACACGGCCGGAGCAGCTCAGCCAGATCGCCTCCATCGTGCTGACGGTCAACGCCCTTACCCCGGCTGAAATACGCAACCTGCTTGAGCAGCGAGAGGACGACGTCTCATGACCGATTTCGGCGACGACATCGAACAGAGTCTTATTCGCCGGCTTCTCGCCGAGGCCGGTCTTGACCACAGCCGGCCGGCTGCGCCGGTCATCCGGCCGGCCGGTGGGCCGCTGGTGTTGTCGTCCGGTCAGGAGCGGTTGTGGTTCCTGGACCAGTGGCGGCCAGGCAGCGCCGCCTACAACGTGCCGATCGTGTTGCGCCTGAACGGCAGCGTCGACAACGACCGGTTGCGTACGGCGGTGGAAACCATCGTGCGCCGCCACACCGTCCTGCGCATGACCCTGACCGCCGAAAACGGCCGCCCCCACCCCCTGATCAGCGACACCCACCTGCCCTGGCAAGAAACCGAAACCGACAACGAGACCTCAGCCTGGCAACTCGTCCAAGACGCCATCACCCAGCCCTTCGACCTCAGCACCGGACCCCTGCTCCGCGCCGGCCTCATCCACTACGACACCGACAACTGGCTGCTGTGGCTGTCCATCCACCACATCGCCTGCGACGGCTGGTCCCTCACCATCCTGCTCAACGAACTCACCACCCTCTACACCAAC
>NZ_JBSFVA010000104.1:0-4284 GCF_053592075.1 Nonomuraea sp. NPDC002799
GCCCGGCGAGCAGCGTCCGGCGGGTGCCGAACGCGTCGGCCAGCTTCCCGCCGAGGACCATGAGGCCGCCGAAGCAGAGCGTGTACGTGGTCACCACCCAGGTCAGAGACGCACGGTCGAGCGTCAGGTCCGCGCCGATGGTCGGCAGCGCGACCTGGACGACGGTGATGTCGACGATCAGCATGAGCTGGGCCAGGCAGAGCAGCACCAGCACGGGCCAGTCGCCGCGGCCGGTGCGGGGCTTGGTGTGAGCCATGTCGAGACTCATCTCAACTCCTTAACTTGAACAACGCTGTTCAAGTTAGCAGGCGCACACCATACGCCGGTAGGGTTCCCAGGCCGGCTGCGAATACGGAGAAAGGACGGGTCCCGGCCCTACCGCCCGGCCCCGGCCGCTCCGCCGGGGGCCAGGAGGGACGACATGGTGGCGATCAGCACCGGCTCGACCTCCTCGGCCGCGAGCCGCCCCGCCTCCCGCTCCGCGGCGGCACTGTGGATGATCGAGAAGAACGCCGTCACCAGCCAGGGCAGCGGCAGGTCCGTACGGAAGTCGCCCGCCGCCCGCCCCCGCTCGATGAGCCGCTCCACCCGCCGCAACGGCCGGTCGTGGTGCTCCCGGATGCGCTCGGTGGGCAGGACCCGGTCGGCGGCCACGAACAGGCGGCGATGCCGGTCGAGGATCTCCCAGGCCGACCGCAGCAGCGCCGTCATGGCCTCGGGCGCGGGCAGGGTGTCGAGCGTCTCGTCCGCCAGCACCGAGTCCGCCAGGCTCACCGCATGGTCGAGGACGGCGTCGACCAGCGCCTCACGCGAGGGGAAGTGGCCGTAGAGGGTGACCCGGCCCACCCCGGCGGCCTTGGCGATGTCGGCCACGCTGGCGGACGGGTCCGCGCTGAGCAGGCGGGTGCCCGCTTCGAGGATCGAGGCGATGTTGCGCTCGGCGTCCGCGCGGCGGGTCGGTACGGGCTGTCGCCCCGCGGACTTGACCATGTGACCACCTTACGACGCGGCACGCCGCGGACCTGCGACTGACGCGGCATCTGGCCGTGTCCCGGTGACGGCCGCCGCCGGGACGGCCGGCGCGGCGCGGCGTCGCCTATGGCAGCTCCGCGAAGCGCTCGACCTCCTCCGTACGCCCCGACACGAGCACGATGTCCCCATACGTCAGCTCGGTGTCGGCCGTCGCGTACGTGAACTCCTCGCCGGGCGGTTTGACGGCCACGATGGTCACCTTGTACTTGCGCCGCAGGTTGGACCGCCCGAGCGGAACACCGACATACTCCTTGGGCGGAGTGGTCTTGGCCAGCGCGAAGTTCTCGTCCACCTGCATGTAGTCGAGCATCCGGCCGCTCACCAGATGCGCCACCCGCTCGCCCATGTCGTGCTCGGGGAAGACGACGTGATGGGCGCCGATGCGGCTCAGGATCCGGCCGTGCTGGGTGCTGATGGCCTTGGCCCAGATGTCGTCGATCTCCAGCTCGGCCAGCAGCGACGTGGCCAGGATGCTGGCCTCGATGTCGCCTCCCACGGCCACGATCGCCTGGTAGAAGTCGGGCACGCCGAGCTGGCGCAGCGCCTCCATGTCGGTGGCGTCCGCGGTCGCGATCTGGGTGATCCGCCCGGCCAGGCTCTGGGTGATCTTGGGCCGGTGGTCGATGGCCAGCACCTCGGTGCCCCGGCGGACGAGCTCCAGGGCCAGCGACGTGCCGAACCGGCCGAGGCCGATGACCACGACGGGGGGACTCTTGTGCTCAGCCAACGATGACTCGCTCCTCGGGTAGCTCGTAGTGGCGGCTGCGCCGGTTGAGTGCCAGGGCGGAGCCCAGCGTGAGGGGGCCGATCCGGCCGATGAACATCAGCACCGCCAGCAGCAGGTGCCCGGCCGTGCCCAGGCTCGCGGTGATGCCGGTGGACAGCCCCGCCGTGCCGAACGCCGCGATCACCTCGAAGAGCACCTGGTCCAGCCCGTACGAGGTCATCGCGAGCAGCACGTACGTGGAGACGGCGACCAGCGCCATGCCCAGCACGGTGATCGTGACGGCCTGGCGCTGCGTGGTCTCGGGCAGCCTGCGGTGGCCGACGTTGACCCGGCTCTCGCCGCGCATCTCCGCCCAGACGACGAAGGCCAGCAGCCCGAACGTCGTCACCTTGAGCCCGCCGGCGGTCCCCGCGCTGCCGCCGCCGATGAACATCAGCAGGTCCGTGGCCAGCCAGCTCGACGGGTGCATCTGGGCGATGTCGAGGGTGTTGAACCCGGCCGAGCGCGGCATGACGGCGGTGAAGAACGCGGCGAGCAGCTTGCCGGAGTCGTCGAGCGCTCCGAGCGTCCTGGGGTTGCGCCACTCGGTCATCAGGAAGACCAGCGTGCCGAGCACGAGCAGGGTCGCGGTGACGCCCATGGTGATCCGGGTCAGCACCGTCCACCTGCGCGGGTGCCGCCAGGAGCGCGCCAGCTCGAACACCACGGGGAACCCGAGGCCGCCGACGATGACGGCGACGGCGATGGTCAGGCAGATCCACGGATCGGTGACGAAGCGCATGAGGTTGTCGGGCCAGAGCGCGAACCCGGCGTTGTTGAACGCCGTCACCGAGTGGAAGACGCCCAGGTAGGCGGCACGGCCGAACGACTCGCCGTAGCCGATCATGAAGCGGGCGGTGAGCACGGCGGCGGCGATCGCCTCGCACACGAGGCTGAACAGGACGACCTTGCGTACGACACGGCGCACGTCGCTCATGCTGAGCGTCTTGGTCTCCGCCTGGGCCGCGATCTTCGCCCGCAGTCCTAAGCGGCCCGACAGCAGCAGGGTGAACACGGTGGCCATCGTCATGATCCCCAGGCCGCCGACCTGGACCAGCGCGGCGATCACCACCTCGCCGAACGGCGACCAGTGCGACTCGGTGTCGACCACCACCAGCCCGGTCACGCAGACGGCCGAGGTCGCCGTGAACAGCGCGACCACCCAGGTCGCGGGCTCGCGGGCGGTGGTCGCGAGCGGCAGCGCCAGCAGCACGGCGCCGGCGACGATGGCGAGCACGAAGCCGGCGGCCACGATCTGGGCCGGATGCCGGAGCGGGAACCGGCTCATCACGGGCTCATCACTGGGCTCATCACGGGCTTATCACCGGGCTCCGCGCCACAGGTCACGCATCGAAGAACGCCTCCGCGAGTTCCAGCCGACAGTCCTAGCCGACCAGACTTCCCGGCGCACCGCGCACTACCGTAACAGTCCCCGGGAGCGCCAGCGCCGCCACGCGTTCTTGACGCACCGGCCAGGCGTCATTTGAGCGGGTCGTGACCCCGGTTCATCAGCGAGTGCCGCCCTTTGCTGCCGGTGACGTCGCCGGAGGGACGCTGTTCACGGCGTGGCCGAACTCCTGGGCGACCGCCTCGTGGTCGTCGCTCACTTGCCGTCCTCGCGCAGGGCCGACGGTTTGTGCACGGCCTTCTTGCCGGTCTTCTCGCTGCGCACGACGTACTGGGGCTCCTCGGGGGAGGCCGCCACGGTCCGGCCGGCCTCCCGCTGCTTCTTGGTGACCTTCTTCTCCACCTTGCCCTTGACGGTGGTGCCATGGCTGCGCCAGGTGACCTCGTCGCCGGCCGAAGGCTGCTTCTTTTTCGTCATGCGACCCGCGCTACCCCCGTTCACCTGGCATAACGCGACCGGCGGGGTTCTTTGCCAAAGGCGCGACCGTCAGGTCAGGGCGCGGAAGAACGCGCGCAGCTCCGCGACGAGCACGCCGGGCGTCTCCAGCGCCGCGAAGTGGCCGCCGTGGTCGAACTCCGACCAGCGCACCACGTTGTGGACCTGGTCGGCGAGCGGGCGGACCGAGAAGTCCGTCGGGAACACCGCCGCCGCCGTCGGCACCGTCCCGCGCTCCCGGGGCGCCCACGCGCCGGCGTCGTTGAAGCGCTCGAAGTAGGTGTGCGCCGACGACGCCGCCGTCTCGGTGAACCAGTAGATGCTCACGTCGGTGAGGATGCGGTCGCGGTCCACGGCGTCCTCGGGCAGCTTGGCGGCCGGATCCGTCCAGTCCATGAACTTCTCCACGATCCAGGCGAGCTGCCCGGCGGGGGAGTCGTGCAGGGCGGCCGCGACGGTCTGCGGGCGGGTGCCCTGGAGCTGCAGGTACGCGCCCAGCTTCGCCTGCCACTCCGTCATCCCGGCCAGCCGCTCCCGCTCGGCCTCGGTCAGCGAGCCCATCACGGCCGGGTCGCCGGTCGGGAACGTGAGCAGCGCGTTGACGTGCACGCCGATGACGTGGTCCGGCGCGGCCCGGCCCATC
>NZ_JBSFVA010000105.1:0-2456 GCF_053592075.1 Nonomuraea sp. NPDC002799
TCAAAACGACCAGAGTGGTATTTCACCAATGACTCCACCATCACTAGCGTGACAGCTTCCTAGTCTCCCACCTATCCTACACAAGACGTTCCAAACGCCAATGTCAAGCTGTAGTGAAGGTCCCGGGGTCTTTCCGTCCTGCTGCGCGTAACGAGCATCTTTACTCGTACTGCAATTTCGCCGGGTCTGCGGTTGAGACAGCGGGGAAGTCGTTACGCCATTCGTGCAGGTCGGAACTTACCCGACAAGGAATTTCGCTACCTTAGGATGGTTATAGTTACCACCGCCGTTTACCGGCGCTTAAGTTCTCACCTTCGCCATGTTGCCACGGCTAAGCGGTCCCCTTAACGTTCCGGCACCGGGCAGGCGTCAGTCCGTATACATCGTCTTACGACTTCGCACGGACCTGTGTTTTTAGTAAACAGTCGCTTCCCCCTGGCCACTGCGACCCCCACCAGCTCACAGAGCTAGCCTGATCACCAGCAGAGGTCCCCCTTCTCCCGAAGTTACGGGGGCAATTTGCCGAGTTCCTTAACCACAGTTCACCCGATCGCCTTAGTATTCTCTACCTGACCACCTGAGTCGGTTTGGGGTACGGGCCGCCACAACACTAACTAGAGGCTTTTCTCGGCAGCATAGGATCATCCACTTCGCCACAATCGGCTCGGCATCACATCTCAGGATTAACGTGAGGCGGATTTACCTACCCCACTCCCTACATGCTTACCCCAGGACAACCATCGCCTGGGCTGGACTACCTTCCTGCGTCACCCCATCGCTTACCTACTACCCCATCAGGCCGAGCGTTCACTCTGACCCCAAGCCCGAAGGCTTTAGGCGAGTTAAGGACTCTTAGTATCAGAAGGTTCAGTATGGGCGCATTGAAGCGGGTACGGGAATATCAACCCGTTGTCCATCGACTACGCCTGTCGGCCTCGCCTTAGGTCCCGACTTACCCTGGGCGGATTAGCCTGCCCCAGGAACCCTTGGTCATCCGGCGCGAGGGTTTCTCACCCTCGATTCGCTACTCATGCCTGCATTCTCACTCGTGTGCACTCCACGGCTAGATCACTCTGCCGCTTCACCGCACACACGACGCTCCCCTACCCATCAACACAGACGAATCTGCATCAATGCCACGACTTCGGCGGTGTACTTGAGCCCCGCTACATTGTCGGCGCGGAATCACTTGACCAGTGAGCTATTACGCACTCTTTCAAGGGTGGCTGCTTCTAAGCCAACCTCCTGGTTGTCTCTGCGACTCCACATCCTTTCCCACTTAGCACACGCTTAGGGGCCTTAGTCGGTGATCTGGGCTGTTTCCCTCTCGACTACGAACCTTATCGCCCGCAGTCTCACTGCCACGCTCTCACTTACCGGCATTCGGAGTTTGGCTGACGTCAGTAACCTTGTCGGGCCCATTAGCCATCCAGTGCTCTACCTCCGGCAAGAAACACGTGACGCTGCACCTAAATGCATTTCGGGGAGAACCAGCTATCACGGAGTTTGATTGGCCTTTCACCCCTACACACAGGTCATCCCCCAGGTTTTCAACCCTGGTGGGTTCGGTCCTCCACCCAGTCTTACCTGAGCTTCAACCTGCCCATGCGTAGATCACTCCGCTTCGGGTCTACAGCATGCGACTCAAACGCCCTATTCAGACTCGCTTTCGCTACGGCTCCCCCACACGGGTTAACCTCGCCACACACCATAACTCGCAGGCTCATTCTTCAAAAGGCACGCAGTCACATCACACAAGGACCGAAATCCTCGTAAGCTCCTACGGCTTGTAGGCACACGGTTTCAGGTACTATTTCACGACCCCTCACCGGGGCACTTTTCACCTTTCCCTCACGGTACTCGTGCACTATCGGTCATCAGGGAGTATTTAGGCTTACCAGGTGGTCCTGGCAGATTCACACAGGATTTCTCGGGCCCCGTGCTACTTGGGATCCCCTCAAGAAGCCCTCAAGATTTCGCCTACCCGGCTCTCACGGTCTACGGCGCCCCTTCCCAGAGGCTTCGACTATCCCGAAGGTTTATCACTTCTTGTGGTCTCGGCAGAAACCACCAGAGGGTCCCACGACCCCGGACATGCAACACCTGCCGGCTATCACACACGCCCGGTTTAGCCTCATCCGCTTTCGCTCACCACTACTCACGGAATCACTGTTGTTTTCTCTTCCTGCGGGTACTGAGATGTTTCACTTCCCCGCGTTACCACCAACCGCCCTATACATTCAGGCGGAGGCAACACCACATGACTGGTGCTAGGTTTCCCCATTCGGACATCCCCGGATCAACGTCTGGTTGGCGACTCCCCGAGGCTTAACGCAGCCTCCCACGTCCTTCATCGGCTCCTGATGCCAAGGCATCCACCGTGTGCCCTAAAAAACTTGGCCACAAAGATGCTCGCGTCCACTATGCAAATCTCAAACAACAAACAGCAACCACAT
>NZ_JBSFVA010000106.1:0-4174 GCF_053592075.1 Nonomuraea sp. NPDC002799
CGGCGCCCAGCACCTGGCCCGCCGGCCGCTGCAGCTCTCCGGCGGGCAGCGGCAGGGGGGGGGGCGCGCCCCCCCGCCCCCCCCCCGCCGCCTCGTTTCACCGTAGCTGGATCCCGACGAGGCAGGTGTCGTCATCGGTGTCGGAATGGCTGTGCGTGAGAAGGTTGTCCAGACGGTGCTCCAGGCTGGTGGCCGGCTGGCCGGCCACGCGCAGAAGCTGCTCCTGCGAGTGCTGCAGGGTGCGGTCCCGCCGCTCGATCAACCCGTCGGTGTACATCAGCAGGACGTCGTCCAGGGCGAGCTGGACCTGCGCCTCCTTGTAGCCGGCCTCTGACACGGCGCCCAGCATGACCCCGTCGATCAGCTCCAGTTCCACCGCCTCGCCTCCCCGGATCAGGATGGGCGGCAGGTGGCCCGCCCTGGCCCAGCGCAGGATGCGGGTCTCCGGATCGTAGAGGCCGAGGATCGCCGTGGCCGTCACCTGGTCGGTCAGGTGGTGGGCGACCAGGTTGAGCCAGGACAGCAGCTGGGCGGGGCCCGCTCCGGTGGCGGCGAGGCCGCGCAGCGCGTTGCGGAGGACGACCATGCCGGTGGCCCCCTCGATCCCGTGCCCGGCCACGTCGCCCACCGACAGCAGGATCTGCTTGGTCGGCAGGACGACGGCGTCGTACCAGTCGCCGCCGACGAGGTGTTCCTGTTCGGCGGGACGGTAGCGGACGGCGATCTGCAGGTTGTGGGCCTCCATGGGCTCGCGGCTGGGCGGCATGATCGCCTGCTGCAACTGCAGGGCCAGGCGGTTGCGTTCCGCGGACTGGTGCTCGGTGTGGGCGAGCTGGTCGCGCGTGGCGGCCAGCGCTACTTCCGTCCAGTGCTGGGAGGATATGTCCTGGTAGGCCCCTCGTACGCTCAAGGGCCGCCCGTCGGCATCGAGGACGGGTTCGGCGACGACGCGGATGTGCCGCGCGATCCCGTCCGAACGTTGCAGGCGGAAGGCCGTGGACGCGGACCTGCGGTGATGCAGCACGGTGCGCAGGAAGCGGCCGATGGCCACGGCGTCGTCCGGATGGCCGTGCTCGGCGAGTCGTTCCAGGGGGATGGGCTGCTCGCCCTCCGCCAAGCCGTACAGCGCGTAGAGCTGGCTGTTCCAGAGGATGCGCCCGGTGGCCGTGTTCTCCTCGAAGCCGCCGATGCGGCCCAGCCGCTGCGCGTGCTGCAACAGGTTGGCGAGCTGGGCCGCCTCGTCCTGCAGCCGCCAGATGAGCAGGACGCAGTCGGCGTGCCGGGTCAGGCTGACGGCGGCGACGCTGGACAGCGGCACCTGGTCCACCAGCGCGCTCAGGGTCATCTTCGCGGCGCGGAACGGCTCGCCGGTGGCGTAGACGCGCTCGACCCGCTCCCACAGCCCGCCCTCCTCGGCCGCCAGCGGGTAGGCCTCAAGCAGCAGGGCGCCGACGACCGTGCTGCGCGGACGCCCGGCCGGATCGACGAAAGGGTCGTTGGCGTGCTGGATGCGGAAGTCGCAGAGCCTGCCCTCCTCGTCCAGGTAAGGGCGCAGCACGAGCGCCGCGTCGCTCAGCGCGTCGGCGAGGCCGACCAGCTCGGGCAGCGCCTGCGAGTCGTGGCCCGCCGCCGGCCTGTCGGGCGCTTCGAGCGTGTACGCGCACAACTCGGCGAGCGCCTCGATCTGCTTGCGGACCTGCGGAGGTTGTTGCGGAAGCGACTGCGGCCAGCCCACCTCCAGGACGGCGAAGATCCGTCCGCCGGTGCCCGCCGGCACGGCCACCCGGCCGCCCGGTGTGTCCCGCCCCCCGATGGAGGGCAGGCCGACAGCGGACAGGTCCTTGAGCCAGACGCTCTCGCGCGCCACCAGCGCGCGGCGAGCCGGGGTCTCGACCCCTGGAGGCACGTAGCGCCACCGTCTGGCCTCTTCGGCGGTGAATCCGGCATAACCGACCAGGGTCAGCGAGCCGTCGGGGCCGGCCTCCCAGACGGCGACGGCTGTCGCGCCCAGCGGGGTGAGCGCGTGCTCCAGCAGCGACTCCACCACTGACTGAGCGTCGGTGGCCCGCAACGCGGCGCTTTCGGCGCTGCGCAGCCGTACCGCGATGCCGGCCGCCTCGCGTGACAACTCCTCGGACCGCGTGGCGACCAGGAACGCGTGCGCCGCCTCGCTGATCCGGTCCTGCGCCGCCTGGTTGATGATGTCGGCGGCCAGTTCGAGCTGGGTCAGGCCGGCCTGGTCGGCCAGCGTGGCCAGTTGCTGGGCCGCGCTGGTCACGCTGAGGCGCAACCGCTCGATCAGGACGCCCTTGGCCACCTCGATCAGAGCCCGGCCGTCGACGGCCAGCTGGGCACGCTGGACCTCGCCGCGCAGCCGTTCGATCGTGGCCGCGAGCCTGCCGACGTTCGTCTCCGTCCCCCGCTCCGGGGAGCCGGGGACGGAAGGAGCGCCGGGTGGTGGGTTGTGCACGGTGTTGCTCCTTGCTGACGGTGCTGCCACCTCACAGAACGGGCTGTGCCTACGCGCTGACCCAGTGCTGGATGCGCTCGATGAGATGGTCGGCGTCCACCGGCTTGGTCACGTAGTCGCTGGCTCCCGCCGCCAGGCTCTTGTCCCGGTCACCCGGCATGGCCTTGGCCGTGACGGCGATGATCGGCAGCTCCGTGTACCGCGGCATCTGCCGGATCTTCTCGGTGGCGGTGTAGCCGTCCATCTCCGGCATCATCACGTCCATCAGGACGAGGTCGATCTCGGGGTGGGAGACCAGCTTGTCGATGCCCTCGCGGCCGTTCTCGGCGTGCAGCACCTGCATGCCGTGGATCTCCAGCATGCTGGTGAGCGCGTAGAGGTTACGGGTGTCGTCGTCGACCACCAGGACGGTCCGGCCGGTGAGCGTGTCGTCGACGTCATGCCCGGCCGCCGGCCCGACCTGCTGCGGCCTGACCAGAGGCAGCACGTCTCCCGGCTGGTCGGCCGTCAGGTGCAGCGCGATCCGCTCCCGCATCTCATCCAGGCTCGACAGCAGCTCCAGCGGCTGCCCGCCGAGGCGGGCCTGCAGCCGCGCCTCCTGCTGCGGGTTGGCGCGCCAGTTGTTGTGGGCCAGCACGGGGACGGCCTGCAGGGCCGGATCGCCGTCCATCGCCTCCAGCAGCTGGTAGGCCACCTGGCCCGGCATGTCGAGGTCGATCACGATGAGGTGGCAGGGCGCGGCCGCCAGCGTGGCGGCCGCCTCCTGCGCCCCGACGGCCGTGACGATCTCCACCGCGCCGTCCCTGTTGGGAGCCAGCTCCGTCAGGATGCTCTCGGCCACCAGCGAGAGCAACCCGCGCGGGCGCTCCTCGATGACCAGGACCCGGCGTTGCTGAACAGCCGACCGGCCGGGGGCGCTCACCTCGGAGGCGACCGGCTCGCCGGCGCCGCCCGTGCTCGACGCGGCGCCGTTCCTGCCGGGATGCTCGGCGAAGTCGGGCCGGGCGATCGGCAGGAACAGCGTGAACGTGCTGCCCTGCCCGGGGACGCTCTGGGCGGTGATGGCGCCGCCGAGCAGGTAGGCGATCTCCCGGCTGATCGACAGGCCCAGTCCGGTGCCGCCGTACTTGCGGCTCGTGGTGCCGTCGGCCTGCTGGAACGCGCCGAAGATCACTTCGAGTTGCTGCTCGGGGATGCCGATGCCGGTGTCGATCACCCGCAGCGCGATGGCCGCGCCGTGCGGGCGCACCGACGTCGGCAGCTCGTTCCGGGCCGCCACCTCGATACGCAGCTCGACGCTGCCGGCCTCGGTGAACTTGACCGCGTTCGACAGCAGGTTGCGCAGCACCTGGCGCAGCCGCGAGTCGTCGGTCAGCACGTCCAGCGGGATGCCCGGAGCGGAGACGATCCGGAAGTCGAGGCTCTTCTGCGTGGTCATCGGCCGGAACGTGGCCTCGACGTACTCCAGGAGTTGCCGCAGCGGAACCGGCTCGGGGTTGATGTCCATCTTGCCCGCCTCGACCTTGGACAGGTCGAGGATGTCGTTGATGAGCTGCAGCAGGTCCGAGCCGGCCGAGTGGATGATGCCGGCGTACTCCACCTGCTTGGTCGTCAGGTTGCGGGTGTGGTTCTGGGCCAGGAGCTGGGCCAGGATGAGCAGCGAGTTGAGCGGGGTGCGCAGCTCGTGGCTCATGTTGGCCAGGA
>NZ_JBSFVA010000107.1:0-4164 GCF_053592075.1 Nonomuraea sp. NPDC002799
GCACAGGCGCGGGCGGCGGGCAGGCGGTGCCCGCCGCCCGCGGCGCCTGGACGTGCGGCGCGTGTGCTCAGCCGTCCGCCGTGCCCGCGAAGATCACCGGCCGCACCTCGATGCCGAGGCCCTCGATGCCGGCGTCCGGAATGAGCGCGGCCAGCTCCAGGGCGCGCTCCCGGCTGTCGCACTCCACCATGTAGTAGCCGCCGAGGTATTCCTTGGCCTCAAGGTAGGGGCCGTCCGTCACCGCCGGGACGCCGCCTCGGACCCTGACCACGGCGCTCTGCGACGGGTCGGCCAGCGCGGTGGTGCCGATCAGCTCCCCGGACCGCTTGATGGCCTCCATGAACGGGCCGTGGCCGCTCATCACCTCGTTGCGCTCCTCCTCGGTCAGCGCATCCCAGATCCGCGGGTTGTTGTGCATGATCAGCAAGAACTTCATCTCGTCTCCTTCAGTGGTCGGGCGGCAGCGCCGTTCACCTTGGAGTCGACGCCGGTGCCGGATTCTTGCCGTACCGGACCGCAAGAATGTCGTAACTGTTCCGACTACCTCCCCGAAGGGGTGCCTGGCCTAGGCGTTCCGTAAGGCGTTGCTCTGTAGGAGGATGCATGTCGCAGCAGTTGAGAGTGCAGTGTTTCAACGTGTCGCGGGACGGGTTCGGTGCCGGTGAGGGGCAGAGCTTGGAGCGGCCCTTCGGCCACGCCGACCCCGCTTCTCTCTGGTCCTGGGCGGGTGCCACCGCAAGCTGGGTGAATCGTACCGACCCCGGTGGCACTCGCGGCCTGGACGACTACCTGACCCGAGATCACACCCGCAACATCGGGGCGGAGATCATGGGACGTAACAAGTTCGGCCCGCAGCGTGGTCCCTGGGAGAACCACGAGTGGCAGGGATGGTGGGGAGAGACCCCGCCGTTCCGCACACCGGTCTTCGTGCTCACCCACCACGAACGCCCGTCCTTCACCCTGGCCGACACCACCTTCCATTTCCTCGACGCGACACCGGCCGAGGCGCTGGCACGCGCTGCGCAGGCCGCCGACGGCCGGGACGTGCGCCTCGGCGGCGGAGTCGCCACCGTACGCGAGTTCATCGAGGCCGACCTGGTCGACACGATGCACATCGCCGTCGCACCCGTCGACCTCGGTCGAGGCGAACGCCTGTGGGAGAGTCACACCGACCTGCTCGACCGCTTCCACCTTGAGACGGTGCCGAGCCCCAGCGGAGTCACTCACCTGTTGTTCTGGAGACGATGACCGCTGACCCCGCGGGATCGCACGCACCAGCCGTGATGAGCGCGTACCCTGCCTGTCGCCGCCACTCGACAGCGGCAAGCTGAACAGAGCGCGGGGCATGCGCCTTCAGCCATGACTCGATCCGCCGCCCTTGCCGACTGACCGGCCGGGTCACCTTCGCGTCAGGCTCTCGAATCCGGGGAGGGGCGGCGTGCTCGGGCCGGGAGTCTCCGTCGCCGGCTCGCTGGAGAACACCACGGACTCGAGCGCTTGAGCGCCGCAGGCCAGCAGGACGAGTGCGCAGCCGGCCGCACCCCAGCGGGTCAGACGACGGCGACCTGCCACGCTCAACGGCTCACGTGGCGGGCGGACCCTGGTCGCGGGACGGTCCAGGAAGGAAGGTCTGGTGGCGTAGCGCTTCAGATCGTTTTCGGTGGGATTGCCGAGGATCGGGACAGGTCGAAGCGCTCCAGGATCGGGAGCGCTCGCCGGGGGAGCGGACGGGGTGCCGGCCGCCGGCTCGCCCTCATCCTGCTGCTGCGCCGGCTGCTGTTCGGTGGCGGCGCGCCGACGAGAACGCAGCACCATCACCGCTGCCATCGCGGCAGCGACGGCAGTCGACAACGCGAGCCATACCGTCCGTGGGATCATCGATCGCCGCACGCCCGGCAGACTAACGGAATAGGGCGTTGGCAAGGTTCTCACAGGTCGGTGAACCCCGCTGCTCTGATCGGATGAGCTTCTCCGGATCCGTATATACTTGTTGGTATATACTGTGAGGATGACAACTGATCACAACCTGCCCAGTGGGGTCGATATCGCGATGCTGCTGCGGCGGGCGCAGTTGCGCAAGCAACTGGCCTGCGAAGCCGCGCTCGCTCAGGTGGGACTGACGTTGCCGCAGTGGGGCATGTTGTACGCCGTCGCGATCGAGCCCGACTCCTCGACCCACGCGCTGGCACTGTGCATCGGGCAGTCCGATCAGTCCGCGGGCGCGGTGGTCGCCCGCCTCGAACAGCGAGGGTTGCTCGAACGCAGGCCCGGCACGGGTAAGGCAATTCTGCACAGGATCACGCCGGACGGCGACGAACTCGTGCGACGCTGCAACGCCCTTGTTGAGGACGTGATGTCCCGCCTGCTCGCCGGCCTCACCGATCAGACTCTTCGGGCACTGCGGACCTCGCTGTCGTCGATCGCGGAGGCCGCCCTTCCGGCGTCAACCAGGTCGGACACCGGCAGGGCGGCCTCCGATGACCTCAGCGGGCATGGAGGTGGTCACACCCTTCGATGACATATCGCGTCACGATCAGGCTCATATTCGTCTTGGTATATACTAACCAATATAAGCTCACAGACGGCGCAACCGGTCCGATCAACGGAAGGTGTGCTTGGCCCATGCCCGAAAGTGACTCTGACCTGGTGAGTGTGCTGACCCTGGTCGCCCACGAGCGACAAGCCCGCGATCGGGGCTGGTGGTACAGCCTCACGCGGTGCTGAACGACAGAGGTAGTGAGGTAGTTATGCCGGAATCCGCGTTCCTTCCTGAGCCGTTCACCGTCCAGACCTCCCCCGAGGCGCTCGCGGATCTGCGCGCCCGGCTGCGGGCCACGCGCTGGCCAGACGCACCCGAGGACGTCGGCTGGTCACTCGGCACGGACCTCGCCTACCTCCGCGACCTGGTCGCCTACTGGGCCGACGGCTTCGACTGGGCGGCCCAGGAGAAGGCGCTGTCCGAGTTCCCGCGCTTCCGCGCCCGGCTCGACGGGCTCGGCATTCACTACGTGCACGCCCGGGCCGTCAACCCGACCGGGCCGGTGCTGCCGCTGGTGCTCTGCCACGGCTGGCCGGACTCGTTCTGGCGCTACACGAAGATCATTCCGCTGCTGACCGACCCCGGGGCGCACGGCGGCGACCCCGCCGACGCGTTCGACGTGGTCGTGCCCGACATGCCCGGCTACGGATACTCCGACCGCCCTACCGGCCCGCCGCTCGACTCGATCGCCGTCGCGGGTCTGTGGGCCCGGCTGCTGGACGGCCTCGGCTACCAGCGGTTCGGCGCCGTCGGCGGGGACATCGGCAGCGGCGTGAGCAACTTCCTCGCGCTGAATTACCCCGAACGGGTCACGGCCGTCCACCGCATGGACGCGGGGGTGCCGGTCTACTCGGGGGACCCCGCCGACCTGACGCCCGAGGAGCGCGCCTGGATGGCGGACATGACGGCCTGGGGCGCGGCCGAGGGCGCCTACCTGGCGATGCACCGCACCAAGCCGCAGACCGCGGCAGTCGGGCTCACCGACTCCCCGGCAGGGCTCGCCGCGTGGATCGTCGAGAAGATGCGGGGGTGGAGCGACAGCGGCGGCGACATCTTGCGGTCCTTCACGATGGACGAGGTCCTCACCAACGTCACGATCTACTGGCTCACCGAGACCATCGGCTCGTCAATGCGGATGTATCGCGCGAACGGTGAGATCCCGGCCGCGCAGCAAGCCCGCCGGATCGAGGTCCCCTCCGGCTTCACCCTGTTCCCCGGCAACATCAGCCGGGCACCGCGGACGTGGCTGGAGCGCACCACCAACCTCGTGCGGTTCACGGAGGCCCCGCGCGGCGGGCACTTCGCGCCGCTCGAAGAGCCCGAGTTCTACGCGGAAGAACTGCGCGCCTTCTTCCGCCCCTACCGGGCCTGATTCCGCCAGTAGTCAGTTGGGCCGGTATGCCGGAGACGCCGAGGCCAGACGATGTGCTGCCAGGTCGGCTCCTGGCGCGGTGGTGGCGGTGGTGGCGGTGGTGGCCCGAGCTCGGCAAGCCGCTGCCTATGCCCGAGCGGGGTCTGTGCGGCGGGGGGGGGCGCCCCGCCCCCCCCGCCGGGGCCGGGCCCCCCGCCGGCCCCCCGGGGCCCCCCGCAGGCGCCGGGCCCCCCCCCCCCCCCCGCCGCGGGCC
>NZ_JBSFVA010000108.1:0-4159 GCF_053592075.1 Nonomuraea sp. NPDC002799
AGGCGGCGGGCGGCCGCGTCGATGTTGTACTTCCACGGGCTGAACACCCGTACGTGGCCCCACTTGGCCACCGACGCGCCCGCCTGCTCGCCCGCCTCCAGCACCACCAAGCCGAGGTTCCGTTCGGCCAGGTGGGCCGCCGCCGCCAGCCCGACCGGGCCCGCGCCGATCACTACGACGGGCAGCTCGTCGGGCCGGGCGGCCTGCGTGCCGGGCTCCAGTTCGACGGCGGCGGGACCGCAACATCCGCTCACGGCGCATCTCCTCATCGGCTCTCGGGGGCCCGTGCCCGCGCTGGTTTGAAGTCTGTCTAAGTAGCTCATCGGCAGGATGCCTGACGGCTTAGAGATATGTCAAATTAGAGCTTCATCGAATCAATCAGGAAGGAGAAGGTGCGCCGCTCATGCGCGGGCGCGCTCCCGGTCGCCGCGCAGATGGCGGGCGAGAGCTGCCAGGACGCGCCGAGCGTCGGCACCCACTCCTTGCAGGGTGTTGGAGGAGGGGGTGCGCTGCCACTCCAAGCCCAGGTGGCCGAGCCCGGCATGGGTGAGGGACAGGCCCCGGCGCTGGCGCGGGCGGCCGTCAGCCGTCAGCGCGCCCAAGCCGGCCAAGTACGGCAGGTCCGGCGGGTAGCCGGTGGCCAGCAGCACCGCATCGACGCGTTCACGTCGGCCGCCGGGCCATTCGATCTGATCGCCGTCCAGGCGCGTGAACATTCCCCGGCGCTGGTAGCGGCCCTCGCGCAGCGCCTGGCGGTAGCGGCCGTCATCGAGGACGGGCGAGGCGGGCGGAGCCTCCGCGCGGGCCAGCGGCAGCCGGTCGAAGCCGGTCGCGCGGAACCAGAAATGCAGGTCTCGCCCCAGCGGGCGCTGGGCCACGAATCGGATTGGCGTACGGCTGGTGAGCGTCACCCGCCGATCGGCGGACGGCGCGGCCCCCGCGTGCACACCGCAGCTGGGCCAGGTCACGCACGACTTCCTCAAGGCGTTGGCCCACGAGGGCCGCCAGCAGATCATGCTGCTCTTTGCCCATGGCGCCGAACTGTCGGTCAACCAGGTCGCCGAGCGCGCCGGCGTCAGCCAATCCGCCGCCTCCCAGCAACTGGCCCTCCTGCGCCGTGGCGGCATCGTCACCGCCCGCCGCGACGGCAAGGAGATGCTGTATCGCGGCGACCGCGAAAGCGTCGCCCGCATCCTCGGCGACCTTCAGACCTACCTGAAGTTCCGCTGCTGACATAGCGCCCGAGAACCTGAGCGCGTCACGAAGGAACGCGTCACGAAGGCCAGGACATAGCGCATCCGCCGGTGGAAGTGGGCTTGTCGGCCATGACCCGGCGGGGTCGATGCGGGGGTGAACCCGGAACAGCTTGTTGATGTCCGCGAGCAGGTGGAGATGTTCGCCGCCGAGGTGTTCCGCCCATTGACCCGTTCGGATCAACGGGCCAAGGCCGCCGCCTATCTGCGAGGACTGCTACTGGATGGACGGCGTAAATCGATGCAGCCGATGGCGGAGCGCCTGGGCGTGGACCATCAGGGCTTGCAGCAGTTCGTCACCTCCTCCACCTGGGATTTCTCGGCGGTCCGACAACGCGGCGGGCTCGGCCCGCGACCCCGGCCCGCGTTATCGCAGCACGCCCGTCAGCCTGCGTGAACACGTGCTGGCCGCTGGACGCGCCGCGGCGCAGACACTCACCTGGCGGGCCGGTTCGAAAGGTGATCTGACCTCGCAGTTCGTGATCCTCACGGTCCGGGTGGCCGGCCGCAGACCCCGCCTGGGCGATGACGGCACGCTGTCGGTCAGTCTCCTGATCGCGCAGTGGCCCCACGAGGAGCACGAACCGATCAAGTACTGGCTGTCCAACCTGCCCGTCCGCACAGCACCTGCTGACCGGGTCATCCTGGCCAAGATCCGCTGGCGGATCGAGCACGACTACCGCGAATTGAAGACCGCCTTGGGCCTGGACCACTTCGAGGGCCTTTCGTGGGCGGGCTGGCATCGCCATGTCACCTTGGTCAGCGCCGCGCACCTGCTCCGCACCGAGCTGCGCCATGAGCCACCCAAAAGCAGCAGGGGCGGCCTGACCCTCTACACGATCCCAAAGAGCTGCAGATCACGCTGGCGATCTGGTCCGGCCGTCGCCCAACCTGCCAACAACGACCACCCGACACCTAACAAAGCACTACTAGGACATAAGCCGCAATCTACTCAAATAAAACGCACTCTGAAGTCTCGGAATTCGGCGAGGACATCGAACCCGGCCAGACCGACCCGGCCCAGACCTTCTGGGTCGACTCCGGGCACCTCACGCTGGTACACCTGTCGGCCGTCCACGTAGAAGGTATAGGTCGAGCCCTTCCTGGTCACCTTGAGCGTGTGGAAGTCATCGGGGTCGAAGCCGAACGGCCATGGGATGCGCTCCCAGCTGAACACACCCTTCTCCATCACCAGGACGGTGAGCCGGCCGCCTGCGGTGAGCGGTTCGACGTAGTAGCCGATGTCGTTACCCGGCTCCGTGTTGGAGAACAGCAAGCCGTACTTCGGGGTCTTGTCCCGGCGGCCGTAGTCGAGCAAGCGCGTGCGGACCGAGAGCGTGAAGCTGGTGCTCATCGGCCGCTTCGTCCACATCAGGAACCCCCAGCCGGGGCCTGTGGGTCCTTCGGGGTATCGGGTCAACTTGGCGCTGCGTGGGCCGGTGATGTCCCACTCTGACACGTCACCCTTCGTATCCCAGCGTGCAGACACTGCAGGGCGTCGTGTGAGGGTTGTCGTCGGGGTGGGGGTTGGAGTGGTGGCCGACGAAGGGGTCGGGCTTGTGCTCGGGGTGGCCTTCCGGGCGGAGGCCGGCGGGGTCGTGCCGGTTGGCGTGGCAGGCGTTGGCGTTGCAGGAGCCGGCGGGTCTGAGGCTGGCAGGCCGAGCGTGGTGGTGGCCGCTGGGTCTGCGACTGCGGGCGGGCTGGTTAAGGGCGCGGGCCACAGGATGTAGGCCGCACTCACCGTCACCGCCACCCCCGCCGCCGCCGCCACCGCCACCGGCCGTCCCCATTTGGAGGTACGGCGGGCAGCATGGTCTCGTCTAGGCGCCGCCGGTGTGGTGCCACGGCGAGAAACCCCGGGTTCGCCGCGATGTTCGCCAGGGCCGCTGTCCCTGGGAGGTTCACTGGGCACGCTGTCCCGGCGAGCCTCAGCAGGTCCGTTGTCCCTGTGAGAGTTGTTGCCGGGCACGCTGTCCCGGGGAGGCGTCACGGGTGCGGCGGCTGGGGAGCCATCCATCAGCGCGTGCCAGGCCGTCTGGGCGTCAGGGCGCAGCGCGGGATCCTTCTGAAAACACGCCGTCAGCACGTCATGCAGCGGCTCACCGATGGCCCGAAGGTCAGGCTCGATGGTGAGCACCCGATGCATGACCGCAGGGATGGAGTCGCGACCGAAGGCGGGCGAACCGGTGGCGGCATAGACCATCGTCCCGGCCCACGAGAACAGATCCGAGGCGGGCCCGATCTGCTCGGCCCGAATCTGCTCGGGCGACATGTAGCCGGGCGAGCCCACCACCTTGCTGGCGGTAACGGAGGAGGCGTCCATCGCCCTGGCGATGCCGAAGTCGATCACCCTGGGCCCGTCAGCGGCCAGCAACACGTTGGAAGGCTTGAAATCGCGATGCACGATGCCCGCCCGGTGGATGGAGATCAGCGCGGTCATGGTCGCCACCGCGAGCCGTACCAGATCGTCGCCGGTCAAGGGGCCACGCGTGCGTACGGCCTGCTGGAGGGAGACGCCCTCGACCAGTTCGGAGACGATGTACGGCACGGCGCCCGCGAATCCGACGTCGAGCACACGTGCCGTACAGAACTGGGCCACCCGGCGGGCCAGCTCGACCTCACGCTGGAAGCGCTGTACGGCGGCGGTGTCACCGGCGAAGCGGGCGTGCAGGACCTTGGCCGCGATGGCGGTGCCGTCGGGTGCCCGCCCAGCGAAGACGGTGCCCTGGCCGCCCTCACCGAGGAAACCGAGAAGCATGTAGGGGCCCAGCGCTGTCGGATCCCCCTGGCGCAGTGGCTGCATGAAGGGGATCTTAGAGGGCATTTGGTTTGCCCATGTTTGTGTTAGTACGTTCCTCGCCAGGTTGGTGTCGCCTCGTCCGTTATGCGCTTGCTGGCATTGTCGA
>NZ_JBSFVA010000109.1:0-4105 GCF_053592075.1 Nonomuraea sp. NPDC002799
CCACCATGTCCGCCGAGCGCGCCATCCGCACCGCGACCAGCCGCTCAGGGCCCGCGCCCCGCTCACGCAGCCAGTGCGCGATCCGGTTCGACCACCCGTTCAGCTCGCCATAGGTCCACGCACGGCCCTCGAAGATCAGCGCGGTCCGCCCCGGATCGGCGGCCACCCGCGCCTCGAACGCCTCCACGAGCGTGCCGGCGGTCGTACGGTTCACCGGCGACCACTCCCCCGGAGCCTCCAGGCGATGGATGGCCCACGACGGGCGCTGCGCGAACGTCAGAGGGATCACGTCAGCCTCACCCCTTGGACATCTTGCGTAGGCGCGGCCGGCTGGAGACAGCCTGGTTCTCCGCCTGGGCGGCCAGCTCGGCGACGGTCGGATGGCTGAACACCTCTCTGATGGACAGGTCCACGCCCAGCGCGCTGCGGATGCGGCCGATGAGGCGGGTGACCAGCAGGGAATGACCGCCCAAGGAGAAGAAGTCGTCGTCGATGCCGATCCGGCCCAGCCCGAGGACCTCGGAGAACAGGCCGCAGAGCAGCTCCTCCCGCGGGCTGCGCGGCTCGCGGCCGGTGGAGACGGGGGTGTAGTCGGGTGCGGGCAGCGCCGACCGGTCGATCTTGCCGTTGGGCGTCCTCGGTATCTCGGTGACGGGCACGACGACGGTGGGCACCATGTACTCCGGCAGCCGCCGTTTCAGCAGGCCGGGCAGCGCGGCGGCGTCCGCCTCCTCGGAGGTGACGACGTAGGCGACGAGGCGGCGGTCGCCCGGGTTGTCCTCGCGGACGATCACCACCGCCTGGGCGATGCCGGGCTGCCCGGTGATGACGGACTCGATCTCGCCCGGCTCGATGCGGAAACCGCGTACCTTGACCTGCTCGTCGGCGCGGCCGACGTACTCGAGCCGGCCGTCGCCGTTCCAGCGGGCGACGTCGCCGGTGCGGTACATGCGCTCGCCGGGCCGGCCGTAGGGGTCGGCCACGAAGCGGGCGGCGGTCAGGTCGGGACGGCCGTGGTAGCCGCGCGCGACGAGGCCGCCGACGTACAACTCGCCGGCCACACCTGGCGGGACCGGCGTCAGGGCCGGGCCGAGCACGTAGGCGCGCATGTTGCCCAGGGGGCGGCCGATCGGGACGCCGTTCGTGCCCGCCCAGTCCGGCGGGATCACGAACGCCGACGCGTAGAAGCTCTCGGTCTGCCCGTAGCCGTTGACCAGGCGGACGCCGGGCAGCGCCGCGCGTACCCGGTCCACCAGGGCCGACGGCAGCCCCTCGCCGGCCAGCACCATCGACTCGGTCCTCAGTCTGGGGCCGACCTCGTCGACCAGGGCGGCCAGCACCGACGGCACGCCGGAGAGCACGCCGCCGGACCAGCCGCCGCGCTCGCCGACGACCAGCACGTCGCGGACCAGCTCGACGCAGCCGCCCGCGAGCAGCGTGGTGAACAGCTCGAACACCGACACGTCGAAGTTGATCGACGTTCCGGCCAGCACCCGTGTCCCGCTGCGGATCCCGACCAGCTCGGTCATCCGCAGGACGCCGTTGACGACGCCCCTGTGCGTGATGCCGACGCCCTTCGGCGTGCCGGTGGAGCCGGAGGTGTACATGACGTAGGCCAGCCCGTCGGGCCGCGCCCGCACGCCGGCGCCGTCGCCGGAGGTGAGGTTCAGCTCGTCCAGGTGCAGGCGCGGCACGCCGGCCTCCGGCAGGTCCGCGGCGGCGGCCCGCTCGGTCAGCATCAGCGCGGGAGCGGCGTCGGCGAGGATGGCCGCGACCCGCGCGGAGGGATAGGCGGGGTCCACCGGCACGTACGCGGCGCCGGCCTTCCAGACGCCGAGCAGCGCGACGACCAGGTCCACCGAGCGTGGCACCGCGACCGCGACCAGGGACTCGGGGCCGACGCCGCGTTCGGCGAGCGCGGCCGCCAGGCGCGCGGCCCGCCGGTCCAGCTCGCGGTACGTCCACTCCCAGCCGTCGCAGAGCACGGCCGGCGCGTCCGGGCAGGCCGCCACCCGGCGCTCGAACAGCTCGGGTACCGACACCTCGGGGACCGGCATGGCGGACTCGTTCAGCGACGAGAGCAGCCACTCGCGTTCGCCGGCCGCCAGCACGTCCACGCCGCCGACCCGCACCGACGGATCCGCGGCGAGCTGCCGCAACACCCGCCCGTACCGCTCGGCGAAGCCCTGCACCGCCTGCCGGTCGAAGGAGGCGGCCTGGTAGTCGAGGGTGATGCGGAGGTAGGGGTCGGCGGCGGCGCCCACGGTCACCGGGTAGTGGCTGCCCGCGTAGGGGCGCACGCCGGTGATGTTGAGGCCGGCGCTGCCGTTGGCCTCGTCGATGCTCTGCCGGTCGACCGGGTAGGACTCGAACACGAGGATGGTGTCGAACAGCGTGGGCAGGCCGGCGGCCCGCTGGATGTCCGACAGCGCGTGGTGGTGATGGTCGAGCAGCGCGCCCTGGCGCTTCTGCAGCCTGGTCAGGACGTCGGCGACCCGGTCTCCCGGGGCGAGCGGCACCCGTACGGGAAGGGTGTTGATGAACAGCCCGACCATCTCGTCCGCGCCCGGCAGGGTCGCGGGACGGCCGGCGACCGTGGCGCCGAAGACGACGTCGCCGCGGCCGGTCAGCGCGGCGAGCAGGATCGCCCACGCGCCCTGGAGCAGCGTGTTGAGGGTGATGCCCAGCTCGGCGGCGCGCTGCGCCAGCGCCCGGCCCTCGTCGATGGACAGTCCCACCTCGACCCGGCCGAGCCCGGTGGCGGCGGCGTCGCCGGCGTCCCGGGGGGCCAGCAACGTCGGGCCGTCCAGGCCGGCCAGCTCGGCGGCCCAGGCGGCGGCCGACTCGGCGCGGTCCTGCCGGGCCATCCAGGCGAGGAAGTCGCGGTAGGAGCGCGTCTGGGGCAGGGCGTGGTCGCCGGCGTAGTGACGCAGCAGGTCGTGCAGCAGCAGCGGCAGCGACCAGCCGTCGAACAGGACGTGGTGGGCGGTGAGCACCAGCTCGGCCCGGTCGGGGCCGAAGGTGACCAGGGCCAGCCGGATGAGCGGCGGGACGGCCGGATCGAAGTGGTCGGCGCGGTCGGCCGCCTCGAACCGGGCGAACTCCGCCTCGGCGGCGGCCTCGTCCAGGCCGCTGAGGTCGAGGTGCCGCCAGGGCAGCTCGACGTGCTCCGGCACGATCTGCACCTGGTCGCCGGCCGCGTTCGAGGCGAACACCGCCCGCAGGATGGAGTGGCGGGCGAGCAGCGCCTGCCCGGCGGCGCGGATCCGCGCCGGATCGACCTGTCCGGCGACGTGGAAGACGAGCTGCATGTGGTACGCGTCGAAGGCGGCGCCCGCCATCACGGCCTGGAACAGCAGGCCGGCCTGCACCGGCGTGACCGGCCAGACGTCGGACAGCGGCCCGAAGCGGGACTCCCACTCCTCGATGTCGCTCTGGGCGGCCTTGACCAGCGGCACGTCCGACGGCGTCAGGCCGCCCGCGCCCGGTTCCGCGGCGTGCGCGGCCAGGCCGCGCAGGGCGGCGATCCACAGGTCGGCCAGCTCGCGCACCTCGCCGGCCGGCAGGATCCCGGCAGGGAAGGCGAAGCCCGCCTCCAGGCCCGCCTCGGTGGCCAGGGCGTTGATCTCCAGCGCGGACAGCACCGGCATGCCGGCGTCCGGGGACGGGAGGAGGTCGGCGGTGTCGGCGACGGGCAGCCAGCCGAGGCCGCGCAGGCTCTCGGGCATGTCGGTGATCGAGACGCGGCCGAGGTAGTTGAAGCCGATCTGCGGCTCGGGGTGGGCGGCGAGCTCTGCGGCGGTGTCGGGGTTGAGGTGGCGCAGCAGGCCGTACCCGATGCCTTTGTCCGGGATGGCGCGGAGTTGCTCCTTGACCAGCTTGACCACGCGGCCGGCGGACGCGCCGCCCGCGACGGCGTCGTCGAGGTCGTTGTCGGCGACGTCGAGCCGGACGGGGAACATGCTGGTGAACCAGCCCATCGTGCGGGACAGGTCGGCGCCGGGGACGATGGTCTCCTCGCGGCCGTGGCCTTCCAGCCGGACCAGCAGCGAGGACTCCGTCACGCCGCGCCGGCGGCGCCAGCGGGCGACGGCGATCGCGAGCG
>NZ_JBSFVA010000110.1:0-4028 GCF_053592075.1 Nonomuraea sp. NPDC002799
GGCGGCTCGCTGGCCGCGCCCGGCTGGGGCGACATCGCCGACTGGTGGCACGAGGTGCGGGCGGCGGCCGACCACAGCGGCGCCTACGGCAGCTCGCTGGCCCGCCGCTACGCCTTCCTCGACCGCCTGGTGCCGACGGTGCCGGTGGGCGCGGTCCGCCGCGCGGTCGCCACCGTCGCCCGGTACGCCGACGTGGGCATGCCCCCCCAGATCCGGGGGCAGGGGCCGGACGAGCCCGAGGCCGAGGACCCCGGCACGCCTCGCGTGCCCGCACAGAAGCAGAAGGAGTGACACCATGATCGCCTCGCGGAAGCCGTGCGGTGCGAGGACCCTGGCCGTGCTCGCCGTGAGCGCGAGCGCCCTGGTCCTGGCCGCGTGCGCGCCGGGCTCCTCGGCCCCGCCCCCTGCCGCGACCCCGCAGCCGGGCGCGTCGGCGGTGCGCACCGACGCCGCCGCACTCGGCGACGTCACCCTCACCGTCTGGGACCAGGAGGTACGCGGCGGTCAGGCGGCCCAGATGAAGCAGCTCAACGCCGCCTTCCAGGCCGAATATCCCAACATCAAGCTCAACCGGGTCTCCCGCTCCTTCGACGACCTCACCACCACCCTGCGTCTCGCGCTGAGCGGCAACGAGCCGCCCGACGTGGTGGAGGCCAACAACGGCCGCGCGTCGATGGGCGCGTTCGTGAAGGCGGGACAGCTCCTGCCGCTGGACGCCTACGCCGAGGCGTACGGCTGGCAGCGGCGCTATCCGGACTCGGTGCTGCGCTACTCGCGCTACAGCGCCGACGGCAAGGTGTTCGGCGCGGGCAACCTGTACGGCCTGCCGCAGGTCGGCGAGGTCGTCGGCCTGTTCTACAACGCCGCCAAGCTGACCGAGCTGGGTCTCGCGCCGCCGAAGACCTGGGCGGAGTTCGAGGCCGCGCTGGCCAAGGCCAAGACCGCCGGGGAGGTGCCGATGCAGCTCGGCAACCTGGACAAGTGGCCGGCCATTCATGTGTTCGGCACCGTGCAGAGCCGCGTCGTCCCGGCCGCCCAGATCGGCACGCTGGCCTTCGGCCGCAAGGGCGCCTCGTGGAACACGCCGGAGAACACCCAGGCCGCTCAGCAGCTCGCCGGCTGGGCCGCCAAGGGCTACTTCAACAAGGGCTTCAACGGCCAGGGCTACGACCCGGCGTGGCAGGCGTTCGGCAAGGGCCAGGGCGTCTTCATGATCGCGGGCACCTGGCTCCTCGCCGACCTGCACAAGGCCCTGGGCGAGAATCTGGGCTTCATCCTGCCGCCGGGCGCCGCGGCCGGGGCCGCGCCGATCGCGACCGGCGGCACCGGCCTGCCGTTCGCCATCACGGCCAAGAGCGCCCATCCCGACGCGGCGGCGGCGTACATCGACTTCATCACCAACGCCGGCGCGATGAAGGTGCTCACCGCCACCGGCAACCTGCCGGTGGCCGACACGGCGGCGCAGAGCGTGCCGGCGGGGCCGCAGCAGGACGTGTTCACGGCGTTCGGCACGGTCACCGCGAAGGACGGCCTGGTGCCCTACCTCGACTACGCCACCCCGACGTTCGCCGACACGCTGGGCGCGGCGCTGCAGGACCTGCTGGCGGAGAAGGCCACCCCGCAGGAGTTCCTGGCCACCTTGGAGAAGGACTACAAGACCTTCGCCGAGAGCAACGGCTGAGCATGGCAGGGCCTCCGGGGGAGCCTCGCCGCGTCGCCTACCTCTATCTGCTGCCGGCGTTCGCCGTCTACGCCGTGTTCCTGCTCTATCCGCTCGGGCGCGCGGTGCAGCTCTCGCTCTACGACTGGGACGGGTTGTCCCTCGGCCGCTGGGCCGGCCTGGACAACTACGCCGCGATCGTCTCCGACGACGGGCTGCGGGCCGCCTTCGGCCACGCGCTGGTGCTCATCGTGTTCTACGCCGTGGTGCCGCTGGGGATCGGGCTGATGCTGGCCGCCATCCTCAACCACGCCAAGGTCCGCGGGCTCGGCTTCTTCCGCACGGTGGTGTTCCTGCCGCAGGTCGTCGCCATGGTCGTGGTGGCGGTCGCCTGGCGGCGCGTGTACGCCCCCGACGGCACGCTCAACTCGCTGCTGGAGGCGCTCGGGCTCGGCTCGCTGACGCGGGGCTGGCTGGGCGACTACGCCTTCGCGCTGCCGGCGGTCGGCGTGGTCGGCACCTGGTTCGAGACCGGCCTGGTGACGGTGCTCATGCTGGCCGGGATGAGCCGGGTCTCCACCGAGCTGTACGAGGCGGCGCGGCTCGACGGGGCGGGCCCGGTCCGGGAGTTCTTCGCGGTCACGTTGCCGTCGGTGCGCGGGGAGATCGCGGTGGCGCTGACGCTGACGGTGATCGCCGCCCTGCGGACGTTCGACCTGGTGTACGTCACCACGCGCGGCGGGCCGGGCGAGTCCACGTCGGTCCCGTCGTACGAGGTCTACCACCGGGCGTTCGGGCTCGGCCAGATCGGGTCGGCCGCGGCCATCGGCGTCACCCTGACCGCCGTCATCTTCGTGATCTCGTTCGGGATCAACCGGTTCGCCGACAGGAGGATCACGTGATCTCGCGCGGCGAGCGGCTGGCCAACTACGCCATCCTGTCGGTGTTCGCCGCGTTCGCGCTCTTCCCCGTGGTCACGATCCTGGCCGCCGCGCTCGGCCCTTCCGACAGCGGCGGCACGGCCGGGCCGGCCAACTTCGCGGCGGCGTGGGAGATCGGGCGGTTCGGCACCTATCTGCGCAGCAGCCTGGCGGTGTCGTCGTTCGTCGTGGTCGTCAGCGTGGTCCTGTCGATCATGAGCGGGTACGCGTTCGGCACCATGCGCTTCCGGGGCCAGTCGGTGCTGTTCTACCTGTTCATGCTCGGGATCATGATGCCGAGCGAGGCCATCGCGGTGCCGCTCTACTTCGACCTGCGCTCGCTCGGCCTGACCGACACCTTCTGGGCGGTCGCGCTGCCGCAGGTGGCGCTCTCGGTGGCGTTCGGCACCTTCTGGATGCGGGCCTACTTCCGCGCCTCCAGCCGGGCGATCGTCGAGGCCGCCCGCATCGACGGCGCCTCGACCTGGCGGATCCTGTGGCAGGTGCTGGTCCCGCCGGCCCGGCCCGCCGTGGTCACCCTGACCGTCCTGGTCTTCATGTGGACGTGGAACGAGTTCCTCATCCCGCTGATCATGGTGACCAGCGAGTCGTTGCGGACGGCGCCGCTGGGGCTGGCCTTCTTCCAGGGGCAGCACACCTCCGGCTTCACCCTGCTCGCGGCCGGCTCGGTCATCGTCGCGACCCCGGTCGTGCTCTTCTACCTGTTCCTCCAGCGCCATTTCATCCGCGGGCTGCTCCAGGGGGCGGTCCGCGAGTAGTAGACCGGAGGTTCGCATGCGTCCATCCCGCCGTCTCGCGGCGCTCGCCACCGCCCTCACCACCGCGCTCGCGCTCGCCGTACTGCCGGCCGTGCCGTCCGAGGCGGACACGTCCCCCATCGACCTCGACGCGCTGTTCGTCGGCGCCCATCCCGACGACGAGGCCTTCAGCCTGTCGACGCTCGGGCAGTGGAACGAGGAGCACGGCGTGCGCACCGGCGTCGTCACCGTCACCCGCGGCGAGGGCGGCGGCAACGCCGTCGGGCCCGAGGAGGGCCCGGCGCTGGGCCTGCTGCGCGAGGCCGAGGAGCGGGCGGCGGTGGCGAAGGCGGGCGTGCGGGAGGTGTTCAACCTCGACGACGTCGACTTCTACTACACGGTGAGCGCGCCGCTGACAGACCAGGTCTGGGGCGGTGACACCCTGGAGAAGGTCGTGCGCGTCATCCGCCAGACCCGCCCCGAGCTCCTGCTGACCATGGACCCGGCGCCCTCCCCCGGCAACCACGGCAACCATCAGCAGGCCGCGCGGCTGGCCGTCGAGGCGTTCTACGCGGCGGCCGATCCGAAGGCGTTCCCCGCGCAGCTCTCCGGCGAGGGCCTGCGGCCGTACGCGCCCGCCCGGCTGCTGCTCGGCGGCGGGCGCGGCACCTCCAGGCCGGGCCCCGACTG
>NZ_JBSFVA010000111.1:0-3902 GCF_053592075.1 Nonomuraea sp. NPDC002799
CGCAGCAGCCGGTCAGCGTCCTCGCGGCAGGCCAGCGTGTGGCCGGTCTTGCGCGACAGGTGGCTGAGTGTCTGGTCGTCGAGGCGTTCGCGCTCGCGGGCCAGCTCGGCTCGTTCGGCGCGCATCTGCTCGCGGATGCCGGTCAGGCGCTGCTCGTGGGCGGCCAGCCGGACGGCGGCGGTGGTGCGGGCCTCGCCGACCAGGTCGTCGGCCTGCTCGAACCGGTCGGCCAGGCTCGCCACCTCATCGGGGACGAGCTGGAGCTGGGTGCACCGGGCCGCCCATTCGGCCAGCGCGGCGGTCAGGTCGCGCAGGTGGTCCTCGCGGTCGCGCTCGGCCTGCTCGTGGGTCGCCGTGGCGGTGGCCAGGTCGTCGCGGACGCGGTCGCGGTCCTGCTCGGCGGTGGTGCGGCGATGGATCGCCTCCTCGTGGGCCAGGGCGGCCGCACGCACCTCCCTGATCTGGGCGGCGCGGCTGGTGACGGCGGCGCGCAGCAGGTCACGGGCCCTGCGCACGACTTCCTCGTTGTCGGAGCCACCGCCAGGGAGCGCGCCGGGGGTGGAGGCACGACTCGAAAGCGCGCCAGGCCGGTCGCGGCTGGAGACGCCACCCGGAAACGCGCCAGGCCGGTCGGGGCCGGAGACGCCATCCGGGGATGTGCCAGGCCGGTCGGGGCGGAGGGTGTCGTGGGGAGGGCGTCCGGCGCGTTCGGTCTCCTCGTGGACGCCGAGCAGGCCGGCGCGTTCCGCCGCCTGGCGGGCCTCGGTCCTGGCGCGGTCGGCGAGCCCGGCGGCCGTGCGGGCGGCGGATTCGGCGAGGACCGACAGCTCCTGCTTGGCCATGGCCGACCGCGCCGCCGCCCCCGCCTGGTCGCGGAAGCGGGCCGCCGTCTCATGCGCGGCCTGCGCCTCTGTACGGAGCCGGTGCAGGTCGCTGCCCGCCTTGTAGGCGTCGCTCTCCTTGAGCCCGTCGATCTGCGCGGCCAGGGCCAGCTCCTGCGCTTCCTCCTCCCCCAGCCGGACCGTCGTGGCGTGCAGCTCCTGCTCGGCCTCCTTCAGTGCCTCGCGTTTGGCCTTGGCCTCGGCGGCCAGCGAGTCGAGGGTGTATCCGGCGGACGTCACCGCGGCGGCGGCGGCCCGCAGGACCCGCTGGGCGTAACCGCGCTGCCTCGCCGCGAGCCGTTCGGCCTCGTCCACGTCGCGGTCGAGCAGCCGCAGCTCCTCGCGCTGCCGGTCGAGCCGCTCGAACCCTTCGGCGATCTCGTGGATCTCGCCCTCGCCGAGTGGCGGCAGGGCGCTCGACAGCAGCTCGGACAGCAGACCGGGGTCGAGGCGCTCGGACAGTTTGGGGGTGCGGAGCTGGCGCAGCGCGGTGAGCAGCGAGTCGTAGCGCTGCTCGTTGAGCGCGCGGTAGAGCGTCTGGCGTACGACGGTGCGGTAGGCCTCGGCGGAGTCGTGGACCTTGCCGGACGTGCCGAGCTCCTCGGCGAGCTGCGCCTTGGTCAGCGGCTGGCCGCCCGCGCCGGTGAGCCGGACGCCGTCGGGGGCGTCATCTCGGGCGCCATCCCTGGCTCGGTCCTCGGCGCCGTCCCGGACTCTGGCGGAGGAGCTGCTGACGCGGGCGTCCGCCGTGAAGTAGGCGGCGGTGACGTTCTTGGTGTGGACGGTCGCCTGGAGCCGGGCGCCGCAGGTGAACCAGCGGCCGTCCGCGTGCTGGAACTCCAGCCATACGTAGCCGACGCGGGTGGTGCCGCCGGCGCCGTCGCCCATCAGGTTCCAGTGCATGGTGCGTTCGGTGCCGCCGAACGTGGACAGCCGGCTCGGCTTCAGGCTGGCGTCGAGCACGTACGGCAGCAGCAGCTCCAGCACCTTGGACTTGCCGCTGCCGTTGGGCCCGCGCAGCAGCAGCCGCCCCCGGTGGAACTCGAACACCTCGTCGTAGTAGCGCCACACGTTGACGATCCCGGCGCGTATGGGCGTCCATCGGGCGTCCATCCCCGGCGCGACGCGGACGGGGGTGAGCTCGGTGACGGTCATGATTCCTCCTGGACGGCCGTTCCGCGATCGATCCGGTAGCGGGCCGCGGCGGGCAGGGCGGCGATCTGGTCACCCGTGCGGCGGGCCAGCCCGAACAGCGTGAGCACCTCCAGCGCGTCGGCGGCCAGCCGGGGGCCGCCGCCGTCCGACTGGTAGGCCTTGGCCCACTGCGGGAAGCGGCGCAGCAAGCCGGTCGCCTCGGCGTCGAGACGCGCGCCGGTCACGGGGCCGGAGGAGACGAGCAGGTCGAGCATGAGCAGGGCGGCCACCTTGGCGTGGCTGCTGTCGTCGGGGAACTTGGTGTCGGTGGCGATGGCGTCGGTGTCGATGAGCAGGAAGCCCTCCGCGCGCTCCTCCAGGACGAACCCGGCCTCCTCGGCCGCGCGCCGGATGATCTGGCGGCCGGTGAGCGAGGCGGCGTAGGCGGACTGGGCGGGGGTCAGGTCGTCGCGGTAGACGACGGGCTCGTCGAGGAGGCGGCGGACGAGCGAGTGCCGGGCCCACAGGTTGCGCTGGGTCTCGGTCGGCTCGTCCGCGCCATAACGGGCCTCCGTGGTGAGCGCCCGCAGGTCGGCGCCGCCGTGGGCAGCCCTGTCGCGGCCGGCACCATCCCGATCGACGCCATCACGGTCGGCGCCGTCGATTGCGCCGGCGGTGGCGACCCTGGAGGGTGGCACCGGCGCGGCGAGGAGCCTGATCACGCGGGTCGTGTCGACCCGGTAGAGCACCTTGGCGTCCTCGTCGTCGAGGTAGGCGTCGGTCGTCCCGTCCATGGCGGTGACCGCGCCGTAGTGCTCAAGAAGCTTGAGTGCGTCCACGAACGCGGCCCGTTCGTCACCCCGTACCGGATCGAACCCCGGCACGTCCTCCTCCACCGCGGCGGCCTGCACCACCCGCTGGGCCAGCATCCCGATCGTGGTCACGGGTGAGGTGAGCAGCTCGGCCGCGCACAGGCAGAGCAGGGTGTAGCGGCGCCGGTCGAACGGCGCCCTGGTGGTGCGGCGGCGACGGGCCGGCCGGGTGGCGGCGGCCTCGGACCTGACCTTGACCAGGCGCGCGTATCCCTGGCGGGGCTCGATGACCAGCCGCCAGCCGCAGAAGTAGTCGAACCACTGCGTGAGCGGCTGCCGGCGCTTCCTGATCAGGTCGAACACGGCCGGATCGTCGTGCAGGGACACCAGGGGCCGGCCGAGAAGAGTCCTGATCGCCCGCGAGATCTCCTCCTTCTCGGCCCTGACGAGCTGGTTGGCCAGCGTGCTCATGTGCCGGCCGCCTGCCCGCGATAATCCTCCGCGCGCCCGAGGGACCGCACGTCGATGAGGAAGTCGGGGCCCCGGAACCAGCCCTCCGGCGTGCGCAACACCGCCACCGCCCCGTCGCCGGGAGCCTTGAGGACGATCTCGACCCGCCCGTCGGAGGTGACGGCCCGGCGGACCCCGGTCGAGTCGGGGCGCTCGGCCAGCGCCCGCCCGAGCAGGTCGAGCAGCCGCCCGAACGTGTCGTGGTCGAGCTCCCCCACCTGCGACAACCGCATCGCCCCCGTGGCGGCCAGCGCCGACCACGCGGCCTCCAGCTCGGCCCGCTCCTTCTCGGCCCGCGCCTTGCGCTCCGCCCGCAGCGCCACCACGTCGCGGACCTTCCCCGTGCGCCCCATCCGCTCGGTGCGCCCGCGCGAGCGCAGCAGCGCCGAGACGTGCACGGGCTCGGCCTCGGCCCACGGCACTCCGGCCGGGATGAGCTCGGCGTCGGCGTGCCCGAGATGCGCGTGCCTGGCCGGGCCCAGCCCGAACGCGGCGTCCCACAGCCGGTGCGCGTCGTCCTCGCCGGGGGCGGTGGCGAACCAGCGGGCCAGCGTACGGAAGTCGG
>NZ_JBSFVA010000112.1:0-3892 GCF_053592075.1 Nonomuraea sp. NPDC002799
CCGATCACGAGGGGAGCGTGGCCGCGGCGCGTCGCCGCGGCGGGGGTCGTCTGAGTCAGCACGACGGCGACCGTACCGCCCGCGAGGACTCCGGCCAGCACGCTCGCGACTAACCTGCGCATTGTCATGGGCGCACGGTAGACCGCCGAGGTGGACCGGGAGTTACGTACGGGCACCGAGGGAAAGGCGACCGTTTCACGGTGCGGAAGTTGACCGTCCGCTGTCGAGACGACACAGCCGCCGCTCCGCGCTGATGATCTTTGCCCACCGTTGCCTCAGGGCACGCGTTCGCCGGGCATGGCCACGGGAATGTTCACCCTGATCACCAGCAATGGCGATCGGAGGCGGCGCCGCGGCGTTGCGAGCCAGAGGAGACGAGCGATGCCGCAGTGTGTCTTGCCTGATGGAACGGTCATCGGAGTGGGCAGTTGCCAGGACTGTGAGCGGAGTTACAGCGGTTACTGCCAGGAGGGTGGTCTCGGGCCGTTCAAGGTCCCCCTGCCGTGTTTCGTGCGGAACGTTCTGGTGCGGGTGTTCAGCGACATGCTTCTCGACGTCGGCTCGTGTGACGGCCTCAGCCCTCAGGTCATGGATCTGCTGGGGCTTGCGGGCAGGGGTGGAAGCGAGGCGGACGGCGACTTCGACCGGCTTACTCCGGACCTGCGGGAAGAGGCGGCCGGGAAGATCACGGCGAAGATCCTCCAGCTGGCGGCGACCTATCCCATCACGCTGGAGTTCCGGGACCGTGTCCTGCTGACGTGCGACAAGGGCCGCCGGCTCAAGGAGTATTACGACCGCTACCTCGGGCATCTCTACCACGCGGCCGCCCTGGACCTCGGGCTGGTGGCCGAAGCGGCGGCGACCTGGTTGGAGGTGTACCCGTTCGCCGAGGCCGTGGTCAAGGTGAGCACCGGATCCGCGGACGACGAAGACGCCCAGACGGTCCTGTCCTCCGAGCAGCATGAGCGCTGCCACGATCTCTTTCGCCGGTTCCGTGACTCCGGCGACGACTCTGACTTTCGGGAGATCATGGACGTGATCCAGGAGGAATTCGCCGGCTATGAGGGACTGAGCGCGTCCGAGGCGCTCGACCGGCTCCGCACGTCATGATCTACACCCTCCAGCTCACCGCCACCCATTTCCTCGACCTCATCCGCGATCAGCTCCGCTCGCGTTCGTTCTGCTTCACCCAGGAGATACCGCTGAGCGGCGCGACCGTGCTGCTCGATCATGTCGAGGTGACCGACCGGACGACCGTCACGCGCGTGGCGCAGGCGAGCACGGTGGTGGGGGGCGACAGCGCCAGGCATCCGGTCGACGGCTCGGCTCTGCGGGTCTCACAGCAGCTGGTGCTGCACTTCGTGACGATCAGCGACCTGCAGGCCGGCGCGACGGCGCCCACGTCGTCCCAGCCGGGGTTCGCCCCCTCGATCACCGTGCACTTCGTCGTCAGCATGACCACGCAGGCCGGCCGGCCCGCCATGCATGTGGCCTACCAGCCGCCGGCGGACCCCGGCGGCTTCGCCGGGCTGACGCCCCATGCCGCCCAGTTGATCGACGGCGAGCTGTCCGGAGTCACCGGGTCGGTGGCGCTGCCCCTGAACGGATTCCAGGCCCTGATCATGGAGGCTCCTTCCTTCGTCAACGCCGGCATCGTGCTGGACGACTCGGGCCGGACCATCACGGTGCAGATGGAGGACCACCCACAAGATCGCTCTGTCGCGGCCTGGCAGGACTTCTACGCCGGCCGGACGCCCGACCTGCGCGATGGCCGTCCCTGGGCGGCGCTCATCGACCGGACACGCCTGCAGTCCATCGCACTGACCTACTTCGAGGCCGCTCTGGACGAGGCGGCCCGTCTCGGCAAACGCCCCTCAGGACAGGCCGTGTCCCGGTGGGCGGGCAACGGTCACAGCGTGCAGGTGAGTCAGAGCGGCAGGATCCGGGACGCGGGCCCGCTCGGGAGCGACCTCGCCGTGACCATCTCGCTGGACTTGGACTTCTCCCTGCCACAAGCCGACGTGCTCCTGCTGACCCTGTCGCTGTCGGGCTCGGCGCAGGCGACCGGCATCGTCGGGGACCTGCTGGATCTGCTCGGGATCGGCATCGACCCCGATTCCACCTTGCCGGCCGCCGGCGGGTGGGATCAGGTCGGCCCGCGCTCGTACGCGCGCAAGGAGTATCTGCGGCTGGCGAACCCTGCCGTGGGCCACCTGGTGGTCGAGGAGATCGTGCCTGATTCCCGCGGTCTGCTTCTCCGGGGATCGGTCCAGCGCATGGGCGCGGTCGTTCCGGCCCGGGTCGAGGCGGAGGTGGAGCCCTTCACCTGGGGACTGCACGGATCGTGCAGCGAGGGGCTGGACGTCGCCTGCGGCGGCCTGCTGTATCTCACCAACGGCGGCACCGCCCCGCTGAACGTCTGCGAGGCACGCGTCCTGTTCGACCCGGACGAGCAGTTCCCGTTGGTCGTCGAGCAGGAGACGTCTCCTTCGGCCCCGTTCGACATATCGGTCCGCGTCAGCTTCCGCGCCTTGAAGCCCGCCTACCTGGCTCGGCCGCAGCCTTATCCGTGCCTGCTGCTGGTGAAGACCAACGGCGGCGCCCGAGCCGTCTCCTTCGGAGTCCCGCCGCTGCTCGACGACGCCGACCGCAGGGGCATGGAGATGGAACGCATCGCCATCATCGGCAACTGCGACCAGCTGGTCGACCGATTCTTCGGCAAGGGCCTGAATCCGAAGTGGCTGCCCAACCCTCCGCCCGACGGACGGGAACTGCATCTGTGGGAGGTGCTGGTCCATGGGCTGGAGCCGGATGAGCAGGCCACCGTCCTCGATGCCCGGGGCAGGCTGGTGGCCGCGGGCCAGGCCGGAGCCGGCGGCATCGCCTTCGCGCGGGCGGTGATCGAGCCGGCCGCGGACGGGCGCGAGGTCACGCTCAACCTGACCACGCCTCCCGGCCTCCTGCGCCGGCACACCGGCGTGCTCACCGTGGCCCGGCAGCCGCGCTCGGTGGAGGTCCGCCAGACACAACTGCGGCCCGCCGCCACGATCCACCTCGGTGAGCGGGCGGTCAGCCTCCTGCCGGGAGTCCATGAGGACAGGCCCGTCCTCACCGTCATCAGCGGTTTCCTGGCCCAGCTCTATGATCTCGATGTGCCGGCGCGTCCCGTGCTGCTGAGGGAACTGCCGGCCACCGAACTCGGCAATGCCGGCGTGGACCTCACCTCCGGCTCCGCGGCACGCTCGGCCCCCGCCACCCGCGGCGCCGGCTACATGCGCGCAGCGGGCATCATGATCGGCTACACGTACGCCCGCGTCGAGCCGGACGGCATCACGGTCACGATCTACGCGCCAGGTTCGTCAGGCGTTGTCACGGAAGTCAAGGACTGTACCTGAGGAGCTCGGCGCCGGCGTCAGGAGAGATGTTCGCCGAAGGTTTCCCGGGCTGACCGCCCGCCGTCATCGTGATCGACTCCGGGCACGCCACTCTCGTTATCGGGCAGTCCATAACCAAGGTCAGGGCTGCCCGCAACGTTCGAGGAGTTCCGCATGCCCAGCACGTTCCTGTCCGTTCTGGCGACCGGCGCCGTCGTGGCCACCGCGGCGCTCACCGGCGCCGGCCCGGCCACCGCCGCTCAGGCGTCCACCTGTGCCGACGCCCCGCGCGAGCAGGTCAGGACGGGAGCCGTCTTCAGCGAGCCGGTCGGCGGCGACCCGGCGGCCATCGTGCGCACGCTGTGCGGCCTGGTCCGGCAGACGCCCTCGGGGGCCGTCATCGAGATCGCGCACTTCGTCATGTCGGGCACGGCGGGCACCGAGTTCACCGCCGAGCTGGTCAAGGCGCACCAGCGGGGCGTCAAGGTGCGCGTCATCCTGGACGGCGACAAGCGCGG
>NZ_JBSFVA010000113.1:0-3875 GCF_053592075.1 Nonomuraea sp. NPDC002799
ATCGACGTGTCGGGCATGCGCGACCTGGCCTGGGCGGCCGCGCGGCTCGGCCGCGGCAAGCGGCTCCGGCTGCGGAACGTCCCCGCGCAGATGGACAACGTGCTGGACCTGATGGGCTGGAACCGTACGCCCGGCATGGTCATCGACTCGGCGGCGGCCCGGTCATGACCACCTTGACCGGTCCCCGCGACCTCGTCCACCAGGCGCTGATCTACGACGGCGACGCCGCGTTCCTGTCCGCGACGCTCGGCTTCTGCCGCGACGGGCTGGAGCGCGATGAGCAGGTCCTCGCGGTCACCACCGAGGCCAACATCGCCCTGCTGGCCGGCGCTCTGGGCGACGACGCCGCGCGCGTGGAGTTCGTTCCGGCCGGCGACTGGTACGACGCGCCCGGCCGCACGCTCGCCGCCTACAGCCGCTACGTCGACGCCCACAAGGGCCCGCGAAGCCGGGTGCGCATCATCGGCGAGCCCGTCTGGCACGGCCGCAACCCCCTGGAGGAGGCGGAGTGGACGCGGTACGAGTCGGTGATCAACGCCGCCTTCGCCGGCAGCCCCGCCTCGATCGTCTGCCCTTACGACACGCGCGTGCTGCCCGCGCACATCGTGGCCGGCGCCCGCCGCACCCATCCGGCCCTGCTCACCGGATCCACCGCGCAGGACAGCCTCGCCTACCACGAACCGGCTCACTTCGCCCGCGCCGCCGACCGCCTTCCGCTGCCCCCCGTGCCGGCCGGTGCCGCGTGGATCCCGTTCGACGACGACCTCGCCGAGATGCGGCGGCTGGTGAGCGTCCAGGCGTTCGTGCTCGGGCTGAGCCAGCGGCAGGCCGCACGGCTGCTGCTGGCCGTCAACGAGCTGGCCACCAACGCCGTCCAGCACGGCGCCGGGCACGGCTCGATCCGCTTGTGGGCCGACGAGCCGGCGATCTCCTGCGAGGTCACCGACCAGGGGCGGATGGACCTTCCCCTCGCCGGATACCTGCCGCCCGCTCCCGGCGCCGCGCGCGGGCACGGCCTGTGGTCGGTGCGGCAGCTCTGCGACCTGGTGGAGATACGCGCCGGGCGGTCCGGCACACAGATCCGCCTCCACCTCGCGCGCCGCTGAACCGCCGCCACCTCGCGCACTTGAGGCGCTCCACCCCGCGCACCTGAGCCGCCTCCACCTCGCGCGCCCTTGAGGCGGCTCCGGTCAGGGGGCTGACCGGCGATCGGGGTCACCAGGGGCCGGCTGCAGGTAGACGACGGTGGCGATCGGCACGCGCTCGCGGATGCGTTCCTCCGTCCGGGCCACGGCCTGGGGAACGTCGTCCTTCTCCGGGGAGTCGGCGAGTGTGACCCGGGCGGCCACGAGCAGCTCCTCGGGCCCGAGATGCAGCGTGCGCAGCTGCGTGAAGTCCAGGATCGACCGGTCGTGACGGAGCAGGTCCTCGATGGCCCGCTGGATCTCCGGGGACGCCGCCTCGCCGATGATCATGCTCTTGGTCTCCCTGGCGAGGGTCACCGCCACCACGACCAGCAGCAGGCCGATCGCCACCGAGCCGATGCCGTCGAAGGCGGCGTTCCCGGTGAGCAGGGTCAGGGTGACCCCGATGAGCGCGAACGCCAGCCCGAGCAGCGCGGCGGCGTCCTCCAGCAGCACCACCGGCAGCTCGGGGGCCTTGGCCTCGCGGATGTACCTGACCCACGACCGGCCGTCACGGGCCTCGTCGGCCTTGCGGACGGCGGTACGGAGAGACAGGCCCTCCATCACGATGGCGCCCGTCAGGACGCCGACGGCCCACGGCCAGCTCTCCAGCGGATGGGGGTGGGCGATCTTCTGATACCCCTCGTACAGGGCGAACAGGCCGCCCCCGAAGAACAGCACCACGGACACCAGGAAACTGTAGAAATAGCGTTCGCGCCCATAGCCGAAGGGGTGGGCCGGGCTGGGCTCACGCGCGGCCCGCGCCTGGCCCAGCAGGAGCAGCCCCTGGTTGCCGGTGTCCGCCACGGAGTGAATGCCCTCGGCGAGCATCGCCGACGAGCCGGTGAAGAAGAACGCCACGAATTTCGACACCGCTATCCCCATGTTGGCGGCCAGCGCCGCCAGGGTCGCAGTCCGGGAACCGCTGTCGCTCACACACCCTCCCCTCAGGTCGCGGTTGCCAGTACCCACGAGGACCGGAGCGGAACATGCCCCACCAGCCGGGTCAGTTCGGGCGGTGCCCCAGGAGGAGGAGCGCGATGTCGTCGGCGCGCTTCCTGGTGTGCTCGGCGTGGTCGAGCAGGATCCCGCTGAGCCGCTGGAGCGGCTCGTCGGCGGAACGGGTGAAGAGCGCGGCCAGCCCGGCGATGGCGTCATCCAGGTCGGTGCCGGGCGCCTCGACGAGACCGTCGGTGTAGAGGGCGAGCGCGGCGCCCGGCGGGAACGGGGCCTGCAGGGTCTCGTAGTCGGCGTCGGGATCGATGCCGAGCAGCAGGCCGGCCGGCACGTCCATGATGTCGGTGGGCGTGTTCGGCGGGCGCATCAGCGGCGGCGGATGTCCCGCGCTGGCCGCGCAGATCGTGCGCAGCCGCAGGTCGAGGTGGATGAGCAGGCAACTGGTGAACAGGTCGGTGTCCAGGTCGATGAGCAGGCGGTTGGTGTGCCGGAGCACCTCGCCGGGGTCGGCGCCGGCCGCCGCGTGGGCGTGGATGGCGGTGCGCACCTGCCCCATGAGCGCGGCCGCCGTCATGTTGTGCCCCTGGACGTCGCCGATGACCGCCGCGGCCTTGGTGTCGCTCAGGCGGATCAGGTCGTAGAAATCGCCGCCGATGCCCACGCCCCGGGTGGCGGGCACGTAGCAGGCGGCCACCTCCAGGCCCGGCACCTCGGGCAGGCGACGCGGGAGCAGCGTGGTCTGCAGGCTGTGGGCGAGCCGGTCCTTGGTGTCATAGACGAGGGCGCGGTCGAGGGCCTGCGCCATCAGCCCGGCGAGCGTGGTGAGGGTGGCGCGCTCGTCGTCGGAGAACACGTGCGGCCGGTCGAAGGCGAGCACGCAGGCGCCGACGAGCCGGTCGGAGACGATCAGCGGCAGGTACGCCCACGCGGCCATGTCGTCATGGGTCTCGCACCCCGGGAACATCTGGCGGAGCTCGTCCTGGTCGGCGAAGAACACGGCCTCGCCGTTCCGCATCACGTGCCTGGCGGGGCCTGGCTCGTCCAGCGGCAGGCCGTTGTACCGGTCGAGCATCTCGGGGTCGTAGCCGTGCGAGCCGAGAACGCGCATCCTGCCGCCCTCGCCCACCAGGATCGCCATGGCCTTGACCTGGCAGACGGGCATGACATGGTCGGCGACCAGATCGATGACCTCCCGCACGTTGAACGCCCGGGTCAGCGCCGCCGCCATGTGCAGGAAGTTGTAGAAGACGTTCGCCCGCCCGCGCTCACCGGCCTCGAAACCGGGCCCGGCCGGCTGCTGCCGGGCGAGCGGGTCCCCCAGGGCCGGCGTGATGCGCAGGCTGATGCCGGACGGATCCGGATAAAGCACGAACTCCAGCGTGCGGCCGTCAGGGCAGCGGGCCATGCAGGACGTGGGCTGCTGGCTGACCACCGCGGCGCGGCAGCGATCTTCGAACACCGGGTCGCACAACCAGGCCGCCGCCTCCCACAACGGCTTCCCGCGCAGGTCGGCCAGGTCGCAGCCGAGCAGATCGGCCGCCGTGGCGCTGGCGAAGGTGACCCGCCCCTCCAGGTCGAGGGCCACACAGCCGTCGCTGAGCCGGTTGAGGTAGTCGAAGGCGGCACCATCCTGCGGATCGCAGGTCTCCGGCCGCGCCATGTTCAGGACACGCGGCTCGCCGGTGGCCGGCAGCGGGCGCCCGTGGCCGGCCGCCTCCTGGAGCAGGGCGCCCA
>NZ_JBSFVA010000114.1:0-3836 GCF_053592075.1 Nonomuraea sp. NPDC002799
AGCCAAGGTGCTGATTCCGGACGAATACCCGATGGTCAGCCTCCTGGGCTCCCGTGACGAGCTGCTACGCGTCATCGAGGGCGCCTTCAGGCCCGGCCCGCCGAGGCCGCCCATTTCGACCAGCGTGACCTGCGCGGCGCTCGGCAGCAGCACCACGCCGACCGCCACCATCGAGTACGCCATCGTCCGGCTCTCCGCACTGCCGATCGAGGCCAGCGCCAGCAGCCCGGCGATCGCGAGAGCGGCCAGCAGGATCACCTGGGTCGCCTGCCAGCCCACGGTCGCGGTGCTGATCGCCGCGACGGCGATGCCCGCCGCGGGCACGGCGGCCAGCAGCAGCCGGCGGCGTTCGTGAGCGTCGGGACGGTGCGCGGCCGGACGGCCCAGCACCATCCAGGCCACCAGGTAGGTCGCGGCCAGCCCGAGCGCCACCCCGGTCACCATCGGATAGGGCTGCAGCGTGATCTTCCAGCTACTCACGTCGTCGAGCGGCCAGAGCGCCAGCGCCTGTGCCGCGAGCAGGCTCAGGCTGAACGTCCCCACCCACAACGCCCGCAGCACCGGCGCGCGATCCCAGACCGCCGCCAGGGTGGCGACGACGACCACGCCCGCGCCTGCGCCGCGCAGCACGCGTACGGCTCCGACGACCATCTCGGACGCCGCATAACCACCGGCGGCATCCGACAGAGCCATCAGCGCCAGCGCGCCGACCAGCAGATGGGCCACCTGGAACCGGCGCAGCGCCACGGCGGCGAGTGGAACGGTGAGCATCAGGGCAGGCAAGGCGAGCCCATGCGTCCGCATTAACGCCACCCGGTCGATGTCGCCTGGCAGCAGCCTGGCCACGACGGAGAGGGTGTTGGGAATCGCGACGATCGCCAGTGGCAGCGCGGCCACGACGAGAAGCCCGAGCACCGTGTCAAGCAACCATGGATGTCTGAGGCCAGCCGAATGAGGCGACCGCTGGATCGGGGGGACGGCCATGTTGGCCGACTTTAGCGGGAAGTAGCGCCCTCGACACGGCGAGCGACGATAATCGCGGTGATCCACAGCGCCGCAAAGAGCGCACCGAGGAAGAACATCCACGTCACGAGGAAGCCCGAGCCGATCGCCAGCACTTGTACGGCGCTGCCGAGCACGTAGCCGAAAGGCTTCTTGAGCAGGCCCGCGGCCACCACGCACAACACGGCCAGCCCGATGCCGACGGTCACGGCGAGGCCGGGCGCGACACCTTCGACGCTGATCGCCACGGGCGTGATGAGCCCCGCCACGATGGCCTCCATGCCGAGCACGGATGCGCCCAGCCGGCGCATCCCCGGCGTCACTTCGAAGCTCATAGCGAACCATCCGCCTTCAGCAGTTGCCGCGCATCTCCTGCCGTGACGACGGACCCGGTGATGAGCACCCCGGTGCCGCTGAACTCGCCCTCCGCGTCGGCCATGGCGATGCCCTGGTCGATGGCGTCGTCGAGCCGGTCGACGACGTGCACGCGGTCCTCACCGAAGAGCGGCTCCGCCAGGGACGCCAGCTCGGCGGGGGACATCGACCTGGGCGAGGAGTTACGCGTGACGACGAGCTCGTCGACCAGCGGCTCAAGGAGCTCCAGCAGCCCGTCGACGTCCTTGTCCCGCATGACGGCGACCACACCGATGACCTTGGCGAAGTCGAACGCCTCGTGCAGCCCGTCGAGGGTGGCCACCATACCGCCGGGATTGTGGGCCGCGTCGATCACGACCGTCGGCGTGCGCCGCACGACCTCCATGCGGCCCGGGGACGAGGCCTGCGCGAACGCCTTGCGCACGATGTCGACGTCGAGCGGATCGTCACCAGCGCTCAGCGCCTCGACGGCGGCCAGCGCGCAGACGGCGTTGCTCGCCTGGTGCGCCCCGTAGAGAGGCAGGAAGACCTCCTCGTAGACACCCTTGAGCCCGCGCAGCGTGATGAGCTGCCCGCCGACCGCCACCTCGCGGCTCAGCACGCCGAATTCGAGCCCCTCACGCGCCACCACCGCGCCGACGTCGGCGGCCCGCCGCATCAGCACCTCGGCGGCCTCGATCTCCTGCTGGGCGAACACGGCCGTCGCACCGGGCTTGATGATGCCCGCCTTCTCGCCTGCGATGCTGGGGATGTCGGGCCCGAGCCGATCGGTGTGATCCAGTGAGATGGGTGTGATCACCGACACGGTGCCGTCGGCCACGTTCGTGGCGTCCCACGAGCCGCCCATGCCGGCCTCGATCACGGCGACGTCGACCGGCGTGTCCGCGAACGCGGCGAACGCCATGGCGGTCAGCAGCTCGAAGAACTGAATGCGCCGGCCCTTCGTGTCGGTCAGCTCGACATACGGGATGATCTCCTCGTAGACCTCGGCGAACCGCTCCTCGCTCAGCGACTCCCCGTCCACGGTGATCCGCTCGCGCATCGAGACCAGGTGCGGGCTGGTGAACCGCCCCACCCGCAGGTTGCGCTCCTTGAGCAGCGCCTCGGTCAGACGCGCCGTGCTCGTCTTACCGTTGGTGCCCGCGATGTGTATGACCGGGTACGCCTGCTGCGGCGAGCCGAGCAGGTCCAGGAGGGCCGCGATCCTGTCGAGCGTCGGCTCGAAATCCCACTCGACGCCACGCTCCATGATCGCGCGTTCAACCGCACGAAAGTCCACACCTCAACCCTACTGACCGCGGTACGCGCTCAAGCCGCGGGGCGAGCATATTGCCGGCCATATAGAAGTCTGGAGGGTACTCACCACCATCCCGTGGATGCCACCTTGAGAGCCGGCCCGCCCCACCCCCCAGGCAGGCCGCTCAGAAGGAGGCAACCGTGGAAAGCGAGAACACCCGCGCAGGAAAGCCGGGCGGCATCACGAGAAAGACGCTCTTCAAAGCGGCTCTCATAGCGGCACCGGTCCCCTTATTGACCGGGCACCTGCCCGCCCTGGCCCGCGACACGGCCGCCGGCGGCGGCCCGCTCAGCCCCACGCCCTTCTGCGACGACGGCGACGACCCCACGCCTCCGCAGACGGAAGGTCCGTACTTCAAGCCGGACTCTCCCCAGCGCGCCGTCCTGCCCGGCACGGGCACGGCACTGACCGTCAGTGGTTTCGTCTTCGGTCTGGCCTGCCAGCCCCTGGCCAACGTGCTGCTGGACTTCTGGCAGGCCGACAGGAACGGCGTGTACGACAACGTCACGTACAACTTCCGCGGTCACCAGTACACCAACGCCCAGGGGGCCTTCAAGCTCACCACTGTCGTCCCCGGCCTCTATCCGGGCAGGACGCGGCACATCCACGTCAAAGCCCAGGCGCCCGGCCGGCCCGTCCTGACGTCGCAGCTCTACTTCCCCGGCGAGCCCCGCAACACCACCGACAGCCTCTTCGATCCCCGGCTGCTCATGACCGTGCGCACGGTGGGGACCGCCAGGGAAGGCACCTTCGACTTCGTGCTCAACGTCCCGGGCACGCCGCCCACGGACCCACCGACAAGTCCGCCTCCGGGCGGCGGCACCTGGCAGGTTGGGGCGACCTACCAGGCGGGTGACCAGGTCACGTATGGAGGCGCGAGCTACCGGTGCCTGCAGGGGCACCTGTCGCAGGCGGGCTGGGCACCATCCAACGTCCCCGCTCTGTGGCAGCGCCTCTGACGAGGTCCCCGAACACAAGAGAGGGCCACCCCCGGCTGCAGGGGGTGGCCCTCGTTCGCTCCAACGCAGAAAGGGCCCCGCCCAGTACGTGGAGCCCTCCCCAGCAGCAAAAACAGAAAGGGCCCAGCGCGATGCGCGGGGCCCTGTCCAAGCGAAAACAGAAAGGGCCCTACACGGGGCCCTATCCTGTCTGCGCGCATGCG
>NZ_JBSFVA010000115.1:0-3701 GCF_053592075.1 Nonomuraea sp. NPDC002799
GATCCGGGCGCCGGACAGGTGCATGCCGGGCGTCTGCCCTGCAAGGCGTTCCCGGGCGCCGAGCAACATCCTTGCGATGATCGCAGCCCGAACGGCAACCCGGACCCGCTCGCGTCGGCCCGCGACATCCGCGAGACGTTCCGCCGGATGGCGATGAACGACGAGGAGACGGCCGCCCTGATCGTGGGCGGCCACACCTTCGGCAAGACCCACGGCGCCGGCCCGGCCGAGCACGTCGGCCCCGACCCCGAGGCCGCCCCGATCGAGGCGCAGGGCCTCGGCTGGAGCAGCACCTTCGGCACCGGCAAGGGCGGCGACACGATCACCAGCGGTCTTGAGGGCATCTTCACCGACACCCCGACCACCTGGGACAACAGGTTCCTCGAAATCCTCTACGGCTACGAGTGGGAGCTGTTCAAGAGCCCGGCGGGCGCGCACCAGTGGCGGCCGCAGGACGGCGCGGGCGCGGGCACCGTCCCGGACGCCCACGACCCCTCGAAGAAGCACGCCCCGACGATGCTGACCGCCGACCTCGCACTCCGTGCGGACCCGGTCTACGAGCAGATCACGCGACGCTGGCTGGACAACCCCGGCGAGCTCGCCGACGCCTTCGCCCGCGCCTGGTACAAGCTCACCCACCGCGACATGGGCCCGATCGTGCGCTACCTCGGCTCGGAGGTGCCGACCGAGCGGCTGCTGTGGCAGGACCCGCTCCCCGCCCTGACGCACGAACTCATCGACGCCGCGGACGTCGCCTCCCTCAAGGAGCAGGTCCTCGCCTCCGGCCTGTCGGTGTCCCAGCTCGTGTCCACCGCGTGGGCCTCAGCCTCGTCCTTCCGCGGCAGCGACAAGCGCGGCGGCGCCAACGGCGCCCGCATCCGCCTGCAGCCGCAGAGCGGCTGGGAGGTCAACAACCCCGACCAGCTCGCTCAGGTGCTGCGCACTCTGGAGAACATCCAGGTGGCCTTCAACGCCGCCCAGAGCGGCGGCGGCAAGCAGGTCTCCATCGCCGACCTGATCGTGCTCGCCGGTGCCGCGGCGGTCGAGCAGGCCGCCAAGGACGCCGGCTTCGACGTCACCGTCCCCTTCACCGCGGGCCGCGTGGACGCCGCGCAGGACCAGACCGACGTGGAGTCGTTCGCCGCGCTGGAGCCGGTGGCCGACGGGTTCCGCAACTACCTGGGCAAGGGCGTCCGGCTGCCGGCCGAGTACCTCCTGCTCGACCGGGCGAACCTGCTGACCCTGAGCGCCCCCGAGCTGACCACCCTCATCGGTGGCCTCCGCGTCCTGGGCGCCAACTATCAGCAGTCGCAGCTCGGCGTCCTCACCGCGACCCCCGGGTCGCTGACCAACGACTTCTTCGTCAACCTGCTCGACCTGGGCACGACGTGGCAGGCGACGTCGGAGGACGCGAACACGTTCGAGGGCGGCGACTCCGTCACGGGCGAGGTCAAGTGGACCGGCAGCCGGGTCGACCTCGTCTTCGGCTCCAACTCCGAGCTCCGCGCGCTCGCGGAGGTCTACGCGAGCGACGACGCGAAGGAGAAGTTCGTGAACGACTTCGTCGCGGCCTGGGTCAAGGTCATGAACGCGGACCGCTTCGACCTCATCTGACCACCACGTCCAGGCCGGCCGGCCCCACACCGGCCGGCCTGAACGGCCCCGTTTCTCACGTTGGGGCTTCGCCCGAGCGTTCCAGGTCGAGCGCGACCGCCCGGACCGCGTCGACGATCGGCAGCAGCTTGCCGCCGAACGGGGTGAGTCGATACACCGTCGACTGCCTGCTCCTGGACTCGACGGTCCTGCTGACGATCCCCGCCTCTTCGAGTTTGCGCAGGCGGTTGGTGAGGGTGACCGCGTTCGCCTTGGGGATCGCCCGCTGCAACTCGTTGAAGCGCAGCTCCGAGTCCTGCAGCGTCATGACGATCGCCAGCGTCCACAGATCGCCGACCACCGACAGGATCTGCATGCACCGCGCCACCTGAGTGTCATCCGCCTGCTCCATGATGCCTTCCATCCTATACCGCTATAGTTTCTTTAGTGCTAAAGTTCATTTAGCGGTTATTGCTGTTCGGAGAAAGGGCCATCACCATGAAGATCACCATTTTCGGCGCGACGGGGCGGACGGGCCACCTTCTGGTGCAGCAGGCTTTGGACGCGGGACACCAGGTCAGCGCCTACGCCCGCACCCCGGCCAAGCTCCAGATCACCCACCCGAGGTTGACGACCATCGAGGGGCAACTCGACGACGACCACGCGATCCTGGCTGCGGTACGGGGAGCCGACGCCGTCATCGAGGGGGTCGGCTCGGTCAGCGACGCCACCCAGACCATCAGCACGGCCATGAGCAAGGCGGGCGTGAAACGGCTCGTGGTCGTGTCCACCTGCAGCGCCCCCGACCCCGACGACCTGCCGGACCCGGACTTCGAGGCCCTGATCGAGTTCGTGAAGACCAGGGCGCCCCAGGCTTACGCGGAGGTGCGCCGCGCGGCCGAGATCGTCCGCGCTTCCGACCTGGACTGGACCCTTGTCCGTGTCGCCAAGCTAGACGACGAGACCGCCACCGGACACCTCAAGGTCGGCCACTACGGACACCACGTCGTCGGCCTGTCCACCACCCGCGCCGACCTGGCGGCCTTCCTCCTGGCCCAGACCTCCGACGACACCTACCTGCGCCAGGCCCCGGCAATCAGCAACTGACGACACACCACGACCACCGACCGCGGCGCCCCATGACCAAGCCCGGCAGCGTGGCGGATCACCGGATCGGCATCGCCGCTACGCCAAGCCCTACCTCTCGATCTGAGGAGCGACAAACGGCTTAGAAGCACGAATGAAGGTAGAGATCAGCGCCCGAGAGGTGGCTCGTTGCTCGTCCAACTGCTCACGGGAATCCAACTGATCCATACGATCGACAGCGCTCAGGGCCTCCCACCCTTTCGCGATGAGCTGTTCGTCGTCGGTCAAGAGCTCCATGCGGAACAGGGATTCAAGGGCTGCGGACCGTAACCGTTGCTCTTCGCGGCGCAGCTCGATCCAGTTCGATTGACCCGGGTTGTCATGTCTCGTGAACCACAGATCCATCTGTGCGCGTCGATAGTTGGTCAGGGCTCCCCCGCTCCCCCGAGAGCGCAGTACGCGTCTATACGTTCTGATCGAAGCTGGTGACTCCGTGCGAGACGATCTGTCCGGCTCGCCGTGCGTCGCTCAAGCAGATGATTGAGCGTAGCTCCAAGAAGAGTCCCCAGCACCGCCACAATGGCCACGACAGCTTCCATCGATCAATGGAAACTAGGCTGCGACCCGGCATCTACCACCTCGAAGGCGCCTGGCAGCAAGAAGCCCCCTGTGATCACCGCAAGGGGCTTCTGAGCTGGAGCCGCCTTCGGGATTCGAACCCGAGCCCCCTTCATCACGAGTGAGAACACGACCGTCCACGGACATCCACCCGGGTCAGGGCGCCTGCCGCTTCTCAGGCGGATCAACAACTGTGCTTGGCTGATTCAGACCGCAGCCAGGTGCGTGTGCGCGGTGACGCAGATGTGCCGGCGTGGGAGAACCGCTGCTTAGTCACGAGAGGATCCCGGATGGGAGGACGGACCTTGACCCAAGGCCAGGTAGTTAAGGCTTTCGCGGTGCCGTCAAGACGTGGTTCTCAGGACATGAGGACGGAGATCCAGTAAAACGGTGATCTTCCACAA
>NZ_JBSFVA010000116.1:0-3529 GCF_053592075.1 Nonomuraea sp. NPDC002799
CACCCACCTGATCAACGCCCTCGCCCAAGCCCACAACCACGGCGTCACAGTCGACTGGAACACCATCCACACCGGCCGCTCGATTCCCCTGCCCAGCTACCCCTTCCAACGCCAGACCTACTGGCTGTATCGGCGGCCCACTGCCGGCCACGCTGGTGGGCATCCGATCTTCGCCGCTCACACCACGCTGGCGGACACCAACGCCCACGTCTTCGTCGGCACTCTTTCCACCGTCACCCATCCCTGGCTCACCGACCATCAGGTCGACGACTCGGTGACTCTCGTTCCCTCGACGGTTTTCCTTGAGATGGCCATGCACGCCGCAGACCACCTCGACTGCAACGTCGTCGACGAATTGGTGGTCGAGGCGCCGGCCGTCATCACGGCGCGCCAATCGCTCCAGTTCCAGCTCATCAGCGCCCCCACTGACCAGGGCCACGCCCTGACCCTCCATGCGCGCAGCGCCGATGACGCCCCCTGGACACGCCACGCCACCGCGACCGTGTCGTACACGGATGACGAGCCGGACGTTCCCGCCGCGCTGCCCGCGGCCGGTCCTGAGACCCGATTGGCCGACGGCCACACGGCAACCGGGTTCGGCATCCACCCCGCGCTGCTGGACGCGGCACTTCTTCCCCTGATGGCCGACTCAACGCAGCCGCTGGAGTGGCGGGATGTGCGGCTGTTCTCCCGTGAGGCCGCCGCCGTGCGCGCACATGTGCGGCCGGTCCAGGAGGACGCCTTCGAGGTGACGATCGTCGATCCGGCCGGAGCGCCCGTACTGACCGCGCGCTCGGTGACGGTGAGCCGCGTGGCTCCCCGGTCGCTCAACACCACGCAGTCCGTCGGAGACGCGCTGTTCCAGGTGGAGTGGCGGCCCGCCGCCCGGTCCGGTGACGGCTCCCCCGTACCGAAAAGCGTGCTGCACGATGAATTCCCGGACTCGCCGCACGATGCCGCAGAACGCGCTCTCGCCCTCGTCCAGGACTGGATCGCCGACGGCGAGCGGGCCGGCGACCGGCTCGTCTTCGTCACGCGCGACGCCATCCCGGTGAACGACGGAAGCGTCCAGAACCTGGCGCAGGCCACAGTCTGGGGCCTGGTCCGATCCGCGCAGAACGAACACCCCGGCCGGTTCGTCCTCGTCGACACCGACGGCAGCGCCGAGCTCGACAGGGCGCTGGCGATCGGGGAACCCCAGGTGGCCATCCGCGACGGCGAGATCCTCGTGCCCAGACTCGCGCCCGCCACAGGCTCCCCGACGTCGCGCACCCCTCTTGACGGCACGGTGCTCGTCACGGGTGGCACGGGCACACTCGGCTCCCTGCTCGCCCGCCACCTCGTCGCCGCGCACGGCGTACGGCACCTGCTCCTGGCCAGCCGACGCGGGCCCGACGCCGAAAACGCGCGTCAGCTCGCACGGGAACTCACCGAGTTGGGGGCCGTCGTCACGATCGCGGCATGCGACGTCTCCGATCGCGAACACCTGGCGAGGCTGCTGGCCGGTGTTCCGGCTGAGCTTCCGTTGACGGCTGTCGTCCACACCGCAGGCGTCCTCGACGACGCGCTGATCACCGACCTCACCCCCGAGCGCCTGGGCACGGTCATGCGGGCCAAGGTGGACGCGGCGTGGAACCTGCACGAACAGACCCGGCACCTCGATCTCACCGCGTTCGTCCTGTTCTCCTCGGCGGCCGGGACCCTCGGCGCGCCTGGACAAGGCAACTATGCGGCCGCCAACGTCTACCTGGACGCGCTCGCCCATCACCGGATCGCGCGGAACCTGCCTGCCGCCTCACTGGCCTGGGGTTTGTGGGCGCAGAGCAGCGAGCTCACCGGCCAGGTCGACGAGGGCCGGATCCGGCGGACCGGCATCGTTCCGCTGCCCACTCAGGACGCGCTCGCCCTTTTCGACGCCGCCATCGCCACCGGCCATCCGCACCTGGTCCCGGCCCGGTTCGATCGCGCCGTTCTGCGCGCACAGGCCGAAGCGGGCATCCTGCCCGCGCTGATGCGCGACCTGGTTCGGGCTCCGGTCCGCCGCACGACCCGGACCGGCGGTCAGGACGGCTGGCTCGAACGGCTGCGGGCGCTTCCCGCGCAGGAACAGCTCGCCACCGCTCTTGGCTTGGTCCGCACCCAGATCGCCGGTGTCCTCGGGTACGCGGGGGCGGGAGAGGTGAACGCGAACCAGCCGTTCAAGGACCTCGGCTTCGACTCCCTCACCGCCGTCCAGCTCCGCAACCAGCTCGCCGCGGCGACCGGGCTCACCCTGCCCGCCACCCTCGTCTTCGACCATCCCACCCCCACCGCACTCGCCACCCACCTCCACGCGCAGCTCGCCGGTCAGACCGGGGAGGTCTCTGTCCTCGATCTGCTCGCCGGCCTGGAGTCCGTACTGGCGGGCGACGCCTTCGACCGCACCACCAGGGCCGTGATCACCGCCCGCCTGGAGTCGTTGTTGTGGAAGTGGAACGACGGCGGCCGCACCGCGGACGGTGAGCCGGACTACGACCTTGATACGGCCACCGACGAGGAGATCTTCAGCGCCATCGAAAGCGAGATCAGCACTTCCTGAGCGGCCGTATCGAGCCAACGAGGGTCACATGGACAACGAGGACAAGCTTCGCAGCTATCTCAAGCGTGTGCTGGGCGAGTTGCGTCAGGTCAAACGCCGTCTGGTGGAGGTCGAGTCCGGCGCACCGGAACCGGTCGCGGTCGTCGGGATGGGCTGCCGATATCCGGGTGGGGTACGGTCCCCGGACGACCTCTGGGACCTGGTGATCAATGACGGTGACGCCATCACCGGTTTCCCCACCAACCGCGGCTGGGACCTCGCCGCGATCTATGATCCGGACCCAGAGGAGATCGGCAAGACCTACAGCCTGCGCGGCGGGTTCCTGCACGACGCGGACCAGTTCGACGCCGAGTTCTTCGGCATCAGTCCCCGTGAGGCGCTGGCCATGGACCCGCAGCAGCGGGTCGTGCTGGAGACCGTCTGGGAGACGTTCGAGAACGCGGGGATCGATCCGGTCTCGTTGCAGGGCAGCGACACCGGTGTCTACATCGGCACCAGCGACCAGGACTACGCGATGTTGTTGCATTCGGTGGTCGACAAGGTGGAGGGGTTCGTCGGCACCGGCAACCTGCCTGCGGTGATCTCCGGGCGGGTGGCGTACACGTTCGGGCTGACCGGGCCGGCGATGACCGTCGGCACGGCGTGTTCGTCCTCTCTGGTAGCCGTGCATCTCGCTGCCCAGGCCCTGCGTTCCGGTGATTGTTCACTGGCGTTGGTCGGTGGTGTTGAGGTGGCGGCCACGCCCACCTTGTACATCGAGTTCAGTCGCCAGCGTGGGCTGTCCCCGGACGGCCGGTGCAGGTCCTTCGCCGCGACCGCCGACGGCACCGGCTTCTCCGACGGCGCCGGCATCCTGCTCCTCGAACGCCTGTCGGACGCCCAGCGCAACAACCACACCATCCTCGGCCTCATCCGAGGCAGCGCCATCAACCAAGACGGCGCCAGCAACGG
>NZ_JBSFVA010000117.1:0-3225 GCF_053592075.1 Nonomuraea sp. NPDC002799
GCTCGGCCAGTGCCCGGCCGCGCGCGCGGTCGCGTACCAGCACCGCGTCGTCGAACACGGGCACCTCGGGCCCGAGGAACGCCCCCTGCCCGTGCAGCGCCAGGATCGGCACCCCGGCCGAGGCCAGCGCGGTGGCGGCAGGCGGCTGCGCCCGGCAGATCGCGCGCACGCCCGGCCGGGCCCGGGCGATCTCCACGTGGATCCACGCCTCACGCGGTGTGCCGTCCGGCAGGTCGTCGGCGTCGAGCGGAACCTCGGCGCAGCGGGTGCCGGGGCGGAGCGTTCCGAGCGGCACCGGGGGCGTCATCAGCAGCCGGTCGCCGGCGGTCCGCACCGACACATGCCCGAACGCGGTGACCAGCCCCGCCGCCGCCAGCGCCCGCCCGGCCTGGGCCAGCTCGGTACTCACACCCGACCTCCCTCTGCGAAAGACAGGGAGGACAATACATGTATCTCCATACATGTTCTAGAGATCCCTATGCTGGGGGCATGTCGCTTCAGTACGCGCTGCTCGGGGTCCTGGAGGCGCGCCCGATGAACGGGTACGAGCTGACCCGCTTCTTCGAGGCCGCCCCGCGCTGGGTGTGGTCGGCGCCGCAGAGCCAGATCTACCCGACGCTCCGGCAGATGGAGCAGGCCGGGCTCATCGAGGGGCAGAAGGAGATCCGCGGCACCCGGCTGAGGCGAACGGTGTACTCGATCACCGAGCACGGCGTCGAGGAACTGCGCACCTGGCTGGGCAGCGCTCAGCCGCCGCCCCCGGTGCGCGACGCGTTCTTCCTGCAGGCCCTCTTCTTCGACATGATCGAACCCGATCGGGCGGCGTCCGTGCTGCACACGTTCATCGCCGAGCAGGAGCAGCTCATCGCCGGGTGGCGCACCCACCGGGAGGCGCTGCTGGCCAAGGGCACCGACCTGCTCAAGGAGCGGCTGAAGAGCCGCCCGCCCGCCGAGCACGACCGGATCGCCGCGCTGAAGGCGCACGTCTTCGAGGGCCAGATCGCGGTCGCCCAGGCCCGCGCCGACTGGGCCCGCGAGAGCCTCCGCCTCCTGGCGGAGGGCGTCTAGCCGATCAAAGCATCGCCGTGCAGACCACGGCCCCTGACACCCCCGGCCCGGGACACCTGAAGGTGACCCGGGCCTTTGCCATTCGCGAAGGCGAAACACCAGCTCAGCGCGTGGCGTCATCGATGAGGTTGCTATGACGCCATTATGACGTCATAGTGACGTCATGGATTTGGCGCCGTACGTCGAGCATCTCCGCCGCGAGCTGGCCATCGCCGCCGGGGCAGGAGGCGAGGAGGCACGCGCGCTGGCCGAGCGCCTGGCCGCGGCACTCGAGTCAGCCGTCCGGCTCGCCCTGCTTGAGGCCCTGTCGGCCGCCGCGGACGAGATCACCCGCGACCTGGCGCCCGGCTCGGTCGAGGTGCGGCTGCGCGGCCGCGACCCCGGCTTCGTCGTGACGCCACCGCCGTTCGGGCCGCCGTCCGGGCCGCTGTCCGGCCCGCCTGCCGGAGGCGGGGGCGAGAACGGGCAGCAGGAGCGGGGCGCCAGACCGCCCGCCTCCCCGCCGCCTCCGGAGGCCGACGAGGGCGGCACGTCGCGGATCTCGCTCCGCGTCCCCGAGCACCTCAAGCCGCGCATCGAGGAGGCGGCCGCCCGCGACGGGCTCTCGGCCAACGCCTGGCTCGTCCGGGCGGTCTCCGCCGCGCTCGAACCGGGCGAAGGGGCCGCCGGCCGCCGCACCGGCCGGAGCACGGAGCCGAAGAGCGGTCAGCGCTTCACCGGCTGGGTGCGTTAGCCGTGCCCGCGACCACCCGTTCCGCCACCCGGGACGCCCGCCGATCCCACCAGGAGGGGACCGCCATGCCCAGCTTCGCCACCCCCGAGCCCATCTTCGCCGTCATCGACGTCGCGCTCGCCAACGTCCGGATCAACGCCGGCGACCGCGCGGACACCGTCGTCGAGGTGCGCCCCAGCGACGAGTTCAGCGACGCCGACGTGCACGCCGCCGAGCAGACCCAGGTCGAATACTCCCTGGGCAGGCTCCTGGTGAAGGCGGCCAAGGTCCGGCCGCCGACCGAGTGGGACGGCTCGATCGACGCGCTGGTCGAGTCGCCGCGGACCTGGTTCCGTTCGCTGCTCGGCTGGGGCGGCTCGATCGACCTGACGATCGACCTGCCGTCGGGCTCCCGCGTCGAGGCCGGCGCGGCGGCGGACTTCCGCTGCAAGGGCCGCCTCGGCGAGGTGAAGTTCACCACCTCCAACGGCGACATCCGGCTCGACCAGGCCGACCGGGTGCACCTGAAGACCGGCTCGGGTGACATCTCGGTGGGCCGCTCGGCCGGGCACGCCGACATCACCACCTCCAACGGCGACATCCGGATCGGCGAGATCGGCGGGACCGCGGTGGTCAGGACCTCCAACGGTGACCTCCGCCTCGGCGAGGTGAGCGGCGACCTGCGGCTGAACACCGCCTACGGCGACATCACGGTCGATCGCGCGCTGGCCGGCGTCGCCGCCAAGACCGCGTACGGCAGCGTCAGGATCGGCGAGGTGGTGGCCGGGTCGGTCGTCATGGAGACCTCGGGCGGCGCGCTGGAGCTCGGCATCCGCGAGGGCACCGCCGCCTGGCTGGACGTGAGCTCCAAGTACGGCGTCGTGACCGTCTCCCTGGACGCCTGCGACGACCCGCCGCAGGCCGTGGACGCCGTCGAGGTGCGCGCCCACACCACTTACGGCGACATCGTGATCCACCGTTCCTGACCGCCACGATCGAGACAGAGGAGGGCTCATGTCCATCGCCATCGAAGCCGAGGGGCTGGTCAAGAAGTACGGCGACGTGGTCGCCCTCGACGGGCTGGACCTGTCGGTCCCGCAGGGCACGGTGTTCGGGCTGCTCGGCCCCAACGGCGCGGGAAAGACCACGACCGTCCGCATCCTGACCACCCTGTTAAGGCCGGACGCCGGTCACGCCACCGTCGCCAGGTTCGACGTCGTTCGCGACGCTCCCCGGCTGCGCGGCCACATCGGCGCCTCCGGCCAGTACGCCGCCGTCGACGACCACCTCACCGGCGCCGAGAACCTGGAGATGGTCGGCCGCCTCTACCACCTGGGCATCCAGCGCAGCCGGCAGCGCGCGGGAGAGCTGCTCGAACGCTTCGACCTGACCGGGGCGGCCGACCGGCCGGTGCGGGGATACTCCGGCGGCATGCGCCCCCGCCA
>NZ_JBSFVA010000118.1:0-3010 GCF_053592075.1 Nonomuraea sp. NPDC002799
CGGCCGGCGGCGGCAGGACCGGCACCTTCCCGCCCTTGACCGGCGTCTCCTTCTGCACGGCCGGCGCCGGGCGGGCGGCGGCCGAGGCGGGCATCGTGGACACCAGCGGGACGATCACGAGGACGGAGAACAGGGCCGCCAGCCGGCGCGGCCAGGCCGACTCCGGCTTGGGCTGGACGAAACGATTCCAGTAAGGGTCCGGGGTGTCTTCCGTCTCCGGTTCCGGAGCACGATTCCAGCGGGATTCGGGCAGCCTTAACTCATCCGGTAAGTCCATGAACTCTTTCCAGTCAGGAGGTGCTGGTCAGGGCGGCGTTACTGGGCGGCGTTACTGGGCGGCTAGCTGGGCGATCTGCTCGGCGTTGAGCACACCGTCGTACGTGCGGACGTCGTCGACGGATCCCGGCCAGAAGCCGGTGAAGACGCCCGCGGTCTTGGTCCGGCCGAGTTGCAGCGGGCCGGTGGCGTTCCAAGCACTCAGGTGAGAGGTGACGGTGGTGGTGGACAGGCGGCCGTTGACGTAGACGCGCAGCTCGCCGGCCAGCGGATCGTAGACGCCGGCGACGTGGGCCCACTCCATCGGCGCCGGGACGGCGTCGGACCGGGTCCGCACGAGGGCGGCGGTGTCGGTGTCGGCGGCGGCCATGCCGAGCGTCCACCGGCCCTGCTCCTTGTCGAAGCCGAGCTGGAAGCCCGCGGCCCTGGTGCCCGGCTGGGCCACGGCGGCGGCGTCACGGGCAGGCAGGTAGTCGAGCTGCGTCCAGGCGGCCACGGTGAACCCGGTCCTGGTGTTGACCGCGGGCCCGGTCGTCTGGGCGTAACCGCTGACGCCGTCGAGCGCGAGCGCGCCGTCCAGCCAGCCCGACGTCCACGAGGCGGCTCCGGACAGCGTCGCGGCGGTCGCCCGGCCCGAGGAGTCGGCCGCCGACAAGCCGGACTCCTCGTCCAGCTTCCAGTGGCCGACCAGCGTGGCGGCGCTGTTGACCAGGTCGGCGACCTCGTCGGCGAACATGGCGCGGGCGTAGACCCGCACCTCGTCGACGTCCCCGGACCAGCTCTCCGCAGCCGCCCCGCCGACCTTTCCGCGGCCGATCGTCAAGGGGCCGGTGGCCTTCCACGGTGCCGTGACGGCGACCGTGGACTCCAGCTTGCCGTTCACGTAGAGCGAGATCTGGCCGGCCGCCGAGTCGTAGACGCCGGTCAGGTGGGTCCACTCGTTCAGCCGCGGCGCCGCCGCGGACACGGCGCGCACGATGGCCGCGCCGTCCGCGTCCGTCGCGGCCTGGGCCAGCGCCCAGCGGTCGTTGGCCTTGGAGTACTGCAGGGAGAACGCGCCCGTCCTGGCGCCCTCCTGGGTGACGACGGTGGCGGTGGCCGCGTTGCCGGTCAGGCGGGCCCAGGCGCTGACGGTGAAGTTGCGGCCGGTGTCGATGACGGGGCCGGAGGTCTGGGCGTAGGAGCCGGCCAGCTTCAGTGCGGTGCCGGTCCTGCCGGAGGTCCAGGCCGCCCCGTACAGCGTCGCGGGGTGGGCGTTCGCGGTGTCGGCCGCGACGGTGCCCTGGCCTTCGTCCAGCGGCCAGTGACCGGCCGGGCCCTTGCCGGTGTTGACGTTGAAGACGTAGGTGCGGATCGGGCCGAGCTGCCCGGCGCGGTCCTTGCTGCGCACCGACAACACGTTGGGGCCGTCGTGACGCGGCGTCAGCGCGATCGTGGCGGCGCCGTCCGAGCCGGGGACGACCTCCGTCTTGGGCGTGGTGTCGAGGCCATAGACGTAGGCGGCGACGTCGGGGACGCCGTTCGGGGCGAATCTGAACGTGCCGGGCAGGCCGACCCCGTCGCTCCAGCCGTTCTCCGTGTATTCGGGCGAGGAGATCTCCGGCTCCTTGCCGGGGGCGGTGGCGTCGATGGTGGCCTCGCACCAGGGGCTCCACGCGCTGCTGGCCTTGCCGTCCTCACCGCGGGCCCGCCAGCGGATCAGCGCGCCGTCGGCATAGAGGCTCGGCGGGATCGTCGCGTAGAAGGCCGTGCCGGTCGAGCCCAGCGCGGTGACCTGCTCGCCCGCCTTCACCCCGGCCTCGTTGTACCACTCGAACCGGCCCTTGACCGAGTTGTCGACGTCCTTCAGCTTCGCCCACAACTTCGGCGTGGCGGTGCTGATGATCGGCCGGCCCTCACCCGAGACGCAGGGACCGCCCGGGTCCGACCACAGGTCCGCGGCCACGGGGTCGACCGGCAGCGAGTTGTACTCGATCACGGCGGTCGGGTTGTTCTTGAACTTCTTCCAGGCGTAGACGTCGCTCTCGCTGGTGGCGCGGATGCCGACGGTGATGTTGGCCCACTTGTTGGCGGCGGCGTTCACGACCTGCGGGGTCACGTCGAACTCGACGCCGCCGGGCATGCAGGACGCCCCCCAGCCCTTGGCCACGTTCACCGTGGACAACTTGGTGACCCACTTCGGCTGGTTGTTCCAGGTCGTGCTCTTGCTGATCGTGTTCGTCGCCCAGGCCTCGACCTTGCGGGCACCGCACGAGTACGACCACGTCTCGTAGGTGCGCAACGTCGCCTTGATGATCTGCTTGCCGTGGATGGCCGAGCCGGTGTTCATCTGGAAGAACGAGCGGTTGGTCTGCGACTCGACGTGGCCGGCCCTGGCGACGTCGCTGGAGTTGAGATAGTTGGAGCTGGGCCAGTTGCTCCACACGGCCGTCCACGAGCCGCGCGCGGCCGAGAAGTACGGGTCCAGGTAGACCGGGAACTTCGTCTTCGGATCGGCCAGCATCTTCCGGTCCGGCTTGAGCCGCAGGTGCCTGCCCGCCAGTTCCACGCCCATGGTGGCCTCACGGGTGTCCGGGGAGCGGCCTTCCTTGAGCGCCTTGGGGCTCTTGATGCCCTGGGAGTCCCACATCTTCGGCGTGGGCGCGATGAAGAGCGTGCCGTTGTTCTCGTCGACGGCCTCCAGGTTGCCCGCCTCGTCCGTCTTCACCGACAGGCCCTCGGCGGACAGCGGGTA
>NZ_JBSFVA010000119.1:0-2606 GCF_053592075.1 Nonomuraea sp. NPDC002799
TTCGAGGCCCGACTGGGTCGGGACGTCCTTGCGCCCGGCCTGGCGAGCCGCCTCTACCCGGGCCTTCCACTTCTCGTTGCCGAGCAGCCAGTCGATGGACTCGGTCTGCAGAGCGAGAAGGTCAGGAACTTCGAGGGGCTCCTGGATGCGCGAAAAAGAGACGCGACTGGGACCTGCGGGTATCGCGGAGGCGTTGCGCGAGGCTGCCAATAGATGTCCTTCCGGAGGGCACGGATGGAATCGAACTGCACGCATGCCAAACGCCCCGGCGGAATCCAGGGCGTCGGAAGACAGCACGAGAGGGCAGCATATCATGTTTGGCAAACGTATGGGGACGCGTACTACGAGCGTCAACCCTCGGTGCCACCCTCAGCATTCCACAGCTGGGCAAACTCGTCAACTCCTATCGCGGAACGGTCGGCATCACGGTCGAGCCTGCTCAGCCTCAGCGGACCCGGTCGTCGACGAGAGCCGGAGTTCCGTGCTCGCCATGCTGGTCGAGCGGAGGCTGGACCCGGCCGACCGGCGGAGCGTGCAGATCGTGTTGACGGACAAGGGCCGCAAGGTGATCGGCGAGACCTTGACCGACCATGCGGCGACCTTGGCCGGGCTCGGAGCGGCCCTGAAGCCCCAAGCTGCTCGGCGTCCAGCGGTTCAGCGGCGGGCTGCACTCCAAGATCTCCAGCAGTTCCATCCGCCGCCCTTCCGCATAGACAGTCATCGAAATAGATGTACGTCTATATTGACATCTGCCGCTGCCCGATGCGAACGGGGAGCGGGGCTGGCATGCCGGCCGTACCCCGGCGAAGAGCGCCGCTGGTTTGACCTTGACGCTGCGTCAACTTCTAGCATCGGGGCCATGTCGATCACTGTTCTTGACACCTACTCCCCAATGAGGCGGATCCTGCTGGCCCCGGTCGCGGACCGCGTTGACCTGCTGCGTTCGATGCTGGAGGCCAACAGGGGCATGTACCGCTACCACCCCGGCGAGCTCGACCTCGTTGCCGTGCACCTCGAAACGTCCGGGTTCCCCATCGACCGCGACGAGGAGCGTTGCCTCGACGCGCTCGAAAGCCTGGCGGCGGCCGGGGCCTGGGAGCGGATGCAACGGGCGCTCGACAACGCTCTCGCCGTACTGCTGGAGGCGACGCCGGGGCTGCGGGCCCCGGACATCACCGTGCTGTTCGTGCTCGGCGATCCGGGTGACGGACACTTCATGGGTCCCTGCAAAGGATTGACCGGGTTCGGCGGCATCTCGGGCCACATCGCCATCACGTTCTGGCCCTTCCCCGAGAACGTGGAGCGGCTGGAGGCCACCGCCGTGCACGAACTGCACCACAACCTGCGATGGAGCCCAGGCGGGGTCGTGTGGGACCCGATGACCGTCACCGTCGGCGAGCACATCGTCGGCGAGGGCCTGGCCGACGCCTTCGCCCGGCAGCTCTACGGCGACGAGCTCGGCCCCGCCCGCATCGGCGTGCCGCACCTGCGCGACGACGAGGTCTTCAGCAAGGTACTCACCGGGCTCGACGTGACAGGCATGCAGAACTTCACTGCCTGGGTGCACGGCGACCCCAGCGCCGAGCGCTTCGGCCTCACCCCGGTGGGACTGCCGATGGGCGCCGGATACGCCGCGGGCAACCGGCTGGTCGACACCTACCTGGCGGCGACCGGGCAGACGGCGGCGCAGGCCCTGCACGCCGACAGCTCGGAGATCATCGCAACCACGCTCCGCCGCGGGTGACACGATGGAGTGGACGATCCAGGAACTCGCGGCGAGGGCCGGCATCACCAGCCGCACGCTGCGTCACTACGACCGCTTCGGGCTCTTGGCCCCGTCCAGGGTCGGCGCGAACGGGTACCGCTTCTACGACGCCACCGCGGTCGCCCGGCTCCAGCGGATCCTGCTCATGCGCCGGCTCGGCATGGGCTTGCCGGCCATCGCCGAGGTCCTGGCCGACGAGGTGGACACGTGCGACGGGCTCCGCACCCACATCGCCGCACTGGAAGAGGAACGGGACCGCATCGAACGGCAGATCCGGTCTGTGCGTCACACGCTTGAGGCCGTGCAGGCGGGGGCGGAACCACACATGGACGTCATGCTGGCGGGGTTCAACGACCACTCCAAGGACGAGGTGATCTCACGCTGGGGCGAGCGCACGTTCCAAGTGGGCAACGACTGGTGGCACGGCAAGACCCTTGACCAGCAGCGGGCCTGGAAGCAGGCCACCGAAGACCTCGTCGCCGCATGGGTCGCCGCAGTGCAGGCCGGGCTTCGCCCGACATCGGAACACGCTCAGTCGCTGGCTGCCCGGCACGTTCAGTGGCTGAGCCGGATCCCGGGCACCCCCACGGCCGAGGGCGACCGGGAGTGCTCGATCGAGATGGTGAAAGGCCTGGGGGACATGTACGTCGACGACCCCCGCTTCACCGGCATGTACGACGACGCCGCGGGGGCGACGTTCGTCCGCGACGCCCTGCACGCGTACGCGCGGACCCGGATGTAGCCCGTGCTGCGAGCGCCGTCGCACGTGCTCGGCCGTCACGCCCGAGGAAAGGTCGCCATTGCCGTGCAGGGGTCAGCCTGCACAGGCGCGGGCGGCGGG
>NZ_JBSFVA010000120.1:0-2596 GCF_053592075.1 Nonomuraea sp. NPDC002799
TCCTGGCCAACATGAGCCACGAGCTGCGCACCCCGCTCAACTCGCTGCTCATCCTGGCCCAGCTCCTGGCCCAGAACCACACCCGCAACCTGACGGCCAAGCAGGTGGAGTACGCCGGGATCATCCACTCGGCGGGCTCGGATCTGCTGCAGCTCATCAACGACATCCTCGACCTGTCCAAGGTCGAGGCGGGCAAGATGGACATCAACCCCGAATGGGTGCAGCTACGGCGGCTGCTGGACTACGTCGAGGCCACGTTCCGGCCGATGACCAGCCAGAAGAGCCTGGACTTCCGCATCGCCACCGCCCCGGGTGTGCCGGCCGAGCTGCTCACCGACGACTCGCGGCTGCGACAGGTGCTGCGCAACCTGGTGTCGAACGCGGTCAAGTTCACCGAGTCGGGCAGCATCGAGCTGCGCATCGAACCGGCCGCACCGGCCGAGCTGCCCGCCTCCGTGCGCCCGCACGGCCCGGCCATCGCGCTGCGGGTGGTCGACACCGGCGTGGGCATCGCGGAGCAGCAACTGGAGGTCATCTTCGGCGCGTTCCAGCAGGCCGACGGCACCACGAGCCGCAAGTACGGCGGCACCGGGCTGGGCCTGTCGATCTGCCGCGAGATCGCCTACCTGCTGGGCGGGGCCATCGCGGTGCAGAGCATGCCGGGGCAGGGCAGCGTGTTCACGCTGTACCTGCCGGTGGCGCGGCCGGGGTTCGACGTCGTGCCGTCGGAGGGCGGCGAGGTCGCGCCGCTGTCGGTGCGGGCGCCGGTGGCCGCGCGGCGGCTGCTGGTGATCGAGGAGCGGCGGCACGGGCTGCTCTCGCTGGTGGCCGACAGCGTCGTGGGCGACGTGGCGAGCGCGCGCGATCTCGGCGGCTCCATCGAGGTCGTCACGGCGGCCGGGGCCGAGGAGGCGAACCGGCTGCTGGCCGGCCAGTCGTGCCACTGTGTGGTGCTCGATCTCGACATGCCTGACATGTCGGCGTACGGGCTGCTGGAGGTCATGGACGGCGATCCGGCCCTGCACGGGGTGCCCGTGCTGGCGTACAACAACTGGCGCTCGCGCCCGCAGCAGGAGGTGCGGCTGGCCAACCAGCCGCTGGAGCTGCTGTCGAGCCTCGACGAGTTGCGCGAGCGCATCGCGCTGCACCTGACCGCCGACCAGCCGGGCGACGTGCTGCCCCTGGTCAGGGCCGAGAGCGTGGGCGCCACGGCCGGCCGGGAGATCGACAACACCCTCGCCGGGCGTACCGTGCTGGTGGTGGACGACGACGCCCGCAACCTGTACGCGCTCACCAGCATGCTGGAGATCCACGGCATCCAGGTGCTGCACGCCGAGAACGGCCGCAAGGGCATCGACACCCTGACCGCCCATGAGGAGACCGACCTGATCCTCATGGACGTGATGATGCCCGAGATGGACGGCTACACGGCGACCGAGACCATCAGGGCGATGCCGCAGTACGCTGATCTGCCGATCATCGCGGTCACGGCCAAGGCGATGCCCGGCGACCAGGAGAAGAGCCTGGCCGCCGGCGCCAGCGACTACGTGACCAAGCCGGTGGACGCCGACCATCTCATCGAACGCATCCAGCACTGGCTGACCCTGACCTGACGACCTCGCGAGGAGCGGCATGCACACTCCTTCAGACCCCACGGAGCTGACCAGGCTGGCGGCCACCGTCGAGCGGTTGCGGCGCGAGGTCGCCGACGCGCGCCGCGCCGCCGACGACCGCGCCCTGGTCGAGCTGGCCAAGGGCGTCCTGGTCGAGCGGCTGCGCTGCGGCCCCGTACAGGCGGCCGAGCAGCTCGCCACGCTCGCCGGCAAGGCCGGCGTCTCACGGCTCGAACTGGCCGCCGACGTCGTCAACCAGGTCGCGCGCGACCGCATCAGCGAGGCCGCCGAGGAGGAGCCGGACCTGTCGGTGCACCTGCGCGCCGCCGAGAGCGCCGCCCTCGGCGCGAGCGACACCCAGGCCGTGGCCCGCTCGGTGCTGGAGCACGCGCTCGGCCCGCTCGGCGCGACCGCGGTGGCGGTGTGGGCGGCCGGTCCCGGCACCTGCCTCACCCTGGCCGGATACGCCGGGTTCGGGGAGGAGGAGGCCAGGCGGTGGCGGCACGTCCCGCCGGGCGTGGTCACTCCGGCGGGCCAGGCGCTCGCCGAACGCCGCACGATCTGGCACACCGACCCGGGCCTGCCGTCGATCGGCAGCCGGGCGGCCGGTGGCGGTCGGGTCACCACGCCCATGGTCGTGGCCGGGCGGCTGCTGGGCGCGCTGGAGATCTGCTGGCCGCACGTGCTGCCGCCGCAACCACGCCGGATCGAGCGGCAGATCGAGGCGCTGGCCGAGCTCTGCGCGCACACGCTGGACGCGCCGTTCGCGCCGCTCGGCGCCGCCGTCCCGGCGGTGTCGGAGCTGACCGACCTGGCCGACGCGCTGCCCGACCCCGCCGTGGTGCTGCGGGCGCACCTGGACGCCGACGGCGAGCCGGCCGACTTCCGCGTCCAGCACGTCAACGGGCGGCTCGCCGATCCGGTCCCGTTCATGGCGGGCGGGCTGCTGCTGGAGGCGTACCCGCTGGCGGCGGGCGGGCTGT
>NZ_JBSFVA010000121.1:0-2572 GCF_053592075.1 Nonomuraea sp. NPDC002799
GCCTGGTCGGGCCGGGCGCGCACGGCCGCGTAGAAGTCGCCCTGCTGCTCCAGCAGCGACTCCCCCCGGCTCCGCCCGGAGATCGCGGCGACGGACTCCCTGGTGAAGTAGTAGTAGTAGAGGTATTCGTTGGGCAGCGCGCCGAGCGTGCGCACCCAGTCGGCGCCGAAGACGCGGGCCTCCTCGACCCGCCGCAGCGCCGCGTCGTCGGCGAGCAGGCCGGGCAGCACGTCGCGGCCCTGATGGACGAGACCGCGCAGCCAGCCGAGATGGTTGAGCCCCACGTAGTCGGGCGCCACCCGCGCCGGGTCGAGCCCGAGGGCGGCGGCGGCCCGCCGGATCAGCCCGATGGGCGAGTCGCAGATGCCGACCACCCGGTCGCCGAGCACGCGCCGCATGGCCTCGGTGATCATGCCGGCCGGATTGGTGAAGTTGATGACCCACGCCTGCGGGGCGAGGGCGGACACGCGTTCGGCCACGTGGACCGCGACCGGGACGGTGCGCAGGCCGTAGGAGACGCCGCCGGGGCCGGTCGTCTCCTGGCCCGGCAGGCCCAGCTCCAGCGCGACCCGCTCGTCGGCGGTGCGCCCCGCCAGGCCGCCGACGCGGATGGCGGAGAAGACGAAGTCCGCGTCGCGCAGCGCGGTGTCCAGGTCGGTGGTGATCCGCACCTCGGGCGGGTCGTCGTGGCCGGCGGCGAGCTGGCCCAGCACGTGCCGGATGGCCTCCAGCCGCTCCTGGGACACGTCGTGCAGGACGACCTCCGTCACGCGCGGCTCGGCCCGGTCGCGCAGGAGCGCGCCGTAGACGAGGGGGACCCGGAAGCCGCCGCCCCCGAGCACGGTGAGTCTCATCGGCATCCCTTCACGCGAGCAGCACTTCGGCCCCGGCCGCCGCGCAGGCGCGCAGAGTGGACTCGTCGGCGCCGTGGTTGGTGACGATCACGTCGACGGCCTCCGGCCCGCACACCCGCAGCGCGCCGGAGCCGGGGAACTTGTGCCGGTCCACGAGCAGCACGACCTGACCGGCCGCCGCGATCATCGCGCGCTTCAGCGGCACCTCGGCGAGCGTGCTGTCGACGAGCTGCCCGTCGGGGCGCACGCCGCTGACGCCCAGGAACACCCGGTCGGCCACGACCTGGCTCAGCGCCGCCTCGGTGAGCACGCCGACCAGCGAGTGGTAGGTCCTGCGGACCATGCCGCCCAGCAGCAGCAGCTCGGTCACGGAGTCGGTGCGGAGCACGTCGAGGACGGCGAGGCTGGAGGTGACCACGGTGACGCGGCGCCCGCGCAACTGCCGGGCCAGGCGCATCGTGGTGGTGCCGATGTCGAGCAGGATCACGTCGCCGTCGGCGACGAGCTGCGCGGCGCGGACGGCCACGACCTCCTTGTCGTGCTCGTCGACCGCCGCCACCTCGGCGAAGGGCCGGTCGGCGTCGGCGTCGGCCAGGGCACCGCCCCGGACCCGCCGGAGCGTGCCGTCGCGGTCGAGCACCTCAAGGTCCCTGCGGATGGTGGACGGGCTCACGCCGAGCTGGCTGGCGAGATCGCTGACACTGGTGGCGCCTGAGAGACGGACCCGGCGCATGATCTCGGCATGCCTGAGGCGCTGAAGCACGGCGGCAGTCTATCAGTCATAATCGCGCATAAGTAAGCATCTTGTGCCAGCAATTCGCGTGAAACACTTGAAGTGTGCGAGCAAACGTGCAAGATTGCGCACAACTCGGTGTGTCGAGGAGGAGTCATTCCGGTGTCTGTCCAGGCGTACGATCCTCTCGCCGATGAGCGGACCCCCTCGGGCCCGCGGTTCGACGTGTTCTTGGCCGGCACCGTGTTCCTCGACATCATCTTCACCGGTCTGCCCTCGATGCCCGCGGCGGGAACCGAGATCTGGGCCGAGGGCATGGGCTCCTGTCCCGGCGGCATCGCCAACCTCGCCATCGCGACCAGCCGGCTGGGCCTGCGCACCTCGCTGGCCGCCGCGTTCGGCGACGACGACTACGGCGACTTCTGCTGGCGCACGCTGGAAGAGCAGGAGGCCGTCGACCTGTCGCGCTCGCGGCGCTTCGAGCACTGGCACTCGCCGGTGACGGTCTCCATGGCGGTCGACCGCGACCGCAGCATGGTGACGCACGGCCATCCCGCCCCGATGCCGACCTCGGAGATGATCGGCTCCCCGCCGCCGTCCAAGGCCGTGATCGTGACGCTCGCCGCCGACGAGCCGCTCGACGCGCCCGGCAGCCCGTGCAACTGGGCCGAGCTGGCGCACCACAACGGCGCGCTCATCTTCGCCGACGTGGGCTGGGATCCGTCGGGCAGCTGGCCGGCCTCCGTGCTGGAGCAGCTCAGGATCTGCCACGCGTTCATGCCGAACGCCATCGAGGCCATGGCCTACACCGGCACCGACACCCCCCGCGACGCGCTGTACGCGATCGCCGACAAGGTGCCACTGGCGGTGGTGACCGACGGGGCCAACGGCGCGATGGCCATCGACTCGACGACGGGCGAGGAGGCGTTCGTGCCCGCGCCCCGGGTGACGGCGCTCGATCCGACCGGCGCGGGCGACGTCTTCG
>NZ_JBSFVA010000122.1:0-2400 GCF_053592075.1 Nonomuraea sp. NPDC002799
AGGGCCCACACCTCCATCTCACCGAAGCGCTGGCCACCGAACTGGGCCTTACCGCCGAGCGGCTGCTGCGTGATCATGGAGTAGGGACCGGTCGAACGAGCGTGGATCTTGTCGTCGACCAGGTGGAGCAGTTTGAGGATGTAGATGTAGCCGACCGCGATCGGATACGGGAACGGGTCGCCGGAGCGGCCGTCGAACAGTCGTGCCTTGCCGCTCTGCTGCACCATCCGGTCACCGTCACGGTTGGCGATGGTGCTGCTCAGCAGACCGACGATCTCCTCTTCGCTGGCGCCGTCGAAGACCGGGGTCGCCATGTTGGTGCGCGGGGCGACCTTCTCGAAGCCCTTGTCACGCAGCCGCTCGGCCCAGGCCTCCTGGACGCCGGAGATGTCCCAGCCCCGGGCGGCGATCCACCCCAGGTGGGTCTCCAGCACCTGGCCGACGTTCATCCGGCCCGGCACGCCAAGGGGGTTGAGGATGATGTCGACCGGGGTGCCGTCCTCCAGGAACGGCATGTCCTCGACCGGAAGGATCTTGGAGATGACGCCCTTGTTGCCGTGACGGCCGGCGAGCTTGTCACCGTCGGTGATCTTACGCTTCTGGGCCACGTGCACGCGGACCAGCTCGTTGACCCCCGGCGGCAGCTCGTCGCCCTGCTCGCGGGAGAACATGCGTACCTCGATCACGGTCCCGCTCTTGCCGTGCGGCACCTTCAGCGAGGTGTCGCGGACTTCGCGGGCCTTCTCCCCGAAGATCGCGCGCAGCAGCCGCTCCTCCGGGGTGAGCTCGGTCTCGCCCTTGGGCGTGACCTTGCCGACCAGGATGTCGCCGGGTACGACCTCGGCGCCGATGCGGATGATGCCGCGCTCGTCGAGGTCGGCCAGGACCTCCTCGGAGACGTTGGGGATGTCCCTGGTGATCTCCTCCGGGCCCAGCTTGGTGTCACGGGCGTCGACCTCGTGCTCCTCGATGTGGATCGAGGAGAGGACGTCGTCCTGGACCAGCCGCTGGGACAGGATGATCGCGTCTTCGTAGTTGTGGCCCTCCCACGGCATGAACGCCACGAGCAGGTTCTTGCCGAGCGCCATCTCACCCTTGTCGGTGCAGGGCCCGTCGGCGATCACCTGGTTGGCCTCGACCCGGTCGCCCTCGGCGACGATGGGCTTCTGGTTGACCGCGGTGCCCTGGTTGGAGCGCTTGAACTTGGCGACGCGGTAGGTGGTGCGGGTGCCGTCGTCGTTCATCACGGTGACGTAGTCGGCGGAGACCTCCTCGACCACACCGGCCTTCTCGGCGCTGATCACGTCGCCGGTGTCGGTCGCGGCACGGTATTCCATGCCGGTGCCGACCAGCGGCGCCTCGCTCTTGATCAGCGGCACCGACTGGCGCTGCATGTTCGCGCCCATCAGGGCCCGGTTGGCGTCGTCGTGCTCAAGGAAGGGGATCATCGCGGTGGCGACCGACACCATCTGGCGCGGCGACACGTCGATGTAGTCGACCTCTTGGGAGCCCACGTACTCGAACTCGCCACCCTTACGCCGGACCAGCACGCCCCGCTCCGCGAGCGCGCCGTCCTCCGCGAGCCGCGAGTTCGCCTGGGCGATGACGAACCGATCCTCCTCGTCGGCGGTGAGGTAGTCGGTCCGGTCGATCACCTTGCCGTCGACGACCTTGCGGTAAGGCGTCTCGACGAAGCCGAAGGCGTTGAGACGGCCGAAGCACGCGAGGTAGCCGATGAGGCCGATGTTGGGGCCTTCAGGCGTCTCGATCGGGCACATCCGGCCATAGTGGGACGGGTGCACGTCACGCACCTCCATGCCCGCCCGCTCACGGGACAGACCGCCGGGACCCAGCGCGGAAAGACGCCGCTTGTGCGTCAGACCGGCCAGCGGGTTGGTCTGGTCCATGAACTGCGAGAGCTGCGAGGTGCCGAAGAACTCCTTCATGGACGCCACGACCGGGCGGACGTTGATCAGGGTCTGCGGCGTGATGGCCTCGACGTCCTGCGTGGTCATGCGCTCGCGGACGACCCGCTCCATGCGGGCCAGGCCCAGGCGGACCTGGTTCTGGATCAGCTCGCCGACGTTGCGCACGCGGCGGTTGCCGAAGTGGTCGATGTCGTCGACCTCCACGACGGCGTCGCCCATCGAAGTCTCGCCGGCGTGCAGCCGGACGATGTATTCGATCATCGAGACGATGTCGTCTTCGGTCAGGGTGCCCTGGGTGATCTCCGAGTCGACCCCGAGCTTCTTGTTGATCTTGTAACGACCCACCTTGGCGAGGTCGTAACGCTTGGGGTTGAAGAAGAGGTTCTCCAGCAGGGTCTGCGCCGACTCCTTGGTCGGCGGCTCACCCGGCCGCAGCTTGCGGTAGATGTCGAGCAGCGCGTCGTCCTGGCCG
>NZ_JBSFVA010000123.1:0-2287 GCF_053592075.1 Nonomuraea sp. NPDC002799
CTCCTGGCCCAGGTCCGGGAGAACGATCTGGCCGCCTTCGCTCATCAAGACATTCCCTTCGAGCAGGTGGTCGAGGTGGTCAACCCGGCCCGGTCACTGGCCCGCAACCCGCTGTTCCAAGTCATGATGACCGCGCAATCGACAGACATCGCGATGCCGTTGCCCGGCCTGACGGTGTCCGCACACGGGCGAGTACTCGATGTCTCAAAATTCGATCTGCATGTCAACTTCGATGAACAGCATACGCATGGTCGGAAGCCGAACGGCATCGCGGGCCGTATCGAATTCAACACCGACCTCTTCGATCACCAAACGGCTGCCACCATCACTGAACGCCTGCACCTACTCTTCAACGCTGTGATCGCTGATCCTGCCATCCCGATGTCTGATTTAGATGTTCTTGGTTCTGGGGAGCGTCATCGGGTTTTGGTGGGCTGGAACGAGACTGGGAGGGAGATGCCGGCGGTGACGCTGCCGGAGATGTTTGAGGCGCAGGTTGCTCGCACGCCTGATGCGTTGGCGATTCAGATGCGTGATGTCACTCTGACGTACGCACAGCTGAATGCTCGAGCGAACCAGCTAGCGCGTCATCTCGTTCAGCATGGTGTTGGCCCGGAGTCGTTGGTTGCGTTGAGGATGCCGCGGTCGGTGGATGTGATTGTCGCGGTGTGGGCTATTCTCAAGGCTGGCGCGGCTTACGTGCCGATCGACCTGGAGTATCCGGCTGAGCGGATCGCGTTCATGCTGGATGATGCCCGACCTGCGATGGTGTTGAGCGAGCCGGTTGAGGTGAGCCATCTGCCGATGGCGAATCTGACGGATGCCGATCGGGTCGCTCCGCTGTCGGCGGGGCACCCTTGTTTCGTCATCTACACTTCCGGCTCGACCGGCCGCCCCAAGGCAGTGGTGATGCCCGGCGCCGCGATGAGCAATCTCGTGATCTGGTGGACATCCGCGGAGCCGCCAGGCCGGGTTGCGCAGTTCTCCGCGCTCAGTTTCGACGTTTCCGCGATGGAGATCCTCGCCACGACGGTGGGCGGGGGTTGCTTAGTGGTGCCGGAGGAGGAGACCCGCAAGGACGCCGACAAGTTCGTCGAGTGGCTTTTGGCATACGAAGTCAACGATCTGATGTGCATCCCTAACCTGCTCTTGGACGCAGTGTGCGAGACAGCGAAGGCCACCGACATCAGCTTTCCGGCGCTGCGGCACGTCGGCCAAGGCGGAGAAGCCCTGGTCCTGTCGCCTGCGGTCAAGGATTTCTTCCGCAAAGCACCGCAGCGGCGCCTCGACAACTGCTATGGCCCGACCGAGACGCATGTGATCACCAGGTCTACCCTGCCCGCTCGGGTCGGGGACTGGTCGCAGGATGCGCCGATTGGCCGGCCGATGGCCAACAGCCAGGTATATGTGCTGGACCAATGGCTGCAGCCCGTCCCAGCAGGGATCGCCGGTGAGCTTTACATCGCCGGAGGACAACTGGCTCGTGGGTATTTGAATCGGCCCGGGTTGACGGCGGGGCGTTTCGTGGCGAACCCGTTCGGCGCTCCTGGCAGCCGGATGTATCGCACCGGGGACCTGGTCCGCTGGCGTGCCGACGGTGAACTGTTGTTCCTCGGACGGGCCGATCATCAGGTGAAGGTTCGCGGTTTCCGTATCGAACTCGGCGAAATCGAGACAATTCTCCGCCAGCATCCAGCCGTGGCACAAGCCACCGTCATTGCCATCGAAGACGGCCCCGCCGTCAAACGGCTGATCGCCTACCTAGTTCCAGCTGCAGTCACTCAGCCGACCTCGGAGGCGCTGCGAGAATGGGTCAGCCAGACCCTGCCCGACTACATGGTGCCCAATGCATTCGTCATGCTCGACAAGATGCCGCTTAACCCTAACGGCAAACTCGATCGCTACGCACTGCCGAAACCAGCTACAAAGCCTACTGGCAGTCGCCCACCCCGGACGTCGCAGGAGCAGGTGCTGTGTGATGTGTTCGCTGAAGTGCTGCATACCTCACAGATCGGCTCAGATGATGACTTCTTTGAGTTGGGAGGTCATTCTTTGTCGGCCACCAAACTGATGAGTCGTGTCCGCACGAAGCTGCAGGTTGACCTGCCCCTCCGGGCCTTGTTCGAACAACGCACTCCCGCCGGCTTGGCGAAGCTCATCGCCACGGCCAAGCATGCAGGTATCTCTCTTGAGCCGGTGTCGCGTCCTGGTCGGGTGCCGTTGTCGTTTGCGCAGCAGCGGTTGTGGTTTCTGGATCGGTTGGAGGGGCCGAGTGCGGTTTACAACA
>NZ_JBSFVA010000124.1:0-2228 GCF_053592075.1 Nonomuraea sp. NPDC002799
TCACCGCACGCGCCCACCTCATGCAAACCCTGCCCCCCGGCGGCGCCATGCTCGCCATCAACACCACCGAAGACCAGATACAACCCCACCTCAGCCCGACCGTCGCCCTCGCCGCCGTCAACACCACCACATCCGTGGTCATCTCCGGCGACACCCACGACGTCCTGGCCATCGCCGAACATTTCGCGGCACACGGCGTGCGCACCCGCCAACTCACCGTCAGTCACGCCTTCCACTCCGCGCACATGGACCCGATCCTCCAGCCCTTCCACACCGCCATCAACACCCTCACCTACGCGCCACCAACCATCCCGATCATCTCCACCCGCACCGGACAACCCATCCAGACCTTCACCGCCGAGCACTGGGTCCGCCAACTCCGCGACACCGTCCGCTTCGCCGACACCGCACACACCCTCCACCAGCACGGCGTCACCACCCACCTCGAACTCGGACCCGACCCCGCCCTCACCCCCCACATCACCCAGGGCACAGCCATCCCCCTCCAACGCGCCACCCACGACCAGCACACCCACCTGATCAACGCCCTCGCCCAAGCCCACAACCACGGCGTCACAGTCGACTGGAACACCATCCACACCGGCCGCTCGATTCCCCTGCCCACCTACCCCTTCCAACGCCAGACCTACTGGCTGCACCCCAACCCCCACACCGACATCACCTCAACCGGACTCACCCCAAGCCAACACCCACTACTCACCGCGCTCATCGACCTCGACGACGAAGCGCTGCTGCTGAGCGGGCGAATCTCGGTCAACAGTCATGCCTGGTTGGCCGACCACACTGTCGCCGGTTCCACACTGCTCGCCGGAACCGCGTTCCTCGACATGGCTTTGCACGCGGCCGACCTCGCGGACTGTGATCTCGTCGAGGAGCTCACGCTGGAAGCGCCTCTCGTTCTCCCGGCTGACGCGTCCCTGCAGATCAGACTGACCGTGGACGCACCTGACGACGATGGGCAGCGGACTCTGACCATCAAGTCACGCCGGCACAACGCTGAGGACCTGCCCTGGACACGCCACGCCACCGGCGGGCTCCGCCCATCGGCGCACCTCGTTCCACTGCCGGAGATGGACAACTGGCCACCGGCCGATGCCGAACCCGTTGACGTCACCGACGCCTACGACCGGTTGGCCGAGCATGGTTACGACTACGGACCCACGTTCCAAGCCCTCAAGGCGGCCTGGCGTAACCAAGACGATTTGTACGCCGAGGTCCAGCTCGCGGACGCCAAGCAGGCGGTGGGCCACGCCATCCACCCCGCGTTGCTCGACGCCGCCATGCACATCGCAGTCCTGGCGGCGGACGACCCGGGTGCGGTGGAGTTGCCGTTCTCGTGGGCCGACGTGCGGCTGCACGGGATCGGCGCGACAACGTTGCGGGTCCGGATCTCCCGTACCGGCTCGCACATCGCGACGCTGACCGGCGTCGATGAGAACGGCGGCCCCGTGATCACCATCGGGTCGCTGACGACCCGGCCGCTCAACATCCCGTCCTCTGGTCCGAGCAGTCATTCGCTGTTCCAGATGCAGTGGGTCGCGGCATCGGAGGGCACCGAGCAGACGGGCCGGCACGTCATCCAGAGCGAAGTTCGGGACGACGGACCTGTTGCGCGCGACGCACATGCCGAAACCCAGCGTCTACTGGCCGAGTTGCAGAACTGGTTGTCCGCAGAGCACAGCGGCACCGACAGACTCGTGATCGTCACGCGCAACGCCATCGCGACCGGTCCGGTCGAAGACGTCACGCTCACTCAGGCAGCCATCTGGGGACTGGTCCGGTCAGCTCAGAACGAGCATCCGGGCCAATTCGTTCTCATAGACATCGATGGCAGCGAGAGCGTCCCCACGGCGTTGCCCGCAGGCGAACCGCAACTGGCGATCCGCGACGGCCAGGTCCTTGTCCCCAGACTCGCGCCGGCCCCGGAGAAATCCACTTCCCCCGTGACGCTGGACACGAACGGAACCGTGCTGGTCACCGGCGGTACCGGCACGCTCGGCGCTCTCCTGGCCCGCCACCTCGTCACCACCTACGGCGTCCAGCACCTGCTCCTCACCAGCCGACAAGGCCCCAACGCCCCCGGCGCCCCCGAACTCGCCCGCGAACTCACCAACCTCGGCGCCACCATCACCATCACCGCCGCCGACATCGCCGACCCCCAACAACTCGCAGACCTCCTCGCCACCATCCCCACCCAACACCCCCTC
>NZ_JBSFVA010000125.1:0-2193 GCF_053592075.1 Nonomuraea sp. NPDC002799
GCCCACTCCCGCTCCCTCCGCTGCGGCGGCCCCCTCGTCGGCCGCCGCCGCACCGGCGGCGTCGCCGCCCGCGAAGTTCGCCTCGGGCGGTGTCCGGATCTCCCTGGTCCGGCAGCTCTCCTCCGGCGACTACTTCCAGCAGTGGCTGGCCGGCGCCCAGGCCGAGGCCAAGGCGCTGAACGTCGAGCTGGAGGTCTCCTCCGGCGACGGCAACAACGACAAGCAGGCGCTCAACCTGGAACAGGCGGTCACCGGCGAACCGGACGCGATCATCGTCGACCACGGGTTCGCGCAGACCGTACAGCCCGCGATCAAGAAGGCGGTGGCCGCGAAGATCCCGCTCGTGGCCTTCGACGTCGACCCGGGCACGCCCGAGGCCGTCGCGCTCACCCAGGACGACCGCCAGATCGCCGAGCAGACGCTCGGCGCGCTGAAGGCCGACACCGCGGGGGCCGGCGAGGTCCTGTACGTCTACGTCGCCGGGTTCGCGCCGCTCGATCGCCGCAACGAGGTCTGGACACAGTTCAAGAAGGACAACCCCGGCATCAAGCAGGTGGCGCAGATCGGCGTGGTCAACTCCTCGACCGCCTCGGCCGTGGCCGACCAGGCCAAGGCGGCGCTGCAGGCCAACCCGGGGGTGAAGGCGGTCTTCGCGCCCTACGACGAGTTCGCCAAGGGCGCGGCGCTGGCGGTCAAGGAGCTGGGCCTGGGCGACAAGGTGAAGATCTACGGGGCGGACGTCTCCACGGCCGACATCGGCGTCATCACCGAGCCGGGCAGCCCCTGGGTCGCCACCTCCGCCACCGACCCCTCGAACGTGGGCCGGATCGCCGTCCGCGCGGCGGCGCTGCTGGTGGCGGGGGAGCAGGTGGACCGCGGGCTCACCGTGCCGCCGTCGCTGATCACGCAGAAGGGCCTGCGCGACGCGAACATCGCCAACATCGAGCAGCTCACCAAGGCCTTCCCCGGCCTCGTGACGCCGGACGTGGCCCGCGTGCCCTGGGTGGCGCCGTGACCTTCGCGGTCACGTCCGTCTCCAAGGTGTACGGCGCCACCACCGCGCTGTCCTCGGTCACCATGGAGGTGCGGCCCGGCGAGATCGCCGGGCTGATCGGCACCAACGGAGCGGGCAAGTCGACGCTCATCAAGATCCTCTCGGGCGCCGTGCGGCCGACCTCCGGCACGCTGTCGTCCGATGGGCGGCCCCTCTCCTTCGACGGGCCGCTCGCCGCCCAGGCGGCCGGGGTGCAGACGGTGCACCAGAACATCGACGACGGCGTCGTCTTCGGCGCCACCGTCGCGGAGAACCTCACCCTCGACCTCCTCGCCGGACAGGCGGGCGGCGGGTGGTGGGAGACCCGCCGCGGCATCCGCGCCGCCGCCGCGGCCATCGCGCCCGAGCTCGGGCTGCCGCTGGACGCGCCGGTCGAGAGCCTGCCCGCGAGCGCCCGGCAGCAGATCGTCATCGCCAGGGCGTTGTCGCGGCGGGCCCGCCTGCTCATCCTCGACGAGCCCACCTCGACGTTGTCGGTGGCCGAGGCGGACGCGCTCGTCGAGCGGGTGCGGGAGGTGGCGCGCTCGGGTGTGGCGGTGTTGTACGTGTCGCACCGGCTGGCGGAGGTCGAGGCGCTGTGCGACCGGGTGGTGGTGCTGCGGGACGGCGCGGTGGTCCGTACGTTCACCGCGCCGCTGGACCGGACCGCGATCGTGACCGCCATGCTCGGCAACCCCACGACGCCCGCCCGCGGCACCGCACCCACTCACAACGCCGCATCCGCCCGCGACGCGTCCGCCCACGAGGCCGCGCCCGCCCGCGACGCCCCTCCCGCTCGGGACGCCCCAGTGGGGTCGGCGGTTGGTGCCGAGCCGGTCGGTGCGTCGGACGTGCTGGCCGGGCGGGGGCTGCGGGCCATGCCCGGCGGCCGGGAGTTCGGACTGCGGGTCCGCGCGGGCGAGGTGCTGGGGGTGACGGGCCTGGTCGGATCCGGGAAGACGGAGCTGCTCGAACAGCTCGGCGGCGCCCGGCCGCTGGTCTCCGGCGCATTGTCGCTCGACGGCCGCCCGTACCGCCCGAAGGATCCGCACGCCGCGATAGCGGCGGGCGTGGCGTTCGCCCCGGAGGAACGGGCGGCGCAGGCGGTCGTGCCCGGCTGGTCCGTGCGCGCGCACATCACGCTGCCCAGGATGCGCGCC
>NZ_JBSFVA010000126.1:0-2133 GCF_053592075.1 Nonomuraea sp. NPDC002799
CGCTTCGACCTGCCCGGGGCGCCCGACCGGCCGGTGCGGGGATACTCCGGCGGCATGCGCCGCCGGCTCGACCTGGCGGGGGCGCTGGTGGCCGCCCCGCCGGTGCTCTTCCTCGACGAGCCCACGACCGGCCTGGACCCCCGGGCCAGGGCGAGCCTGTGGGACGTCATCGCCGAGCTGGTCACGGGCGGCACGACGGTGCTGCTCACCACGCAGTACATGGAGGAGGCCGACCGGCTGGCCGACCGGATCGCGGTGGTCGACCACGGCAGGGTGATCGCGCTGGGCACGGCCGACGAGCTCAAGCACCAGACCGGCGGCGACCGCATCGAGCTGACGGTGTCGAGCGCGGCGGAGCTGGAGACCGTGCGGCGGGCGCTGGCGCCGCTGGCGGCCGGTGACGTCCAGACCGACCCGGCCGTGCTGCACGTGACCGTCCCGGTCAGCGACGGCGCGGCCTCGCTGACCGCCGCCCTGGGCCTGCTGGCCGCCGAACGCGTCACCGTGCGCGACGCCGGGCTGCGCCGGCCGACCCTGGACGACGTCTTCCTGACCCTCACCGGACACGACCCGGGCAAGACGCCCACCGGGCAAGACCGGGGCGAGACGAAGGAGCACAGCCGATGAACTCCCTCCAGATCGCGATCGCCGACGGCGTGACGATCACCAAGCGCAACGCGCTCAAGATCAGGCGAGCCCCGGACATGCTCGGCGGCGTGATCGTGCTGCCGATCGTGTTCGTGCTGCTGTTCGCCTACGTCTTCGGCAGCATGATCGACCTGCCCGGCATGTCGTACACGGACTACATGATGCCCGGCATCTTCGTCCAGACGATCGTCATGAGCGCCCAGATCACCGGCTACACGCTCACGCAGGACCTGCAGAAGGGCATCTTCGACCGGTTCCGCACGCTGCCCATGGCGCCGTCGGCGGTGCTGACCGGCCAGACCCTCGCCGACGTCCTCATCAACGTCACCAGCATCGTCACCATGGCACTCGTCGGGCTGCTCGTCGGCTGGCGGATCCACTCGACGCCGATCGAGGCCGCCCTGGGCATCCTGCTGTTGCTGCTGTTCGCCTTCGCCTTCTCGTGGGTGACCGCGGCCGTCGCGCTGGCCCTGCGCAAGCCCGACGTCTTCAACAACCTGGCCACCACCATCTCCATGCCGCTGGTGTTCCTGTCCAACGTCTTCGTCGACAGCGCCCGCCTGCCCGGCCCGCTGAAGGCCGTCGCCGAATGGAACCCCGTCTCGACGATCACGCAGGCCGCGCGTGAGCTGTTCGGCAACACCACCCCCGCCATGCCGGTGCCGGACGCGTGGCCGCTCCAGCACGCGGTGCCCCTGGCGGTCGCCTGGTCGGTGCTGCTCCTGCTGGTGTTCGTGCCGCTGTCCACGCGGCTGTACAAGCGGGCGGTCAGCGAATGAGCGATCGGGTGCCGGCGCGGGCGGAGCTCCGGGTGCGCCTCGCCGACGAGGATCGCGACCGGGCCGTGCACCGGGTCCAGCAGGCCTTCGCGGACGGGCGCCTCAGCCCGGGGGAGATGGAGGAACGCCTCGAACGGGCGCTCACGGCCACGTCCCGCGGCGACCTGGAGCCGGCCCTGGCCGGCCTGCCCGACCCGCTCGACGACGTGGTCCGGCTCGGCACCACGGGAGGTCACGTCAAGCGGTCGGGCGACTGGCGGGTCCCGCGCCTGTTGTGGATCGAGTCCGAGTACGGCAAGGTGCGGCTCGACCTGTCCCGGGCCGCCCTCGACCATCCGTTGATCGACATCGAGCTCCGGCTCGCGTACGGCTCCGCCACCATCATCCTGCCGCCCGGCGCGACCGCGGACGCCGACGGGGCCCGCAGCCACTGGGGCAGCGTGACCTGCAAGGCCCCGGGACGTCCCCGTCCGGGAAGCGCGCACGTCCGGGTCGGCGGCGAGGTGGACCACGGCAGCGTGCTGATCCGCTACCCGCGCACCTGGCACCGAGCCGGCCGCTGACCCGCCCGCGTCAGGACACGGCCGGCAACGGGCACGGCGCCCCCGCCCCCGCCTGCGCCCCCGCCGGCCGGGCGCCCCCCGCGAGCAGACCCGCATGGATGCGCCGCAACTCCGGCGCCGGGTCGGCGCCCAGCTCCGCGACG
>NZ_JBSFVA010000127.1:0-2128 GCF_053592075.1 Nonomuraea sp. NPDC002799
TTGAACACCGAGGCGATCTCCCCGAGCAGCCCGTCGGCGTCGTCGGGCAGGCGGGTGCGGAAGTCGCCGTCCCTGACCGCCGTCAATCCGGCGAGCAGGCGGCGGAGCTCGGGCTCACCGACTTCGCCAGGGTCGCGGACGCGCTTGCCTCGCGCGGCCGATCGGGACGTGCCGACGGTGGGGTCGCTCATGACCGGTCCTCCGTACTCGCCCGGACGTTCCTCAGGTTGCGGGAAGACTAGCCGGAGGGGCCCGTCGAGCGCGCTAGCCGCAGGTTGTCATCTACCTATCACAGGACGTACACGGTTGCTTCGGTAACGGTCTTCAGCTCAAGGAGGTGCCACGTCGCTGACCCTTCGTCACGGCGATCCGGATTCTTCTCAGATGGAGCGTTCCGACGCGATGAGTGCGGCGGTCACGGCGTCCGCCACGGTCTCGTGGACGGGGACGTGGGCCAGGACGCCGGTGATCTCGAAGAGCCGGGCGGGTAAGGGCTGCACGGCCGCCAGATGCACCGCGCCGCCTTGCCGGAGCGTGTCGGTGGTGCACTTCATCAGGACGTGCAGGCCCGAACTGTCCATGAAGGGCACCTGCGAGAGGTCGAACACGAGCCATTCGTCAGGCGCTGTGCGGATCTCCTCGATATAGGTCTCAAGCTGCCGGCGGTTCGTCGCGTCCATCTCGCCGCCCACGGCGATCACGGTCACACCGGGCAGCCGCCGCTGCGACAGCGTCAAGGGTGACATCGACGGCTTCACCGCTTTCGCCAGCGGAACGTGACCACCAATGAAGAATAGACGGCCGACGTCATCGGCGATATCCCGATTTGGGCAGTTTCGATCTTGTTTTATGCGGACAGCGGCGCCGGGTCGGCGTCGTGACCGTCAGCGCGGCGGCGCCGCCGCTGGGGCACCCGGTGCGGGCGCGCCCCAGCGGGCCGGATCAGTGACCGTGACCGTGGCCGGCGAACGCTCCGCCGGGCTTGCCCGGGGGCACCAGGACCAGCGCGACGACGGCCGCGACGCCCGCGACGACGGCGCACAGCGTGAGCCCGGCGACGAAACCGCCGGTGCCCGCCACCGAGCCGGGCACGAGGCTCGACGCGGCCACCGTGGACACGACGGCGACGCCGATCGAGCCGCCGAGCTCGTGGAAGGTGCTGATGACGCCGGAGGCGACGCCGTTCTCGCCCGGAGGGATGTTCGCCATGGTCGTCGTGGTGGCCGTCACGAACGCGGGCCCGATGCCGAGCGCGGCCAGGACGAACCCGGGCAGCAGGGTGGTGTACGCGCCGGCGTCAGGGGAGACGCGCGTCATCAGCAGCGCCCCGGCGGCGGTCAGCATGAACGCCGCCGCCGCCGCCGCCACCGGCCGCCCGCCGGCCTTACCGATGAGACGCCCGCCGAGATGCGCGCCGATGGTGATCGCGACGGCCACGGGCAGGAACGTGAGCCCGGTCCGCAGGGCGCTGAACCCCAGCACGTGCTGCAGATAGAGCGAGCTGAGGAAGAACAGCCCCAGCATCAACCCGGTGGCCACCAGCATGACGAACGCCCCGGAGATCACCGGGCGGCGGGCCAGGGTCGCGGCGCGCATCAGCGGTGACCGTGCCGACCGCTCGATGACCACGAACAGCACGTACAGCAGCCCGGCGCCGGCGAGCGGCAGCAGCGTGCCCGCCGCCGCCCAGCCGGCGTCGCCCGCCGTCACCAGCCCGTAGATCAGCAGCGCCGTGGCCAGCGTGACGACCAGCGCGCCCGGCACGTCGATCCGCTCCCGCCGCGCCCCGTCCCTCTGCTCCCACCGGCGTGCCCCGTCCATCCGCTCCTGGCCGGGCCGCTCCCGTCGTGCGGTCGCGGACGGCAGGATCGTGGGCGCGGTGGCGAGCACGAGCAGTCCGATCGGCACGTTCACGAAGAACACCCACGTCCAGCCCGGTCCTTCGGTGAGCACGCCGCCGAGCAGCACGCCCAGCGCCGCCCCCGTCCCGCCGATGGCCGCCCAGACACTGAGCGCGCCCCTGCGGCGTTCGCCCTGGAAGGTGGTGGTGATGACGGCGAGGGCGGCCGGGGAGAGCAGGGCCGCGCCGACCCCCTGCAGCGCCCGCCCGGCGATCAGTACGGCCCCG
>NZ_JBSFVA010000128.1:0-1974 GCF_053592075.1 Nonomuraea sp. NPDC002799
CCCGCACCGAAGACCTCCTGGCCACCGGCCAAAGCCAAGCCGCCGCCCTGACCGGCGGCTACCACATCGCCTTCACCATCGCCGCCGCCCTGCTGGTAGCCGCCTTCGCCGTCGCCCTCATCGTCCTGCGCCAACCCCGCCCCGCCACCCAGGACACCACCCCGCTCAGCCAAGCCGCCTGAGCCCAAGTGACTCACAGTGGCTCACCCGGCACGACACGGGCCCGTGCCTTGAAGGCAGACCGGGAACCTGCTCTTCGCGTCCAGCACCACCCGGCCCCCCAACGGCTCCCCAAGCCGGACGACCCCCTCACCCGACCGGCCCAGACCCGGGCACAGGAGCCGGCTGACACGCTTCTGCACGTCGATGCCGAGGACCACGACGTCGGACCGCTCCGCCACCCGCAACCGGACGACCGGCCTCGCCCGAGGGCTGCAGACACCGTAGTCGTAGCTCACCCGCAGCGTGCGCTCGTCGAGCAGCTCGAAGCCGCTGACGGCGGCCGCCCGATCGTCACCGATGGCGTCCTCGACCGTGCCGGCCGCGGCCCGATCGACCGCGACGTGAACGATCGGGCCGGGCAGATCCGAGAAGGACATCCGCCACGCCGGGACGGTGGCCATACCACGCAGAGTCCGCACGCGGGTGGTGGTGAAGGTCGCGCCGGTCATCTTGTACGCCCGGTCGTCCTGCGGGGAAGCCTCCGCCGCGTAGGGAGCCTGGGCGACCAGCGCCTGCCGCGCGCTGATCACGGAGACCGGCATGGCGGAGCCGTCGTCCCAGCGGATCCACGCCCCGGCCGGCGTCGCGGGGAGTGGGCCGGCCACGGCGAAGCCGAACTCCTCATCGTGCCGGATCTGCTCCTCCACGTCCTGCGCCATCTTGCTCAGGCCCTCCGTCGGGACGAAGCCGTCACGCCAGATCTCCGCCGCGCCGCTGGTCCGCCAGGTCCAGACGGCCCGGACGGCGTGGTCGTCGAACGTGAGCTGCCCGACGAGGAGATGGCCGCCGCTGAAAAGCAGCGTCACGGTAACGAGCGTCACGAGTAAGCGCAGCATCCGAAGATTATCGACCGACGCTTCGCGAAAGCGCCGGGCTCCGATCGCGATCTTCGTTCGGCAGTCAGGCGGATGGTGAGCACCTCATGGCGGCGGCGAGCCGGTTGCTTGCTGTCGCCGCCCACTCTTTACTGTCAGTACATAAAAGATTACTGTGAGTGAGGCTTCGGGGGTGGCCAACTCGTTTCTCATCATCGACCGGAGGCTGCCGATGTCCTCGCTGACCGAATCCAACCTCGCCCTCGTCTTCGCGGCCCTGGACAGCACCGGTGACGGGCGCGTGAGCGCGGCCGACTTCACCGTACGTGCCGACCAGATGTGCGCGGCCCTGGCGCCGGATGCCGCCTCAGCCGCCCACCAGGCCATTCGGCAGGGCTTCGCCGGCTGGTGGGAACACCTGCGCGCCAGCGCCGACGCCGACCACGACGGCTCGGTGAGCCCCGGCGAATACCTGGCCGCCGCCCGCAACCAGGCCGGGGACGCCGCCGACGACCTTGCCGAAGTGGTCCTCGCCCTGGCCGCCCCGCTGTTCGACGCGGCCGACACCGACGGCGACGGGGCCATCTCCGGCCCGGAGTACGTCGGGTTCTACACGGCCATGAACCTGGCAAGCCAGATCGGGGAGGACGCTTTCGCCCGGCTCGACACCGACGGCGATGGCGTGATCTCCCGGCAGGAGTTCGTCGCAGGCGTCCGCGCGATCCTCACCAGCAACGATGCCGACGAGCCGGGCACCTGGATGCTGGGCCGCGTCCCAGCGCCCTGACCTGTTCCGGGCGCGGTGCCGCCGGAAGTCCGGGGGCACCTGCGGCCGAGCCGGGGTCAGCGCCCGGCCCGGTGGGGGCGGGGGGGGGCCCCCCCCCCCCCCCCCCCCCGGGGCGAAGGGGGACGGGACGGCACACCGGGGGAAAACACG
>NZ_JBSFVA010000129.1:0-1851 GCF_053592075.1 Nonomuraea sp. NPDC002799
GACGAGCAGCGGCTCGGGAACCTGTTCAAGCTGGACCACCTGGCCACCCGTATGCGGCGTAACAGCGAGAACCTGCTGGTCCTGGCCGGTCAGGACCCGCCGCGCCGGTGGAGTCAGCCGGTCAAGCTGGTCGACGTCGCCCGCGCCTCGTTGTCGGAGGTCGAGAACTACGAGCGGGTCGTCCTCCAGGTGCCCGACGGCGTCTCGGTGGCCGGGCAGGCCGTCAACGACGTCATCCACCTGCTCGCCGAGGTGGTCGAGAACGCGTTGTCGTTCTCGCCGCGCGAGACCAGGGTCACGGTCTCGGGCAGCCGCATCGACGGCGGCGGCGTGATGTTGTCCATCACCGACTCCGGCATCGGCATGACGCAGGAGGAGCTGGTCGGCGCCAACGACCGGCTGACGGACGCGCCCAGCGTGGACGTCTCGGTGTCGCGCCGCATGGGCCTGTTCGTGGTCGCCAGGCTGGCGCACCGCCACGGCATCCGGGTGCAGCTGCGCCCGCACAGCTCGGGCGGCCTGACCGCGATGGTGCTCATCCCGGAGAACATGCTGGGCTCCCAGGTTCCCACCCTCTCCGGTACGCCGCCCTTCTCGGGCACGCAGCAGTCACCCTTCCCGGGGACGCAGCAGCCGCCCGCCTTCGCCGGTGCGTCCGGGGGCCCCGAGCCGTACTCGGGACCGCATCCCGCCCCACCCGCCACGGACTGGCCGCAGCCGACCTACCAGATGGGCCCCGGCCACCCGTCCTTCCCCTCCAACCCGGACTCCGGCGGCAACTGGCCGCCACCGACCGCGCAGTGGCAGCCCGACCCCGGCGCCTGGCCGGCGGAGCCGCGCATGGGCGGCGGCTACGAGAACTCCGACGTCTGGACGCCGCCCCGCGGACCGGCCTACAACGGCGACCGCGGTCTGCCCAAACGGCCCGTCCCCGAGCAGCCGGGCGGCAACTGGCCCAACGCGGACCAGCCGGGCGGCAACTGGCCCAACGCGGACCAGCCGGGCGGCAACTGGCCCAACGCCGAGCAGCCGCCGGGCGCGCCGGGCTGGAGCGACTCCGGCCAGCCGCTGAGCAACTGGACCAAGCCGGGCCAGCAGGCAGGGGGCTGGAACAGCCCCGAGCAACCGCCCGGCGGCTGGAACAACGACGGCAAGCTGCCGCAGCGGCGCGGCTTCGGCTTCCCCGAGCCCGAGTCGGGCGCCACGGGCCCCATCCCGGCGGTCCCCCCGGCCTCGGCGGGAGACGACTACCTGCCGATCTTCGCCGCCGTGGAGTCCGCCTGGTTCGGGCGGGACGACAACGGCGCGAGCTGGAGCTCCGCCAAGTCGGACGCCGGCTGGAGCGCGGCGGAGGCCGCGGCGGAGCCGGCGCTCGGCGGATCGACGGCGGCCGGGCTGCCCAAACGGGTGCCCAAGGCGAACCTGGTGCCCGGCTCGGCGGACACGTCGGCCTCGCCGAAGGGCGTGACACCGATGCCGTCGGTCTCACCCGATCGCATCCGCAACCGGCTGTCCAGCTTCCAGCAGGGCTTCCGTGCGGCGCGTGACGACATCACCGGGGGCAAGGCGTTCCCCTCCGGGCCCGCCGGCCCGAAGAACAACGACAGGGAGGAGGGCGCATGAACGACCTCAGTCACGCGGCACGTGGCGTCGACTGGCTGATCACCGACTTCGTCAGTACCGTTCCGGGAGTCGCGCACGCCGTGGTCGTCTCATCCGACGGATTACCGCTGGCGGCTTCGTCGGGATTTCCGGCCGACCGGGCCGATCAGCTGGCCGCGATCGCGTCTGGGCTGGTGAGCCTGACGCAGGGCGCGGCCAGGGTGTTCGAGGGCGGTGCGGTCAACCAGA
>NZ_JBSFVA010000130.1:0-1803 GCF_053592075.1 Nonomuraea sp. NPDC002799
CCCAACCAACTCATCCCCCACCTCCAGCACCTCACCACCGAACACCGCTGACGCAGGAGACCCACCACCATGCGCATCCTGTTCACCACCTATCCAGACAAGACCATCTTTCAGGCGATGGTTCCGCTGGCCTGGGCCCTGCGCACTGCCGGCCATGAGGTCCGGGTCGCGGTCCAGCCCACGTTCGCCGACGTCGTCACGCAGGCGGGCCTGACCGCGGTGCCGGTCGGCCGTGACCCGTCCACCTGGCGGATGGCGGAGCTGAGCCCCGAGCAGGTGGAGGCCGAGCGGGCAGGCCTGCCCGCGCCCTACGACGCGGCGGTCGACCCGGCGGCGGTCGCGTGGGAGCCGATGCGGGCCGGCTACGCGACCCTGCTCGAACAGTGGCACCAGCTCGACAACTTCCCGCTGATCGCCGGCCTGACCGAGTTCGCCCGGTCCTGGCGGCCCGACCTGGTGATCTGGGAGTCCAACACGTACGCGGGCGGGATCGCGGCCAAGGCGTGCGGCGCGGCGCACGCCCGGCTGGTGTGGAGCGTGGACGTCTTCGGCGTCGCCCGCGGGCACTACCTGCGCCTGAAAGAGCGGCAGCCGGAGGACCTGCGCGCCGATCCGATGGCCGGCTGGCTGGGCGCGTACGCCCGCAAGTACGGCTCGGAGTTCGGCGAGGACCTGCTGACCGGCCAGTTCACGGTCCACCAGTTGCCCGCCTCGCTCAGCATGGAGGCGCCCGGCCTCGACTACGTGCCGATGCGGTACGTGCCCTACGGCGGCCCCGCCGTGGTGCCCAAGTGGTTGTGGGCCGAGCCGGAGCGCCCGCGCGTGGCCCTCACGCTGGGGACCACCGCCACCGACCGGTTCGCCGGTTACGCGGCCGACGTGCAGGACGTCCTCACCGCGCTGGCCGACCTGGACGTGGAGGTCGTGGCCACCCTCGCGGAGTCGGCGCAGCGCGGGCTGACCTCCGTGCCGGACAACGCCCGGGTGGTGTCGTGGGTGCCGCTGCACGCGCTCGTCCCCACCTGCTCCCTGGTCATCAACCACGCCGGTCCCGGCACGTTGCTGACCACGGCCGTGCACGGGGTGCCGCAGCTCACCGTGCCGTGGGACTTCGACGAGCCCGAGCTGGCCCGCCGGGCCGCCGCGCAGGGCGGCTCGCTGACGATCCGCGCCGACCAGGCCACCGGGGAACGGGTCAGGGAGGGCGTGCTGCGGCTGCTCGGGGAGCCGTCGTTCGCGGATCGCGCGGCGGGGCTGCGGGCCGAGATCCGCGCCCTGCCCTCGCCGAACGAGCTCGTCGCCCGGCTGGAGGAGCTCACCGTCAAGCACCGGTCCGCCGGCTGACCGGGAAGGACCGCCGAAGATGCGTGTGCTGTTCGCGCTGAACCCGTCGAAGACCGTCTTCCTCTACATGGCGCCGCTGGCGTGGGCGCTGCGCACCGCCGGGCACGAGGTGCGGGTCGCCAGCCAGCCGTCGTTCGCCCCGGTGATCACGCAGGCCGGGCTGACCGCCCTGCCGGTGGGGCGTGACCGGGATCTGCAGATGACGGATGAGCAGGACGAGGTCGAGGCCACCCGGGCGGGGATCCCGCCGCCGTACGACGCCTTCGACGACCCGGCCAAGGCGACCTGGGAGTATCTCAAGCCCGGCATGGCCGAGGCGGCCGCGATCTGGCACCGGTACGGCAACTTCCCGATCGTCGCGGATCTGGTGGAGTTCGCCCGCTGGTGGCGACCCGATCTGATCATCTGGGAGCCGCTCACCTTCGCCGCCCCCATCGCCGCCAAAGCCAGCGGCGCCGC
>NZ_JBSFVA010000131.1:0-1798 GCF_053592075.1 Nonomuraea sp. NPDC002799
GGCTCTGGCACAAAGATCGTGATGCGGTCACATTGAGTGAGCTATGCCAGCAGGACGCGCTTGCGGAGTAGGTCAAGGTTCGCGCGGCCGAACATCTGGCGCTTGAGGGCCTTGATCCGGCACACGTTGCCCTCAACGGCGCCGCTGCTGTGGCTCAGAGTGAGGCCGTTGGTGACGGCATCCTGGTCGCGGCGGACGCCGCGGGCGAAGGTGTGCAGGTGGGGAAGGTCGTCGGTCTCGATACCGGTGAGCCAGCCTTCGAGGTGCTTGGCACCGGTCAGGCCGGTCATCATCTGGGCGAAAGTGGTGACGTGCTCGGCGAGCCGTGCCAGGGTGGCGCTGCGGTTTTTGAGCTGGGAGAGCTTGGCAACCTCGTCCTCGGTGAGATGGTCGGGGTGGCTGGTGAGCCAGCGGGTCGCTTCGCGGACTTTGGGCGGTGGTGCGGGCAGGTCGGCGACGTGCTGGTAGGGGCGTAAGGGCTCGACGAAGCGACGGACGGAGCGCTTGCTGCCGTTGTAACCCTGAGCGCTGATCTCGGAGTGGAGTTGGGCGGCGTCGTAGACGCCTTCGTTCCAGCGGCGGTGCAGGTAGGAGCCGTATCGGTCGATGGGGCGCATGCTCTTGCGAGGGCCGTTGATCAGTTCGTCGGCGGTGGTGGCGAGTCGGAACTTACGGACAGTCTTGTCGGCCAGGTCGAGGATCTTGCAGATATCGGTGTGCGTCTTGCCTTCCGCCAGGAGGGCATGGATGGTGGCGTGGCGTTCTCGTGTGCGGATCGCGGTCCGCGATTCCGGGGCGTCGGGAGCAGCGTTGACTTCGGGTTCTTCCTCGCGGGGCTGCGTCTCGGGCATGGGTTCGGCCAGGTCGGCGCGGTGGGCGCGGACTGTGGATTCGACCGCGGTGCACAGGTTGTGCCACAGGTGCCACCTGTCAGCGACCTGGGTCGCGTCGGGCGCGCCCTCGCGTGCGCCTTCGGCAAATCCGCCTGCCCTGTCGCGGCAGATCACCTGGATGCCGGGATGCTCTCGCAGCCAGGCGGCGAAGGCCTCGGCGGTGCGGTCGTCCAGGACGTCGATGGGCCGGTGGGTGGTCATGTCGATGAGGATGGTGGCGTAGGACTGGCCTCGGCGTTTGGCGAATTCGTCCACTCCCAGTACGGACACCGGGCCGATCTCGGGGTCGGGTAATGCGCGGATCAGCCGGATCAGCAGGGACCGGGAGACGGTGATACCCAGCCGGTCGGCCAAGCGTGCCCCGGCTCGCCCGGCCAGAGCCAGTGCGATGTGTTCGAGCAGCCGACGCAGTGTCGATGTCCGCCGCGCGTACGGTTGGGCGAGTTCGGGCACCTGTTCGGCGAAGGTGCGGATCCGGCAGCCGGGGTTGACGCAGAACCACCGCCGCACCTGCAGTTCGATGGTCACGGGTACCTCGCCGCAGGTCACGTCCTGGAGACGGCGACGGTATCGGCTGTGGACGCGCGGGCTGAGCGTGCCGCAGCCCGCGCACGCGGCCTCGGTGTTCTTCACGCGTGCGCTGATCAGCAGGCCACGTCGGCCCTCTGTCACCGTCTCTATCTGGACGGTCCCCAGGTGGGGGAACAAGCAGGACAAAAGATCGAAGCGGGCGCCCTCGCCGCCCGCCTGAAAGTGCAGCACCATAGTCCTCGCGGCCGCTTGTGGTGATCGGATTCTTGGTCGAACCTGATCTTTACGAAGCGGCCGCCCTCATGCGCGGTCAGTTGCGGAACCGCGACCGTGATCACGCGCTGTCACGGCATCACGATCTTTGTGCCAGAGCC
>NZ_JBSFVA010000132.1:0-1788 GCF_053592075.1 Nonomuraea sp. NPDC002799
CCCAAGGCCAGGTAGTTAAGGCTTTCGCGGTGCCGTCAAGACGTGGTTCTCAGGACATGAGGACGGAGATCCAGTAAAACGGTGATCTTCCACAACCAGCCGTCGAAGAACTGGATCTCCGTTGATTGCCGAGTATGCCAGCTCCGCTGTTTCCCGCGCTGTCGAGACGGACTCTTCGTCCCGCTCGGCAGCCGGGCGATTGTTCGCTCCCGGGCATTTGGGTGAGCTGACCTGGCTTGTGCCGTTCGAGCTCGTCGATGCTGTCCTGGAGGAGACCCGCGGCGTGCAGCGTCGTCTGCGTGCTCTGCCCTCGCGTGTCGGGGTCTACTTCCTGCTGGCGATGTGTCTGTTCCCCGAGGTCGGCTACCTGCTGGTCTGGCAGAAGCTGACGGCCTCGCTGACCGCCCTGCCTGTCGTGACGCCCACCGCCAAAGCCCTGCGTGACCTGCGCCGCAGGGTCGGTGGCGCACCGATGCGGCGCCTGTTCGAGGTGCTGAGCGGACCGCTGGCCCAGCCCACGACGCCGGGCGTACGGTTCGGGGCCTACCGCACCGTCTCCTTCGACGGCTGCAGCTCCATCAAGGCGCCCGACACCGCCCGTAACCAGGCCTGGCTGGGCAGCCCCGGCCACGGCGGCTACCCGCTGCTTGAGCTGATGACGCTGGTGGAGACCGGAACCCGAGCCTTGATCGGCGCGGTCTTCGGTCCCACCAGCGAAGGCGAGAGCGGCTATGCCCGGCGTCTGCTGCACCTGCTGACGCCGGACATGCTCGTGTTATGGGACAAGGGCTTCGACGGCAACGCCTTCCTCGCCCAGGTCAGCGCCACCGGCGCCCAGGTGCTCGGCCGGCTGCGCAGCAACCGGCGCACTCCCGTCCTGGCCACCCTCACCGACGGCTCCTATCTCTCGATGATCGGCAGCCTGCAGGTCCGCATCATCGAGGCCCGTGTGACAGTGACCTGCACCGACGGCACCGCCTTCACCGGCACCTACCGCCTGGCCACCACCTTGACCGACGCCCGCCGTCACCCGGCCACCGCCCTGATCAGGCTCTACCACCAGCGATGGGAACACGAGTCGGCCTACTACGCGCTCCGCCACACGATCATGCAAGGACGGATCCTGCGCTCCGGCGACCCCGCCGGCCTGGAGCAGGAGATGTGGTCGGTGCTCACGCTCTATCAACTCCTGCGCACCGTGATGGTCGACGCCGCCGAGTCCCGGCCCGGCACCGACCCCGACCGCTGCGGCTTCTCCATCGCCCTGCACGCCGCCCGCGACCTAGTGATTCAGCCTGGCGACAACCCCGGCACCGCCACCGGCCTGGTCGCAACCATCGGACGCCGTGTCCTGGCCGCGCTGCTCCCTGCCCGCCGCCCACGCGTCAGCACCCGCAAGGTCAAATCACCCATCTCCCGCTACAACGAACGACTCGACGACGGCCGCCCCGACCGCAGCCGCACCATCACCGACCTCGACATCACCCTCCTGCCGCCCCCACCCACGCTGCCTGCCGCATCCCGCGACGAACGACCCATGCCCGCGACCGACCGCCACAGACAACAACAGGTCCTGGCCCTCCTCCACCAAGACCCCAACCGCCCCTGGAAGGCCCGCGACATCGCCCGCCACCTCGGCGATGTCACCTTGAACACGATGTATCGGCAACTATCGCGCTGGGCCGCCGGCCAACTCATCCGCAAGATCAGACCAGGCGTCTACACCGCCGAGCAGATCTCCACAGCGCTCTTGCCACCAGCTCAGAAAGCTTAACTACCTGGCCTTGG
>NZ_JBSFVA010000133.1:0-1776 GCF_053592075.1 Nonomuraea sp. NPDC002799
AGTAGGCGGTGAGGTAGGCGACGGGGATGGCTGCGGCGTCGGTGAAGGACCAGTTGTCGGGGATCGGGGCGAGCAGCCGATGATCGGTGATACCGACCGGGCTGAATGCGTGCGGCACGTACCCGAACACCCGCTCACCGACCGACAGACCGACCTCCGGATCGCACTCGATCACTACTCCGGCGGCCTCGGAACCGAGCGGCGCGTCACCCGGATACATCCCCAGCGCGATCAGTACGTCCCGGAAGTTCAGACCTGCGGCCCGGATGGCGATCCGAACCTCGCCGGGCTCCAGGGGACGGCGTGCCGACTCGTTCGGGACGAAGGCCAGATTGTCGATCGTGCCGGCGGACTTCGTCCCGAGACGCCACGACTCACCAGCCGGTACGGGCAGGAGGCCGGAGCCGGTCATGCCGACCACGCGCGGTGCGAGCAACCGTCCGTCGCGCACGGCCACCTGCGGCTCGTTGGTCGACACCGCCGCCTCGACCAGCTCCCGTGGGACGTCGTCCCGGTCGAGGTCGATCAGGACGAACCTGTCCGGATGCTCCCGCTGGGCACTGCGCAGCAGCCCCCAGATCGACGCACCCGGCAGGTCGTGGACCGGCTCTACCAGCGTGGTCGCCATGGCACGTGTCGTCGTGATCACCAACCTGGCGTCCGGCGGCCGCTCATCAGCGAGCCATTCCTGCACCAGCCTGAGTGCATCGCGAACGCCTGCGTGAGCGGCTTCGACGATGTCGTCCGACTCGCTGGAGCAGTGCGCAACGGTGAGGTCGAAGACCGTTGACGTGGATGCCGCTGTGACAGGAACCCAATCAAGCCGGGACAAGGTGACCGCTGTGGGCGCGGTGTCGTGGCGGCTGACCGGGCGTAGCGCGACGGCGTCGACTGCGGCGACAAGTGCCCCGGCCGGATCTGTCAGCCGCAGCCGGTAGGTGTTCTCGCCGGTCGGAGCAGCATGAACGCGTACCGACGTGGCATCGGTGGCGTGCAGTCGCACACCGGTCCAGGAGAACGGGACCAGCGTCTCGGTCGCGCCGAGCACCAGCGGATGAAGAGCGGCGTCGAGAAGTGCGGGATGCATGGCGTGGCCCGCGACGGACAGCTCTTCGGGAAGATCCACCTCCGCATAGAACTCGTCCCGCTGGCGCCACAACCGTGACAAACCCTGGAAGGCAGGGCCGTACTCGTAGCCGTTCTCGGCCAGGGTCGCGTACGCGCCGCGCACATCGACTGATTCCGTACCGGAGGTCGACCAGCCGAGATCATCGGTGTCGGCAGATGTCATGAGTATGCCGGTGGCGTGGCGGGTCCATGCCTGGTCGGGCTCGCTGTCCGGCCGGGAGTACACGGCTAGCTGCCAGCGACCCTCCTCAGTGGCGGGACTGACCGTGACCTGCAGCGTCACGTTGCCGGTTGTCGGCACGACGAGTGGGGCCGCCAGCGTGAGGTCCTCCAGCACAGGGCAACCGGCCTGTTCACCCGCGAACAGCGCTAGATCCACGAAGCCGGTGCCGGGAAAGAGGGTGTTTCCGTCGATGACATGGTCGGCGAGCCACGGGTGGGTTGTTGCCGACAGGCGCCCGGTCAGCAGGTGCGTGTCATTTTCGGCCAGTGTCGCGTGCGAAGTGAGAATGGGGTGGTTTGTGTCCGGCGTCGTGCGAGGCCGCGGGCTGAGCCAGTAGGTCTGGCGTTGGAAGGGGTAGGTGGGGAGTTGGACGGTGTGTCCGGTGTGGATGGTGGTCCAGTCGACTGTGACGCCGTGGTTGTGGG
>NZ_JBSFVA010000134.1:0-1720 GCF_053592075.1 Nonomuraea sp. NPDC002799
GAGTTGTTGGGGGTCGGCGATGTCGGCGGCGGTGATGGTGATGGTGGCGCCGAGGTTGGTGAGTTCGCGGGCGAGTTCGGGGGCGCCGGGGGCGTCGGGTCCGCGTCGGCTGGTGAGTAGCAGGTGCTGGACGCCGTAGGTGGTGACGAGGTGGCGGGCCAGGAGAGCGCCGAGGGCGCCGGTGCCGCCCGTGATCAACACGGTCCCGTCCGGGGCGAGGCCGAGCGGCCGTGCCGGTACGTCGGAGACGGATACGAGCTGAGGGATGAGGACCTGGCCGTCGCGGATGGCCACCTGTGGCTCACCGGTCGCGAGTGCCGTCTCAAGGAGCGCAGACCCCTGCTCGTCGACGTCGACGAGCACGAACCGGCCCGGATGCTCGTTCTGAGCTGAGCGAACGAGCCCCCATACCGCCGCGTGCGCAAGGTTGACGCCGTCGCCGTCGCCGTCGCCTTGTCCGTGGCCGTCGCCGACCGCGACGGCCTGATGAGTGACGATGACCAGCCTGCCGGGGGCGGCCTGGTCATCGGTGAGCCGGCTCCGAAGCTGAGCCAGCGCCTCGGCGACCGAGGCGTGTGCGGCGTCCACCACATCGCCGATGGGCTGAGGCCCGAAGTCGGCGATCCGGTCGTGCACCGCCGGACTCCCGGTCACGGCCGGCGCGGCGACCGGCTGCCAGCGAAGCTGGAACAGCGCGTCTCGCACCGGGTTCCGTACGGCGGCCAGCAGGTCCGCTGTGACCGGACGGGTCAGCAAGGACTCGACAGAGGCGACGGGTGTCCCCTCGGCGTCGGTGAGCTCCATGGTGAACGAGTCCGGTGCGCCGGAGGAGATCCGCGCACGCAACGCCGCCGCGCCACGGGTGTGCAACCGGACCCCACGCCACGCGAACGGAAGGGCGAGCTGCTCTCGCCCGCGCAGAGCAAGGCTGTGCAGAACCGCGTCGAGCAGGGCGGGGTGGATCAGGTGATCGGCAGCGGACGTGGTGCCGTCCTGAACGCTCACCTCGACATAAAGGTCCTCTCCGTGCCGCGAGACGGCCTGGAGTCCTTGGAATGCCGGTCCGTAGCGGTACCCGTGCTCGGCGAGCCTGTCGTACACGTCGCTGACGTCGATCGGCTCCACATCCCCCGGCCACGGCGCGAAGGACGCCGTCTCCACCGGGGCAACGGAGGCGAGTGAACCGGCTGCGTGCCTGACCCAGACGGTTTCCGATGCCGTGTCGCCGGTACGGGAGTGGACGGCGATGGCGCGATGCCCAGCGTCGTCCGGAGCGTTCACGGAGACCTGGATCTGCACTGCTCCGGTGTCCGGAAGCGCCAGCGGAGTTTCGAGGGTGAGTTCGTCGACCAGGTCGCAGCCGGCGAGTTCGGCGGCGTGCAGAGCCATGTCGAGGAACGCGGTCCCGGCTAGCAGCGTCGTGCCCAGGACGGAGTGATCGGCCAGCCACGGATGGGTGGCCCTCGAAATCCGTCCGGCCAGGATGAGGTCGGCGGTTCCGGCCGGCTCGATGAGCGCGGTGAGTAGTGGGTGTTGGCTTGTGGTGAGTCCGGTTGAGGTGATGTCGGTGTGGGGGTTGGGGTGCAGCCAGTAGGTCTGGCGTTGGAAGGGGTAGGTGGGGAGTGGGACGGTGTGTCCGGTGTGGATGGTGGTCCAGTCGACTGTGACGCCGTGGTTGTGGGCTTGGGCGAGGGCGTTGATCAGATAGGTGTGCTGGTCT
>NZ_JBSFVA010000135.1:0-1635 GCF_053592075.1 Nonomuraea sp. NPDC002799
TCTGGTTGACCGCACCGCCCTCGAACACCCTGGCCGCGCCCTGCGTCAGGCTCACCAGCCCAGACGCGATCGCGGCCAGCTGATCGGCCCGGTCGACCGGGAACCCCGACGAAGCCGCCAGCGGCAACCCGTCGGACGAGACCACCACCGCGTGCGCGACTCCCGGAACGGTACTGACGAAGTCGGTGATTAACCAGTCCACCCCACGTGCCGCGTGGCTCAGGTCGTTCACGCGCCCTCCTCCCTACTGTCATTCCTGGAGCCGGGTCCGTAGGCCCTGCCCTCGCTGATGTCGTCGCGTGCGGCCCTGAAGCCTTGCTGGAAGCTCGAAAGTCTGCTGCGCACCCGGTCGGGTGAGACGGCCGGCATGGGGGCGACGCCCTTGGGTGCCGAGACCGTGTCGGCCGAACCTGGCACCAGGTTGGCCTTGGGCACCCGCTTGGGCAGCCCGGCGGCCGTGGCTCCGTCGCGTACCGGCTCCATGACCGCCTCTGCCGCGCTCCAGCCCGCGTCCGCCTTGCTGGAGCCCCAGGTGGCGCTGCTCTCCGCGCCGTGGTCGAACCACTTCGACTCCACCGAGGCGAAGATCGGCAGGTACTCGTCTCCGGCCGAAGCGGGCTGGACCACGGGGATCGGGCCCGTCGCCGCGGCCTCGGTCTCGGGGAAGTCGTAACGCTGCGAGAAGGGCGACGCCTGCTCCGCCGCGCGCGTCCACGGACGTGGATCGTCGGGGAGGGCGCCGCGCTGGGGCAGGGAGTGCTCTCCCGACAACGGTCCGCGTGCGGAGACCCACACGTCGTTGGAGGGTGGGGCCTGCCTGGCGGGCGGGGGTGCCGGCGGCGCGGAGGGCGCCGAGTTGGCCGACATCCAGTTGCCGGCCTCCGCCGGCCACTGGGGCACCGACGGCCAGGAGCCGCCCTGCGCGGGCTCGGAGGGATACGACGGGTACGACGGATGCGCCGGGCCCATCTGGTAGCCGCCGGGCCACGGACTGGCCGCGGCCGGCTGCGGCGTGGGGAAGACCTCCTCGCGGGCGCCGCTCGCGGGAGCGGAGCCGGCGTACGAGGGGGCCTGCGCGCCGAGCAGCGACTCGGGGATGAGCACCATGGCGGTCAGGCCGCCGGAGCCGTGCGGGCGGAGCTGCACCCGGATGCCGTGGCGGTGCGCCAGCCTGGCGACCACGAACAGGCCCATGCGGCGCGACACCGAGACGTCCACGCTGGGCGCGTCCGTCAGCCGGTCGTTGGCCGAGACGAGCTCATCCTGCGTCATGCCGATGCCGGAGTCGGTGATGGAGAGCATGATGCCGCCGCCGTCGATCCGGCTGCCCGAGACGGGCACGCGGGTCTCGCGGGGCGAGAACGACAGCGCGTTCTCGATGAGCTCGGCGAGCAGGTGGATGATGTCGTTGACGGCCTGGCCGGCGATGGAGACGCCCTCGGGCACCTCCAGCACGACCCGCTCGTAGTTCTCGACCTCCGACAACGAGGCGCGGGCGACGTCGACCAGCTTGACCGGCTGACTCCACCGGCGCGGTGGCTCCTGACCGGCCAGGACCAGCAGGTTCTCGCTGTTACGCCGCATACGGGTGGCCAGGTGGTCCAGCTTGAACAGGTTCCCGAGCCGCTGCTCGTC
>NZ_JBSFVA010000136.1:0-1619 GCF_053592075.1 Nonomuraea sp. NPDC002799
GGCTCTGTCGCTCTTTCGGTGGTGACGGAGCGTCAGGCCAAGAGGATGCGGTGGCGGAGCAGCGCGAAGCCGGCTCGGCCGTGCATCTGGCGCATGATGCGTTTGGTCTTGGTGTTCACGCCTTCGGTGCCGCCGTTGTGGAAGGGCAGGGTGACGGCCGCATGGACGGCGTCGCGGTCCTGGTCGAGGCCGCGGATGAAGGCATGCAGGTGAGGGAGGTCGGCGGCGCGGGCGATGGCGATCCACGCGTCGAGACGGTCGGCGTTGTCTTCGCGTGGCCGGAGCAGGTCGGCGAAACCGCGGACGAGTCCGGCCAAGTCGATCATCTCGGGGCAGGCGGCGGTGAGGTCGTCCAGCAAGTGCCGGTGCTCATCCTTGAGGTTGTCCGGGTGAGTGAGCAGGAGCCGGGTCAGGCGGCGGGGCGCGATGGGTAGCCGGTCGGCTTCGACTCGCCCTTGGGTGATGTAGCGGTAGAGGAGGTTGAAGCTGCCCGGGTAGCCGAGGGCTCTGATCTCATTGAACAGGTGCAGAACGGGGACGGCGGGGTCTTCGGCACGGCGGCGGCGCAGGTGGTCGCGATAGGGGTCGACGAGGGTGGGCCGATATTGCGGGGCGCGTTGCAGGCGCATCGGTTCGGGCACGCGGGCGTAGCGTTTGACGGTGTTGAGGCCCAGGTTCAGCCGGCGGGCGCATTCCAGCAGGCCGACGCCCTTGCCGAGCAGGTCGTGGACCTGGTGCCAGCGTTCGCGGGTGGTCTGTGCACGCTTGCCGTCCTTGATCGGGGGGCCGGCCTTGGCCCAGCAGGCGCTGTGTCCAGCCACTTCTTTGAGCACGGCCTCGCCGAAGTTGTGCCACAGGTGCCAGCGGTCACCGACTTGGGTGGCGTGGGGCAGGGCGCGGCGGATCGCTTCGGCGTAGGCGCCCGAGCCATCCCGGCAGACCACCTGCACCCCAGGATGGGCGCGCAGCCAGGCCTCGAGCACATCGGCGGTGCGGCCAGGCAGAACATCGATGCGCTGGCGGGTCTCGGCGTCGATGAGCACCGTGGCGTAGCGATGACGCCGACGCAGAGCGAAGTCGTCCACGCCCAGCACGCGAGGCACCCGCAACGCAGGCAACGGCAGACGCAGCAGCAGGCGCAGGGCGGTATGCCGCGATAAGCGCACGGCCAGCGCGGCTAACGCCCGCATGCTGGCGCGTCCGGCCAGTTCGCGGACCACCGCGCCGATCTGCGAGGTCAGGCGAAGGGTGCGGCGCTGGTAGCGTTCCAGCACCCCGGGCACCTGTTCCCGGAAGGTCTGGCGGCAGCTGCGGGTCGGGCAGACCAGGCGGCGCATCCGCACCACCACCAGCACCCGGCGTCCATCGATCGCGACATCGGCCACGCTCCGCTGGTGATAGCCGTGCACGCGCGCTGTCTCGGCCCCGCAGCCAGGACAGGTGGCCGAGCCGTCCGGGGTCCGCGCGCGTACCCGAATCTGCTCGCCCTCGTCTGTCACCTCTTCCACAACGAGGGGCGATAGCCCCGAGAACACCGTACGTACGAGTCCGTCATCATCAAGCACAACTCAGCGTGACGCCACAGCACGATCCGTCACCACCGAATCCGAGACAGAGCC
>NZ_JBSFVA010000137.1:0-1552 GCF_053592075.1 Nonomuraea sp. NPDC002799
ACCAAGACGGCGCCAGCAACGGCCTCACCGCCCCCAACGGACCCGCCCAACAACGCGTCATCCAACAAGCGTTGGCCAGCGCCCGACTGACCCCCTCCGACGTCGACGTAGTGGAAGCGCACGGCACCGGCACCACCCTCGGCGACCCCATCGAAGCCCAAGCCATCCTCGCCACCTACGGCCAAAACCGCGACCAACCACTATGGCTCGGCTCCATCAAATCCAACATCGGCCACACCCAAGCCGCCGCAGGCGTCGCCGGCATCATCAAAATGCTCATGGCCATGCGGCACGGCACCCTGCCCCGAACTCTGCACGCCGACCAACCCAGCCCCCATGTCGACTGGACCTCCGGCGCTGTCAACCTGCTCACCCAAGCCCAGCCATGGCAACCCAACGGACACCCCCGCCGCGCCGCAATCTCCTCCTTCGGCATCAGCGGCACCAACGCCCACCTCATCCTGGAACAACCACCGCAACTAGAAACCGCCACACCGCCCGAGCCCGCCACGCCCTCAACACCCCAGCCACTACCGTGGCTGCTGTCCGCGAAAACGAGTGACGCCCTGCGCGCCCAAGCCCGCCATCTCGCCGACCGTGTCCAAGCGCAGCCGGACCTTCATTTCGGCGACGTCGCCTACACGTTGTTCAGGCGTTCGCAGTTCGGCTACCGCGCCGCCGTCACCGCATCCACCCGCCAGGACTACCTCACCGGCTTAGCAGCGCTGGCCAACGGCGAGGCGCCGATCACCACCGGCGACGGCGGCAAGGTCGCGTACCTGTTCACCGGGCAAGGCGCCCAACACCCCGGCATGGGCCGCGAACTGTATGCACGCCATCCGGTGTTCGCCCGCGCGCTCGACGACGTCTGCGACCACTTCGACTTCCCGCTCCGCGACATCATGTGGGCCGAAGACCCCGAACAACTCCACCAAACCGGCCACACCCAACCCGCCCTCTTCGCCCACCAAACCGCGCTCCACCACCTGCTCCAGCAGCACGGCCTCACCCCCGACTACCTCGCAGGCCACTCCATCGGTGAGATCACCGCCGCCCACATCGCCGGGGCCCTCACCCTCACCGACGCCTGCACCCTCATCACCGCACGCGCCCACCTCATGCAAACCCTGCCCCCCGGCGGCGCCATGCTCGCCATCAACACCACCGAAGACCAGATACAACCCCACCTCAGCGACACCGTCGCCCTCGCCGCCGTCAACACCACCACATCCGTAGTCATCTCCGGCGACACCCACGACGTCCTGGCCATCGCCGAACACTTCGCGGCACACGGCGTCCGCACCCGCCAACTCACCGTCAGTCACGCCTTCCACTCCGCGCACATGGACCCGATCCTCCAGCCGTTCCACACCGCGATCAACGCCCTCACCTACGCGCCGCCAACGATCCCGATCATCTCCACCCGCACCGGACAACCCGTCGAGATGTTCACCGCTGAGCACTGGGTCCGCCAACTCCGCGACACCGTCCGCTTCGCGGATGCCGCACACACCCTGCTCCAGCACGGCGTCACCACCCACCTTGAACTCGG
>NZ_JBSFVA010000138.1:0-1479 GCF_053592075.1 Nonomuraea sp. NPDC002799
GACCTGTCGCAGAAGATCACCGTCGAGGCCAAGGGCGAGGTCGCCGCGCTGGCGCAGACCATCAACACGATGGTCGACACGCTCAGCGCGTTCGCCGACGAGGTCACCCGGGTGGCCCGCGAGGTCGGCACCGAAGGCCAGCTCGGCGGCCAGGCCCGCGTCCCCAACGTGGCCGGCACCTGGAAGAACCTCACCGACAACGTCAACTCGATGGCCGACAACCTGACCAACCAGGTGCGCAGCATCGCCCAGGTCACCACGGCCGTGGCGAGAGGCGACCTGACCCGCAAGATCGACGTGGACGCCCGCGGCGAGATCCTGGAGCTCAAGACCACCATCAACACGATGGTCGACCAGCTCTCCGCGTTCGCGGCGGAGGTCACCCGGGTGGCCCGCGAGGTGGGCAGCGAGGGCCGGCTGGGCGGCCAGGCCGAGGTCGAGGGCGTGTCCGGCACCTGGAAGCGGCTGACGGAGAACGTCAACGAGCTGGCCGGCAACCTCACCCGCCAGGTCCGCGCCATCGCCGAGGTCACCAGTGCGGTCACCTCCGGCGACCTGACCAGGTCCATCACCGTGGACGCCGAGGGCGAGCTGGCCGACCTCAAGGACAACATCAACTCGATGGTGAAGTCGCTCCGCGAGACGACCTCGGCCAACGAGCAGCAGGACTGGCTCAAGTCCAACCTCGCCAGCATGTCGGGCCTCATGCAGGGCCACCGCGACCTGGCCACGGTGGCGGAGCTGGTGATGAACGAGCTGGCGCCGCTCGTCTCGGCCCAGTACGGCGCGTTCTTCCTGGCCGGTGACGAGGAGCTGCGGCTGATCAGCGCCTACGGCTACCTGGCGGGGCCGGACCGGCGCTCCCGGTTCGCGCTGGGCGAGGGGCTCGTCGGCCAGGCGGCGCACAACCGGCGCACCATCGCGCTGAACGACATCCCCGGCGGCTACATCACCATCGGCTCCGGCCTGGGCCAGTCCTCCCCGGGGTCGGTCATCGTGTTGCCGATCGTGGTCGAGGAGCAGGTGCTCGGCGTCATCGAGCTCGCCTCGGTGTACTCGTTCACGCCGGTGCACCGGGCGTTCCTGGACCAGCTCATGGAGACGATCGGCGTCAACCTCAACACGATCGTGGCCAACGCGCGCACCGACGAACTGCTGGGCGAGTCGCAACGACTGGCCACGGAGCTGCAGACCCGTTCGGAGGAGCTGCAGAACCAGCAGGAGGAGCTGCAACGCTCCAACGCCGAGCTGGAGGAGAAGGCCAGCCTGCTGGTCCGGCAGAACCAGGACATCGAGACCAAGAACCTGGAGATCGAGCAGGCGCGGCAGGAGCTGGAGGACCGGGCCCAGCAGTTGTCGCTGGCCTCGAAGTACAAGAGCGAGTTCCTGGCCAACATGAGCCACGAGCTGCGCACCCCGCTCAACTCGCTGCTCATCCTGGCCCAGCTCCTGGCCCAGAACCACACCCGCAACCTGACG
>NZ_JBSFVA010000139.1:0-1478 GCF_053592075.1 Nonomuraea sp. NPDC002799
CCGCCCCTGGAGGTACTCAACGAATTCCTCTCAACTCGAACAGCCGCATAGGCTACGCCCATAGGACGGCTGTCCGGAATCACCGAGGCCCCTCATCTGGGTTGTCGGTGAAAGTGCGGCATCGTCGACAACGTTCTAGCCATGACGGCAGCGCAGGCACGGGCCTCCCCGATGATCATAGAATGTCGCAATTCCATGATCGCGGAACCTGTGCCTACCCGGTCTGCCGCTGGCCCCTATCGGCCTGTACCGTGTCGCAACTGACGCGTGTGGCCTGAGCTGGGGGTTCCCGGCCGCGCTATGCAGCCCGGGTGGTGCTCGTTAATCGCTCCACCGAGGACCTTGCGGCGTTCGATCCGGCCTTCGATCGGCGCCACCGCCTGTTCGTCCTGATCGGGTGGTCGTTGCCCGCGCGCCTTGGTGAGATCGGTGTGGGTCGGCACATGGTCGCCTGCTGACCTGGCAGCCGAGCCGCACCAGTTCCCCCTGCACGCCTCGATAGCCCCACATCACGTTTTCCCGCGCCAGGCGAATGACCAAGTCCCGGACCTCCCGGCTCGTCCTCGGCTGTCCGCCACGATGCGGGTAGGTCCAGGCGCGGCGGAGCAGGCGACGATGCCAGGCCAGCAATCTTGCTGGGGTGACCAGCCCGTTGAGCGTGGTGAACTTGGCGTCTCGATCGCGAATGAGGAAGCGGAACCACGCCGCTCGCTCGCCAAGATCGATCAGGAGATCGCGCGCCTGCTGGGCAGTCCACGCGCCGGTCGGATGGAAGGTCACGCCCAGGATGTGCACGCGCGCGCGTTGACCTCCATCACGAACAACACGTACAAGCGCTTCAGAACAATCGTGTCCGCGTGGAAGAACTCGCAGGCCAAAACCCCCTTGGCCTCTGCTGCCGACCACACAGCGGCTTTATCGCCTACTCGGCGTGCTGGACACTTCTGACTTCCGGGGATGGGTGGTATCGGTCCTGCTCGGCGTACCTGCCAAGGACGCCTCACAACATCTCGACGAACGTGTCCATGCAAACCTTCTGAGCATGGCCGATGGTGGGGCCGACGGGCAGTGCCGCTACCGCTTGCATAGCCTTATCCGCCTGCACGCTCAGGAGCGCGCCATGACGACAAGCCGGCTCACGAGGTCGTCACTGCCCTGACCTGGGTCCTTCGCAACTGGCTCAGTTCAGCCCGGCAAGCCGATCACCGCCTGCCCAGCCGGGTCTTCGCCGCACCGATCCACTGCAGCCACCGCGACCCCTGCCGCCGATCCTGAACCTCGCAAAGCCCTGCCAGATCAATGATCACAGTCCTGTCCCCCGGCCTCACTCCCAGCCGTCGCGAACGTCCAGTTGAGCACCGAGCAGGTGCTGATCCGGCTGCTTCAGAGGATGTTCTGTGACGGTATGGGCTTTTGGTCCCTGCAGTTGAGTAGGGATTTTCGTGAAATAGGTTGACGTTCAGTGTGAGTGCGCTCAA
>NZ_JBSFVA010000140.1:0-1464 GCF_053592075.1 Nonomuraea sp. NPDC002799
TCGGTTGGTCGGGGTCGGCCGCGACCGCTTCCAGCAGCCGGACGAACAGCGCTCCCATCGCCTCCACCGACACCCGATCGAACAGATCGACGGCGTACTCGAAATAGAAGTGGATGCCGTCGGGACGACCGTCCCCGGTGTGGCTCTCGACGATGTCCAGGGTCAGGTCGAACTCGGCGACGGGATCGCTGACCGGTTCCGTCCGCGCGTCGAGCCCGGCGAACTCCAGCTCGGCCCTGGTGTTGTTCTGATGGACGAGCAGGACCTGGAACAGCGGATGCCGGGCGAGGGACCGCGCCGGGTTGAGCATCTCGACGAGGCGCTCGAAGGGCAGGTCCTGGTGGCTGAAGGCGGCCAGGTCCGCCTGCCGGACCCGATCGAGCAACTGCGCGAAGGTGGGATCGCCTGAGACGTCCGTGCGCAGGACCAGAAGATTGATGAAACAGCCCACCAGGTCGTCCAGCGCCGCGTCGGTGCGACCGGCGACGGGCGTGCCCACCGGGATGTCGGTCCCCACGCCGAACCGGTTCAGCAGCGCCGCGAGCGCGGCCTGGGTCACCATGAACAGGCTGGCACGACTGTGCTGGGCCAGGCTCAGCAGGCCGCGGTGCAGCTCGGCGCCGGCCGTCACCTGGATCGTGCCGCCACGGTGGCTGGCCACCGGCGGACGCGGCCGATCCGTCGGCAGTTCGAGGTGGTCGGGCAGGCCGGCCAGCGTTTCCCGCCAGTAGGCCACCTGGCTGGAGATCACGCTCTCCTGATCGGCCTCGTCGCCCAGCACCTCGCGCATCCACAGGGTGTAGTCCGCGTACTGCACCTCCAGCGGCTCCCACCGCGGCAGCTCCTTGCGGCAGCGCACCTCGTACGCGGTGGCCAGGTCGCGGGCGAGCGGCGCCATCGACCACCCGTCGCACGCGATGTGATGCGCCACCAGCAGCAGCACGTGCTCATCGGCGCCCACGCCGAACAGGAAGACGCGCAGGGGCAGATCGGTGGCGAGGTCGAACCGCGCGCCGGCCGCCTCCTCCAGCAGGCCGGGCAGCTCGGCCGGCGCCGCGGTGACGAACCTGATCGCGGGCCGAGCCTGCTCGCCGGTGACGATGAGCTGGTACGGCTGGCCTTCGTGCTCGGGCAGCACCGTGCGCAGCACCTCGTGCCTGTCGACCAGGTCACCGACCGCGGCCTGGAGCGCGTCGCGATCCAGCCGCCCGGTGAGCCGCAGGCAGGTACGGACGTGATGGGCCTGCCCCTGGTCGCTGGTCTGGTTGACGAACCACATGCGGCGCTGGACGTAGGACAGCGGAAGCCGCTCAGGACGTCGCATCGTGCGCAACTTGGGCCGTGCCTCGACCTGGTTGGCCTCGATGACGGGGGCGAGGTCGGCGATGGTGGGGGTGTCGAAGAGGGTGCGGATGGTGATTTCGGTGTTGAGGGTTTCGCGGATGGCGCTGATGAGTTGGGTGG
>NZ_JBSFVA010000141.1:0-1425 GCF_053592075.1 Nonomuraea sp. NPDC002799
AGAGGGCGTTCTGTGGGCTTCCGTCCGGTCTGACTTTGGGCAACAGCTTCTATGCGCCGTGACCCGGTTGGGGCAGCGTGAACAGTCCGGGTTCGGGTTCAACGAGGATGCGTCGGGCGACCATGCGTTTGAGTTTGGCGCGCAGGCTCTCGGTGTGGGTGTGTTCCACGCCGATATTCAGCAGCCGGCAGATGTCCTTGGCTCGCAGGCCGTCCGGCGCTTGCTCCACGATCGCCAGGATCTGCCGGTAGACGGGCGAAAGCGCCGGCGCGGCAGAGTTGCTCCCGGCCGACTCGCCGGTCATCTCCAGGATCGTCGCGCGGGTGACGCGCAGCCGGGACAGCACCTGCTCAACAGTGCTCAGCCGCTCCGACAGCTCGGCGATCTGCTCGCGCAGGTGGTCGGCTTCGGCCTGGGCGGCGGCCTCCCGCTCGGCCAGGCGCTCGAGGAACTCGCGCATCGGCGTCCCCGGCTCTGCTATGCCGCCACGGGGACGGGATCGCGCCAGGTCGACGTGGCCGTCCCGGTCAATCGGCGAACCATGTTGTCCGTCATCGACCAGTAGATCATCGACTCGGAACTGGCAGGTCGTGTCTCGTAGTCGCGAGCCAGCCGGCGGTGCAGCATCAGGGTGCCGTAGACCTGCTCGGCCATCCACCGCTTGGGTAGCGGCGCAAACCCGAGGGTGTGTGGGTTGCGCTGCACCACCTCCACGTCGATGCCCAGCCCGGCACCATGCTGCGCGACCGCGTTCTTGAACCCGGCATCGGTCCACGCCTTGGTCACGCTGGGGTTGGCGGCCGCGACCTTGTCCAGCAGCGCGATGCCGATGGCGTTGTCGTGCACGCTGGCTGCGGTCACCACGACCGCGATGACCAGGCCAAGCACGTCGGAGGCGATGCCGCGCTTGCGGCCCCTGCTCTTCTTACCCGGATCCAGCCCGGTGGTGTCGGCCGGCGCGTTGACGGAGGCGTGCACGGTCTGGGTGTCCAGCACCACCGCGCTGGGATCCTCAGCCCGGCCCGCCTGCTCACGCACCTGCCAGCGCAGCAGATCATGGATGGTCTGGTCGGTGCCGTCATCGCGCCACGCGCCGAAGTAGTAGTAGACCGCGGTGTAGGGCGGCAGGTCGTGCGGCAGATAGCGCCACTGGCAGCCGGTCCGGGCCTGATACAGGATCGCGTTCACGATCTCCCGCATCTCGTAGCGGCCCTCATGACCGCTGACGGAGGGGTGCTGACCCTTCCACGAAGTGATGACCGGCCGGATCAGTTCCCACCGCTCATCGGACAGATCGCTGGGGTACGGCTTCCGCTCGCTCATAACTGTCAGTTGAGCGCACTCACACTGAACGTCAACCTATTTCACGAAAATCCCTACTCAACTGCAGGGACCAAAAGCCCATACCGTCACAGAACATCCTCT
>NZ_JBSFVA010000142.1:0-1172 GCF_053592075.1 Nonomuraea sp. NPDC002799
AAGGCGTGACTGACGGTGAGTTGGCGGGTGCGCACGCCGCGTGCGGCGAAGTGCTCGCCGATGGCCAGGACGTCGTGGGTGTCGCCGGAGATGACGAGTGAGGTGGTGGTGTTGACGGCGGCGAGGGCGACGGTCGGGCTGAGGTGGGGCCGGATGTCGTGCTCGGTGGTGTTGATGGCGAGCATGGCGCCGCCTGGAGGCAGGGCTTGCATGAGGTGGGCGCGTGCGGTGATGAGGGTGCAGGCGTCGGTGAGGGTGAGAGCCCCGGCGACGTGGGCGGCGGTGATCTCACCGATGGAGTGTCCTGCCAAATAGTCGGGGGTGAGGCCGTGATGCTGGAGCAGGTGGTGGAGCGCGGTTTGGTGGGCGAAGAGGGCGGGTTGGGTGTGGCCGGTTTGGTGGAGTTGTTCGGGGTCCTCGGCCCACATGATGTCGCGGAGCGGGAAGTCGAAGTGATCGCAGACGTCGTCGAGCGCGCGGGCGAACACCGGATGGTGCGCATACAGCTCGCGGCCCATGCCGGGGTGTTGGGCGCCTTGCCCGGTGAACAGGTAGGCGGTTTTGCCGCTGTTGGTGGTGGTGATGAGGGCGTCGCCGTTGGCGAGTGCGATCAGCCCGTTGAGGTAGTCCTGGCGCCCGGTCCCGGTGACGGTAGCGGTGGGAGCTGTGGTGGTGGTGACGGCCGCGCGGTAGTCGAACTGTGAGCGCCTGGACAGGGTGTAGGCGATGTCGGCGAGGTCGAGGTCTGGGTGTGTTTGGACGTGGTGGGCGAGGTGGCGGGCTTGGGCGCGGAGTGCGTCGCTGGTTTTGGCGGACAGCAGCCATGGCAGCGGTTGGGGGGCGGCTGGTGTGGCGGGTTCGGGTTCGGGTGGTGTGGTGGGTTTTGGTTCGGGTGGTTGTTCCAGGATGAGGTGGGCGTTGGTGCCGCTGATGCCGAAGGAGGAGATCGCGGCGCGGCGGGGGTGGCCGTTGGGTTGCCATGGCTGGGCTTGGGTGAGGAGGTTGACGGCGCCGGAGGTCCAGTCGATGTGGGGGCTGGGTTGGTCGGCGTGCAGAGTTCGGGGCAGGGTGTGGTGTCGCATGGCCATGAGCATTTTGATGATGCCGGCGACGCCTGCGGCGGCTTGGGTGTGGCCGATGTTGGATTTGATGGAGCCGAGCCATAGTGGTTG
>NZ_JBSFVA010000143.1:0-1128 GCF_053592075.1 Nonomuraea sp. NPDC002799
TCCATCGGTCCCAGCAGGCCGTTGCGCTGCCCCTCCGCACGCCGGCCGGAGACACGCGTGTCTCCGGCCGGCAGCCCTGGCTTCGTCGGGGCGGCGTCCTTCCACGGACGCATGGTGTGCGGCCGGCGGCCACCGGTGCCGGGGTCGCGCCGATCGGCTCCCGACCCGTGCCCGGATCCGGCGGGGACGTCGATACGGCAGGACTGCTGTGCTGTCTCAGGCATGAGAAGACGATCGCCAGCGGGCCGGGTGACCATCCAGATCTTCGGCCGAGCACGTCCAGAATCCTGGGAACGTGGTCCGGTGGCGCACGGCGAACTAGATTGGCCGGATGGATGAGCGTGTGATCGCGGTCGTCGGCTACGACGGCGCCGAGTTGATCGACATCGCCTGCGTCACCACCAGCCTGGGCCTGGCCAACCTGCACGGCTGCCTGCGTGTGCCGTACCGGACGGAGCTCGTCACGCCCGGCGGCCGTCCCATCGCCTTTCCCACCGCGCTGACGCTGCAGGGCGGCCTTCCGCTCGAACGCGTCACCGGCCCCTTCGACACGCTGCTCGTCGTCGGCGGTCTGGGGCACGAGCAGGCCGCCGCCGATCCGCTGATCGTCGCCCACGTGCGGCGCATCGCGCGGGAGAGCCGCCGGGTCGCCTCGATCTGCACGGGCGCGGGCATCCTCGCCGCCGCGGGCCTGCTGGACGGGCGGCGCGTCACCACGCACTGGTGGTGGGCCCGCAAGCTGGCCGTCCGCCACCCCGCGGTGATCTGGGACGCCGACCCCATCTACATCCGCGACGGCAACCTGATCACCTCGGCCGGCGTCACCAGCGCGCTCGACCTGACGATGGCGCTGATCGAGGAGGACCACGGAGCCGAGCTGGCCAGGCAGGTGGCCCGCTACCTGGTGATCTACCTGCAGCGGCCGGGCAACCAGGCGCAGATGAGCATCTTCACCGCCGCTCCACCGGCCGACGACGACCGGGTCCGCCGCCTGGTCGACCACATCAGCTCCCATCTCGACGACGATCTGTCCATCGCCGTCCTGGCCGCCCACGCGGGGATGAGCGTGCGGCATCTGACCCGGCTGTTCACCGGCCAGCTCGGGCAGACGCCCGCGCAGTTCGTCCG
>NZ_JBSFVA010000144.1:0-1093 GCF_053592075.1 Nonomuraea sp. NPDC002799
AGAGGGCATTTGGTTTGCCCATGTTTGTGTTAGTACGTTCCTCGCCAGGTTGGTGTCGCCTCGTCCGTTATGCGCTTGCTGGCATTGTCGATCATCGCGATGTGGATCATGGCTTCGGAGCTGGCGGGGAGGGTCTCGTAGTCGCGGGCGAGCCTGCGGTGGAGCATGAGCCAGCCCAGGGTGCGTTCGATCACCCAGCGTCGCTTGAGGACGTGGAATCCGCGGGTTTCGGGGTCGCGGTGGACGACTTCAGCGTGGATGCCGAGGGTGGCGGCGTGGTCGGCGAACTGCTTCTTGAAGCCGGTGTCGACCCAGGTCAGGGTGATGCTCGGGTGATCGGTTTTGGCCTGGTCGAGTACGCGGATGCCAGCCTGGTTCTCCGAGACCGACGCGGCACAGACGGTTACGGCGAGTAGTAGGCCGAGGGCGTCGGTGGCGATGCTTCGCTTGCGTCCGACGATCTTCTTGGCGGCGTCTGTGCCTTGGGTGCTGACGGGTGGGTTGGTGGAGGTTTTGACGGTCTGGGTGTCGATGATCGAGGCGGTGGGTTCGGGGGCTCGGCCGTCTTTGGCGCGAGCCAGGCCAGTGAGGTTGTAGTTGAGTTGGGCGAAGATGCCCTGGTCACGCCAGGCGGCGTAGTAGGAGTAGACGGTCCCGTGGGGCGGGAAGTCGTGAGGGAGGTAGGCCCAGGCGATGCCGGTCCGGTTCAGATACAAGATCGCGTTGAAGATGTCTCGCAGGCTGGTGGGGGCGGGCGCCCCGGTGGGACGGCGGTCGAGACGAGCCTGGCGCCAGGCGGCGAGGGTGGGCTCGATCAGGGCCCAGCGGGCATCGGAGATGTCGGAAGGGTAGCTGCGTCGGGGGTTCATACTCCGACCCGTACGTCGCATCAACCGTGAGAGCCGGCAACCTCCGAAACATGGCGTGTCTAGGACGTTCCTACGCCAGACGGAATCGGGGTCGGCCCGTCTCGCAAAATAGACATCGGCGAGCTCCGCCTGGCCTCGCAAGGCGGGGCACTCTTTACAAACGACGCGACCCGCCTACCTCGCAGAAGGGGCATATGCCCGCAAGCCATCCCAAGATGCCCACT
>NZ_JBSFVA010000145.1:0-1091 GCF_053592075.1 Nonomuraea sp. NPDC002799
GCGGCGAGGTGGATGGCGACGAGGGAGGAGGAGCAGGCGGTGTCGATGGTGATGGCGGGGCCTTCGAACCCGAAGACGTACGAGATCCGCCCGGAGGCGACACTGCTCGCGCTACCGGTCGCCAGATGTCCCTCGAATCCGTCCGGGGCTTGGCGGAGACGGGTGCCGTAGTCGTCGTACATCACCCCGGTGAAGACACCTGTTGCGCTGCCGCGCAGGCTCTGCGTGGGTATCCCGGCTCGTTCGAGTGCTTCCCAGGTGGTTTCGAGGAGGAGGCGTTGCTGGGGGTCCATGGCGAGGGCTTCGCGGGGGCTGATGCCGAAGAAGTCGGCGTCGAACTGGTCGGCGTCGTGCAGGAATCCGCCGTGCTGGGAGTAGGTCTTCCCGGTTCGGTCCGGATCCGGGTCGTACAGGTCGGTGTCCCAGCCGCGGTTGCCGGGGAACGCGGTGATGGCGTCGACGCCGTCGGTCACCAGGCGCCATAGATCCTCGGGGGAGTGCACACCGCCGGGATAACGGCAGGCCATGGCGACGACCGCGATCGGATCGTCGTGCGCGGCAGCTCTGGCGGCGGTTGCCGTGCTCACCGGTACGTCCTGGACGAGTTCGAGCAGGAAGTCCGCCAACGCGGCCATGTTCGGGTAGTCGAAGACCAGGGTGGACGGCAGGCGCAGGCCGGTGGATCCGGCAAGCCGGTTGCGCAGTTCCACCGCTGTCAGCGAATCGAAGCCCAGCTCGTTCAGCGCCCGTTCCGGATCTATCGCACCCGGCGCACCGTGCCCCAGGACGGCTGCGACCTGGTTGCGTACAAGGGCGAGCACCGCCTCACGGCGTTCGTCGGCTGGAAGTGCGCTGATTCGCAGCGCCCAATGGGTGCCGGCGGTTCCACGAGAGGCGCGGCGAGACGACGTACGCACGAGATTGTGCAGGAGCGGGGGCAATATGCCGGTGTCGGCCTGTCCACGGAGTACCGCGCGGTCGATCCGGGCCGGAAGCAGATGTGGTTGACCGCTGGCGAGTGCGTTGTCGAACAGGGCGAGTGCGTCTTGGGTGGGCATGGGGGCGATGCCGTTGCGTCGGAGTCTGTTGAG
>NZ_JBSFVA010000146.1:0-1076 GCF_053592075.1 Nonomuraea sp. NPDC002799
CCCTCTCCGTTCTGGGGGGGGGGGGGGTGGGGGGTTGGCCCCGCCCCCCCGCATCCCCCAACGCGGCCCCCGTGACGTCCAATCAGACCGGCACCAACAACGGCTACTTCTATTCCTTCTGGACCGACAGCCAAGGGTCGGTCTCCATGGACCTGGGCTCCGGCGGCAACTACAGCACCTCATGGAGCAACACCGGCAACTTCGTGGCCGGCAAGGGCTGGAGCACCGGCGGACGCCGGAGCGTGAACTACTCCGGCAGCTTCAATCCGTCGGGCAACGCCTATCTGACCCTCTACGGGTGGACCAGGAACCCGCTCGTGGAGTACTACATCGTCGACAACTGGGGCACCTACCGGCCCACCGGAACGTACAAGGGCACGGTCACCAGCGACGGCGGCACCTACGACATCTACCAGACGACGCGCTACAACGCCCCCTCCATCGAAGGCAACAAGACCTTCAACCAGTACTGGAGCGTCAGGCAGTCGAAGAAGACAGGCGGGACGATCACGTCCGGCAACCACTTCGACGCATGGTCGCGTAACGGTATGAGCCTCGGCAGCCACGACTACATGATCCTCGCCACCGAGGGATATCAGAGCAGCGGCAACTCCAACATCACGGTGGGCGGCACAGGCGGCAACCCCGGCAACCCGGGTAACCCCGGCAACCCCGGCGGCGGTTGCACCGCGACGTTGTCCGCCGGTCAGCAGTGGAGCGACCGCTACAACCTCAGCGTCGCGGTCAGCGGCTCCAGCAACTGGACCGCGACCATGAACGTCCCGTCCCCGGCGACCATCATCGCCACCTGGAACATCAGCGCCAGCTATCCCAGCTCCCAGGTGCTGACCGCCAGACCCAACGGCAACGGCAACAACTGGGGTGTGACGATCCAGCACAACGGCAACCGAACGTGGCCGACGATCTCCTGTAGCGCGAGCTGACCCCTCCCGATCACCGCACCTGTGGCGGGGGGGGGGGGGGGGGGCCGCCACGACGACGAGGGCGGCGCCCGCCGCCGCCGCGCCCACCCGCAACACCGCCCCCCCCGCCGCGCCCCCCCCCCCCCCCCCCCT
>NZ_JBSFVA010000147.1:0-1064 GCF_053592075.1 Nonomuraea sp. NPDC002799
GCCGAGCTGGCCGGCGCGGTCCTTGCTGCGCACCGACAACACGTTGGGGCCGTCGTGACGCGGCGTCAGCGCGATCGTGGCGGCGCCGTCCGCGCCGGGGACGACCTCCGTCTTGGGCGTGGTGTCGAGGCCGTAGACGTAGGCGGCGACGTCGGGGACGCCGTTGGGCTCGAAGGTGAAGGTGCCCGCCAGGCCGAGGCCGTCCTTCCAGGCGTTCTCGGTGTACTGGGGCGAGCTCACGACCGGCTCCTTGCCGGGGGCGGTGGCGTCGATGGTGGCCTCGCACCAGGGGCTCCACGCGCTGCTGGCCTTGCCGTCCTCACCACGGGCCCGCCAGCGGATCAGCGCCCCGTCGGCATAGAGGCTCAGCGGGATCGTCGCGTAGAAGGCCGTGCCGGTCGAGCCCAGCGCGGTGACCTGCTCGCCCGCCTTCACCCCGGCCTCGTTGTACCACTCGAACCGGCCCTTGACCGAGTTGTCGACGTCCTTCAGCTTCGCCCACAACTTCGGCGTGGCGGTGCTGATGATCGGCCGGCCCTCACCCGAGACGCAGGGACCGCCCGGGTCCGACCACAGGTCCACGGCCACGGGGTCGACGGGCAGCGAGTTGTACTCGATCACGGCGGTCGGGTTGTTCTTGAACTTCTTCCACGCGTAGACGTCGCTCTCGCTGGTGGCGCGGATGCCGACGGTCATGGTGCTCCACTTCTTGGCGGCGGCGTCGGCGGCCCAGGAGGTGATGTCGAACTCGACGCCGCCGGGCAGGCAGGAGGCCCCCCAGCCCTTGGCCACGTTCACCGTGGAGAGCAGCCTCGTCCACGACGGCTGCTTGTTCCAGGTCGTGGTCTTGCTGATCGCGCCGGTCCCCCAGACCTCGACCTTGCGGGCACCGCACGAGTACGACCACGTCTCGTAGGTGCGCAACGTCGCCTTGATGATCTGCTTGCCGTGGATGGCCGAGCCCGTGGCCATCTGGAAGAACGAGCGGTTGGTCTGCGACTCGACGTGGCCGGCCCTGGCGACGTCGCTGGAGTTGAGATAGTTGGAGCTGGGCCAGTTGCTCC
>NZ_JBSFVA010000148.1:0-1048 GCF_053592075.1 Nonomuraea sp. NPDC002799
GGATGGTTCTCGCCGACGCGCCCGTCTCTGCCCGCTTCCTCACCCAGGATGACCGGATCGCCATCGCCGACGGCATACACGCCAAGGTCGGGGTGAAGGAGATCGCCGCGTCGATCGGCAAGAGCTTTCAGACGGTCTACCGAGAGATCCAGCGCAACAGCAAGTCCGACGGCCGCTACCAACCCTGGTGGGCCCACAACCAGGCGCTTCTCCGCCGCGGACGTTCCAAGGAAGAGAAGATTCGGGGCCACGAACCGCTCCGTACGGTCGTGCGCGACAAGCTGACCGAGAAGTGGTCACCGCAGCAGATCTCCCGGTTCCTCACCCGCACCTACCCCGATCTGAGCGCCATGCAGGTCTGCGCCGAGAGCATCTACAGGGCCCTCTACGCCGGCCTTCTCGGCTGCAGATCCGGAAAGCTCCGCACCGGCCGCTCCCGCAGGAAGCCGCACCGGCGGGGCGTCGCAATCCCCAACAAGATCAAGAACATGAAGCTCCTCGACCAGCGTCCCGCTGAAGTCACTGAACGTCGGGTCCCCGGACATTGGGAAGGCGACCTCATCATCGGCCAATACGGGGCGCCGGGTGGTGCCACGGCCATCGGCACCCTGGTGGAGAGGGTCACCAAGTTCCTGATCCTGGTGCATCTCCCGGACGGCTACAAGGCCCCGCAACTGCGCGATGCGCTTATCGCGCAGACCCGGCATCTGCCCGAGAGTTGGCGCAAAACCCTGACCTGGGACCAGGGCCGGGAGATGTCGATGCATGAGCAGACCGGCGCCGCGACCGGCTTCGACATCTATTTCTGCGACCCGCATTCCCCCTGGCAGCGGGGCCTCAACGAGAACACCAACGGACTGATCCGCCAGTACTTCCCCAAACACACCGACCTGTCGACCCATACCGCCCAAGACCTGCAGACAGTCGCCGCCCAACTCAACCAGCGACCCCGCCTCGCCCTCGGAGATAGAACACCAGCCGAAGCCATGAGAGCATTGCTAACCAACGGCTCTACCAGCTAGTTCGCGACCAGTGTTAGAAACCACCC
>NZ_JBSFVA010000149.1:0-1016 GCF_053592075.1 Nonomuraea sp. NPDC002799
CGCCTCCTCCTCGAAACCACCTGGGAAGCACTCGAACGAGCCGGAATCAACCCAGAGTCGTTGCACGGCAGCCAAACCGGGGTGTTCACCGGGGTCATCGGGCAGGAGTACGGCCCGCGCACGCATGAAGGAGCCGAGAGCCTCGACGGTTACCTGCTGACCGGCAACACGGCAAGCGTGGCGTCCGGCCGCATCGCCTATACCTATGGTCTGGAAGGCCCTGCGGTCACCGTCGACACCGCCTGCTCCTCCTCCCTGGTCGCCATCCACCTCGCCGCCCAAGCCCTGCGCAACGGCGAATGCTCACTCGCCCTCGCCGGCGGCGTCACCGTCATGGCCACCCCCGGCATGTTCGTGGAGTTCAGTCGCCAGCGCGGGCTCTCGCCGGACGGCCGGTGCCGGTCCTTCGCCGCGACCGCCGACGGCACCGGCTTCTCCGACGGCGCCGGCATCCTCCTCCTCGAACGCCTGTCGGACGCCCAGCGCAACAACCACACCATCCTCGGCCTCATCCGAGGCAGCGCCATCAACCAAGACGGCGCCAGCAACGGCCTCACCGCTCCGAACGGACCCGCCCAACAACGCGTCATCCAACAAGCGTTGGCCAGCGCCCGACTGACCCCCTCCGACGTCGACGTGGTGGAGGCGCACGGCACCGGGACCACCCTGGGCGACCCGATCGAGGCGCAGGCCATCCTCGCCACCTACGGCCAGGACCGCGACCAGCCGTTGTGGCTGGGCTCGATCAAGTCCAACATCGGCCACACCCAAGCCGCCGCAGGCGTCGCCGGCATCATCAAAATGCTCATGGCCATGCGGCACCACACCCTGCCCCGCACGCTGCACGCCGACCAACCCAGCCCCCATGTCGACTGGAGCGCCGGCGCCGTCAACCTCCTCACCGAAGCCCAGCCGTGGCAGCCCAACGGACACCCCCGCCGCGCCGCAATCTCCTCCTTCGGCATCAGCGGCACCAACGCCCACCTCATCCTGGAACAACCACCCGAACCAGAACC
>NZ_JBSFVA010000150.1:0-1007 GCF_053592075.1 Nonomuraea sp. NPDC002799
ACTCAGCACCACCCGCCTCCGCGTCGTCCTGCAGAGCGGCCAGGGCTCACCCGGCCTCCTGGAGGTCAAGGCGTTCGCCCCCGACCCGCCGGGCGGCACCGTGTGGAACCCGCCCGCCAACCTGGTCACCCCGCTCAACGAGGTCTGGCAGCACGTCGAGAGCACCTATCCGAACCTGTACGGGTTCCGGAACTACGGCTGGGACCAGGTCATGGCCAACGGCGGCTCGATCAACTACTGCGTCCGCTGGGATTCGAGCGCCTCGGTGACGGCGGCCCAGCGGGACCAGATCCACGCCACGCTGGCCCGCCAGTTCAAGAAGTGGATGGATCTCATGGCCGGCCAGAGCGGCTGGCCGTACACCTCCGTGCCGGTCAAGGTGGTCGGCTGGGCCGTCCGCGACCGCGCCCAGCTCCAGTGGAGCGACACCTCCGTCGACATCTACGTCGGCAACATCCGGGAGAACGCGCCGCAGTGCTCCGAGCCGTGCGGCCGGTTCTTCAACCAGAGCGGCACCTACCCGAACTGCCCCGGTGGCGCGTCGCACCACTACGACATGTCCCTGTGGCTGACGGCCGGGTTCGGCGGGGGCGCGGGTGGCGACTGGGGGCAGCGGATCGGCAGCGAGTACTACCTGTCCAACCTCAACACCGACAACGTGCACATCCTGCTGCATGAGATGGGGCACTCGTTCGGGCTGGACGACTTCTACGACTGGACCCCGACGGGGGTGTGCTGCTTCCTGATGAAGGCGGGCAGCGCGTCGTCGATCACGGACTTCGACGCCTGGATGTTCCGCGACTGGTGGCGGCACCTGAAGAGCCGTTACGGACGCTAGACGGCTGAGGGTGGCGGCACGTGAAGTGCTGCTACGACGGATGAGGGTGGCGGCCAGGTCGGCCGCCACCCTCATCGGTTGTTCAGGTCAGGTGTAGGCCTTGACCTCCAGGAGGCCGGGTGAGCCCTGGCCGCTCTGCAGGACGACGCGGAGGCGGGTGGTGCTGAGC